>JAIRLE010000067.1 GCA_031259605.1 Zoogloeaceae bacterium
CTGCGCGTGCCCACCGGCGGCGGCAAGACGCGCATCGCCGGTCAGTCCATCGCCCGCGTAACCCGCGACTTTCTGGCGGCGGAATACACGCTCACCCTGTGGCTCGTGCCCTCGGAACCCATCCGCGAACAAACCCTGTACGCGCTCAAGACGCCGGGCGAATTGCTGCATGAGGACATGCGCGAACTGTTCGGCGGCGTCAGTGTGCTGGACCTCCGCGAGGCGCTCCACCTCACGCCCGCGACATTGAACAGCGGCAATGCCATCATCGTCGCCACCATGCAGAGTTTCAAACGCGACAATGCCGAAGGCTTGCGCGTCTATCGGCAGAACGGGACGCTCCAGTCGCATTTCGAGGGCGCGTCCGAAGCGCAAAAAGGCGAAGGCTCCGTGGTCGACGCGATTCGTCTGCGCCGCCCGTTCATCATCGTCGATGAAGCCCACAATCAGGGTACGCCGCTGGCGACGGAAACCCTGGTTCGCCTCGCGCCTTCCTGCATTCTGGAACTGACCGCGACCCCCGACCGGCTGCGCCAGCCCTCCAACGTGCTCGCCAGCGTTTCCGCCGCCACACTGCAAGCGGAAGACATGCTGAAACTGCCGCTGGAACTGGCGACCCACCCGGACTGGCGCGCTTCATTGACCGAGGCCATCGCCCGCGTGCGGAAACTGGAAAAGGAAGCCGAGGAAGAAGAACGCGCCACCGGCGAACGGATTCATCCTGTCGTGATGCTGATCCAGGCGGAGCGCAAGGCGAAGGGGAAAGTGACGTTCACGCCGGAGATCGTCAAAAGGCATCTGATCGACGATTTCCAGATTCCGCCGGAATCCATCGCCATCGCCACCGGCCAACTGGATGAACTGGACGAAAAAAGACTGGATGCGCCAGGGTTTCCGCAATTCATCATCACCGTCGACAAACTGCGCGAAGGCTGGGATTGCCCCTATGCCTACGTGCTCTATTCGTTTCGCAACACCACGTCGGCCACCGCCGTGGAACAGGTGTTGGGGCGCGTGCTGCGCATGCCGCACGTCCGGCGCAAGACGCGCGAGGCGCTGAACCGCAGCTACGCCTATGTGGTCTCCAGCGATTTTGCCGCGACGGTACAGGGTTTGAAGGATGGACTGGCGCAAAGCGGCTTCGAGCGGCTGGAAACGCGGGATTTGATTTACGTTCCGCGCGACGCGCTGCCGGACGATTTGTTCACGCCCTCGGCGGATTTGACGATTCCCCTGCCGCAAATGACAGATTCATTGCCGGAGGCCGTCGGCGCGCTCGCGCTCCCGAAAGCTGACGCCCTGCCCAGAGCCTTGCGCGAAAAAATAGAAGTTTCTCCCGAAACGGGAACCCTGACCGTGAAAGGCGGCGCAAGCGCCGGGGAAATCCGGCAAATCGCGGAGACTTTTTCGACGCCGGAAGCGGCAAGACTCGTGCGCGAACAACTGGACGCGCTGGCGCAAAGCCAAAACTTGCCGCAACGCGAAAAAACACTCGCCGAAAAAGGCGAATCGGCCAAAGTGCCGCTTCTGGCAATGCAACAATCGGGGTTTTTCGACATTTTCGACGAAACGGCGCTGCTCGATGCTGATTGGGAGATCGGCGAATTCGATTGCCGGCTGAGCGAACAGGAATTCGCGCAGGATACACAAGTGATGCGCCGGGCCAGACTTTCGCTTTCCGAACTGGAAAAAATCCAGTGCGACCTGTTCGACAAAATGGACAACCAGTTTGCCCTTTTAAGTCATGAAAGCGGCTGGCAAACCACAGACCTTGTTTACTGGCTGGATCGCAACCTGCCCGTTTTCTATGCGGACAGGGCGCAAAAGGTGGCCTGGCTGAACCAGGCGGTGGATTGGCTGCTCGAGGAACGTCATTTCACGCTGGAAGAACTCGCCTATAGAAAGTTCCGTCTGCGCGGCGCGCTGGAACGAAAGCTGGCGAGCGGGCTTGAACTTGCCAAGCAGCTCGTGTTCGACGGACTGTTTCAGGACGAATCGCGCTTCACGACGCGCGACGAACACGCCATCACCCTTGCGCAGGGACGCTATGCCTACGACACGCCCTATGTCGGCCTGATTCCCCTGAGACGCCATTTTTTCCCGGTGATCGGCAACCTGAAAGACAAGGGAGAAGAGTTTGAATGCGCCGAATTCATCGCCAACACACTGGAAGGCGTTGAATGGTGGATACGCAATGTGGAAAGAAAACCTTCCTCCTTCTGGCTGCAAACGGCTTTTGGCAGGTTCTATCCCGATTTCATCGCGCGGACGCAATCGGGAATCACCCTGGCCGTTGAATATAAAGGCGCTCATATCGCCGCTACGGAAGACAGCAGGGAAAAAAAGCGCATCGGCGAACTCTGGGCCAGAAGAAGCAATGGGCGCTGCCGTTTCGCCTGGGTGGAAGAAAAAAACTGGCAGACCATTCGGGAGGCGGTTCGCTGAAGATGGCGGATTGAAGCGGGACAAGCGCCATCCCTCTCCCGGCCTTCGGCCACACTCTCCCGCGAAGCGGACGCGGGAAAAACCTGCGCCGCCGCTTGCCTTTCTCTCTCCCGCTTGGCGAGAGAGGGGCCATGCGCGACAAAAACCTCAAGCCCGCATATGCCGCGCCTGAAACCGGGAAAAGATGGTGCGATTACTTTGGGCGCGCAACGGACTTCGCTGTCTTCCAAAAAAATCGGGAACCAGGTTGCCCTGATTCCCGATGCCTGATCCCCGATGACGTCACATGTTCGGGTAATTCGGCCCGCCGCCGCCTTCGGGTACCGTCCATTGGATGTTCTGCGTCGGATCCTTGATGTCGCAGGTCTTGCAGTGCAGGCAGTTCTGCGCGTTGATCTGCAAGCGCGGATTGCCTTCGTCCTCGCCGAGGATTTCATAGACGCCCGCGGGACAGTAACGGGTTTCTGGGGAGGCGTATTTCTTCAGGTTGATGTGTATGGGTACGTTTTCATCCTTCAGCCGCAGGTGGCAGCGCTGGTTTTCCTCGTGATTCACATTGGCGAGAAACACCGAGGAGAGGCGGTCGAAGGTCACGACGCCATCCGGCTTGGGGTAGTCGATCTTCGGGTGGGCGTCCTTGTCTTCCAGTTCCTCGTGATCGGGATGGATGGCGAACGTCCAGGGCGCCTTGCCGCGAAAGAGATAGGTATCCAGCCCCGAATAGCCCAAGCCGAACCACATGCCCCAGCGGAAAGACGGGCGGATGTTGCGCGCCCGGTAGAGTTCGTCCCACAGCCAGCTTGCTTTCATCTTCTCGGTATAGGCAGCGGCCTCCTGCCGCGGGTTTTCCCCGGAAAGCACATCGAAGATGGCTTCCGCCGCCAGCATCCCGGATTTCATCGCGGTATGCCCGCCCTTGATTTTCGGCACGTTCAGAAAGCCCGCCGTGTCGCCGACCAGCACACCACCAGGGAAGGTGAATTTGGGGATGGACTGGAAGCCGCCTTCCGAGAGCGAACGCGCGCCATAAGCGAGCCTGCGTCCGCCTTCCAGGAGGGAACGAATCGCCGGATGCGTCTTGAAACGCTGGAATTCCTCGAAGGGAGAAAGCCAGGGGTTCCGGTAATCCAGCCCCACCACGAACATGATGGCGATCTGGTTGTTTTCCATGTGATACAGCGCGGAACCGCCATAGGTCGCGGCGCCCAGCGGCCAGCCGACCGAGTGGATGAGTTTGCCGGGTTTGTGCTTGGCAGGCTCGACCTCCCAGATTTCCTTGATGCCGATACCGTAGGTTTGCGGATGGGCGTCCTTGCGCAAGCCGAATTTCTCGAACAGTTCCTGCGTGAGCGAGCCGCGGCAGCCTTCGGCGAAAATGGTCTGCTTTGCCAGCAATTCGTAGCCAGGCTGGTAATTGGCGGTATGCTGCCCGTCTTTGCCGATGCCCATGTCGCCGGTCGCCACGCCCCGCACACTGCCCTGTTCGTCATAGAGGATTTCCGCGGCGGCAAAGCCGGGGAATATCTGTATGCCCAGCGCGTCCGCCTGCTCGCCCAGCCAGCGGGAGAGGTTGGCCATGCTGATGATGTAGTTGCCCTCATTTTCCATCTGCGGCGGCGTCGGCATCCTGATGGCGCGGGTTTCCGTGAAGAAAAGGAAATTGTCGTCGATGGTCGGCACGTTGAGCGGCGCGCCCTTTTCCTTCCAGTCGGGGATCAGTTCCGTCAGCGCGGTCGGCTCGAAGCAGGCACCGGACAGGATGTGCGCCCCGATTTCCGAACCTTTTTCCAGAACGCAAACCTCCAGTTCCCTGCTTGCCTGTCCCGCCAGTTGTTTGAGACGAATCGCGGCAGAGAGGCCGGAAAGCCCGCCTCCCACGACGACGACATCGAATTCCATGGTTTCACGTTCAGTGTTCATTTTGTCTCTCCTGTTATTCTCCGTTCGTTGTTCTTCCGTGGAAAAACGCCTCGAATCCCTGGCCGGAAAGGCCGGAGCTTCGAGGCGTTCATTTCCCCGCGGGCAATGCTTAGAAGAGCGGTTCGTCCAGTCCCAGGACGGAGGGGCCGCCCTCGGTGATTTCCCGCTTCAGTGCCTGCGCCTGCACTAGCCAGTGCTTGGCATAGTAGCGGGTCGTGGCGATCTTGCCTTTGTAATAGCCATCGGTTTCACCCGCGTCGAGTTTCTTCTGCGCGATCCGCGCGGACTTGGCCAGGAGCCAGCCGCCGAGCACGATGCCGCCGAGTTTCAGGTAGAGCACCGATCCGGCGGAAGCCACTTGCGGCTCCGGCCCATAGGTCTTGATTGCCCATTCGGTGGTGTCGATCAGCGCCTTCGCCGCCTCTTGCAGTTCCTTGCCGATGTCGCCCAGCTTGGCGTCACGAGCGAGTTCGTCCGCGAAGGCGGCGATTTCCTTGTAAAGGGCGCGGGCGGTAAAGCCGGTTTCTCCCGTTTCCTTGTTCACCTCGCGCGCCGTCTTGCGACCGATGTAGTCGTTGGCCTGGATGGCAGTGGTGCCTTCGTAGATCGCGGTGATGCGGCAATCGCGGTAATACTGCGCCGCGCCGGTTTCTTCGATGAAGCCGGTGCCGCCATGCACCTGGACGCCTTCGGAAGTGATGTCGATCGAGCTTTCCGTACTCCAGCCCTTGACGATCGGCGTCAGGAGTTCCAGGTTGGCCTGCGCCTTCTTGGCGGTTGCGGGATCGGGGGATTTGGCAAGGTCCATCTGTCCCGCCGCGAAGTAGCCGATCGCGCGCAGCGCCTCGGTGCGCGATTTCATGTCCATCAACAGACGGCGCACGTCCGGATGGAAGAGGATGGGCTTGGGCGTCGTCTTGCTTTCCGCGTCGCCGATGATCGCGCCCTGGATGCGTTCGCGGGCATAGGCAAGCGCGTGCTGGTAGGCGCGCTCGGCCACCGCGATACCCTCCAGGCCGACGTGGATGCGGGCGTGGTTCATCATGGTGAACATGTAGGCGACGCCATTGCCTTCCTTGCCGATCAGCCAGCCCTTCGCGCCGACCTTGTCGCCATAGGACATCACCGCCGTGGCGGAACCCTTGATGCCCAGCTTGTGCTCGATGGCCGAGCAGATGAGGTCGTTGCGCTCACCCAGGCTGCCGTCGTCGCTTACCAGGAACTTGGGCACGAGAAAGAGGGAAATGCCCTTCAAGCCCGGATCGGAATTGGGCAGGCGCGCGAGCACCAGGTGGATGAGATTCTCCGCCATGTCGTGCTCGCCCCAGGTGATGAAGATCTTGGTGCCGGTGATGCGGTAAGTGCCGTCGCCGCTGGGATCGGGCACCGCCTTGGTGCGGATGGCGGTGAGGTCGGAACCGGCCTGCGGCTCGGTCAGGTTCATGGTGCCGCCCCAGGTGCCGTCGATCATCTTGGGCAGGTATTTTTGCTTCAGGTCGTCGGATGCGTGGTGCTCGATGGCATGCACCGCGCCCATGGTCAGCATCGGACAGAGCGCAAAGGCAATGGAGGCGGAACGCCACATTTCATTGACGGCGAAATTCACCAGGCTGGGCAGGCCCTGCCCGCCGAATTCCTGATTGCCGGGCATGGCGTGCCAGCCGTTTTCGCAGAAGAGCTTAGAGACCTTCTTGTATTCGGGACTGACCGTCACCACGCCGTTGTCCCACTTGGGAGACTGCTTGCGGTCGCCGATGATGTTGATGGGGTCGATCTGCTCGGCGGCGAACTTGGCGGCTTCTTCCAGAATGGAATCGACCGTGTCGGCATCCACCGTATCGGCAAAGGCGGGTAATGCCAGAATGTCCTTCAGGCCGGCGATTTCATTCATGAGAAAACGCATGTCGTTCAAGGGGGCTGCATAGGTGCTCATTTTGTGAATCTCCTGTGGTAATCGTTGATCCGCCACCGCCGGGAACGCTCTGCCCGGCGATGACGGACGGGAGGTTGAAACCTGCTTTTGGCGAGGCCCTTTAAAGCGCCGCGACCAGTTCAGGCACGGCGTCGTTCAGGTCGGCGACCAGTCCATAGTCGGCAATCTGGAAGATAGGTTCGTCGGGATTCTTGTTGATGGCGACAATCACCTTGGAATCCTTCATGCCCGCCAGATGCTGGATGGCCCCGGAAATGCCGACCGCGATGTAGAGTTGCGGCGCAACGATTTTCCCGGTTTGTCCTACCTGGAAGTCGTTGGGCACGAAACCCGCGTCCACCGCAGCGCGGGAAGCGCCCAATGCCGCGCCCAGCTTGTCGGCCAGCGGCTCCAGTATCTTCTTGTAGTTTTCGCCGCTGCCCAGGCCGCGACCGCCGGAAACGATGATCTTGGCCGCGCCCAGTTCAGGCCGTTCGGACTTGGTGAGTTCTTGCCCCAGACGCTTGGAAAGCCCCGTATCGGCTGTCGCCGTCACGTTTTCCACCGGCGCTGGAGCGCTCTCCGGCGGCGCGTCGAAGGCCGTGGAACGCACGGAAATCACCTTCACCGCGTCCGCGCTTTGCACCGTTGCCAGCGCATTGCCCGCATAGATGGGACGCACGAAGGTATCCGCCGATACGATGCCGACGATGTCGGAAATCTGCGCCACGTCCAACTGCGCCGCCACGCGCGGCAGGAAATTCTTGCCGAAGGAGGAGGCCGGAGCCAGGATGTGCGAATAGCCGCCCGCCAGGGAGACGATGAGCGCCGTCAGGTTTTCGGCGGATTGTTCGGCATACTGGGGCGCGTCGGCCAGCAGCACCCTGGCGGCGCCGGCCGTCGCGCCCTGCGCCGCCGCACCGCCGGCGTTGCTGCCGGCGACGAGCAGATGCACCTCGCTGCCCAGTCTGGCGGCTGCCGCCAGCGTGTTGCGGGTTGCCGCCTTGAGGCTGGCGTGGTCGTGTTCAGCAATAACGAGAATAGCCATTTCAGATCACCTTTGCTTCGTTTTTGAGTCTATTGACCAAATCGGCCACATCTGCCACCTTGCCGCCGCCTTGCCGCTTGGGCGGCTCGGAAACCTTCAGCGTCTTCAGGCGGGGCGCGACATCCACGCCGAGTTCGGCGGGCGTCGTTGTCTCCAGCGGTTTTTTCTTCGCCTTCATGACATCCGGCAACTTGGCGTAACGCGGTTCGTTCAGGCGCAGATCCGCGGTAATCACGGCAGGCAGCGGCACTTCCAGCGTCTCCAGCCCGCCGTCGATTTCCCGCGTCACCTTGGCCTTGCCATCCGCCACGTCCACTTTGGAAGCGAACGTCACTTGCGGCCAGCCTTGTAGCGCGGCGAGCATCTGCCCGACCTGATTGGCGTCGTCGTCGATGGCCTGCTTGCCGGCAACCACCAGTTGCGGCGCTTCCTTGGCGACCAGCGCCTTCAGGATCTTCGCCACCGCCAGCGGTTGCAATTCGACATCGCCCGCATCGACCAGAATCGCCCGATCCGCGCCCACCGCCAGCGCCGTGCGCAGGGTTTCCTGGCAGATGGCAGGGCCGCAGCTCACCACCACCACTTCCGTCGCAACGCCTTTTTCCTTCAGCCGCACCGCTTCTTCGACAGCGATTTCATCAAACGGATTCATCGCCATCTTGACATTCGCCAAATCCACTCCTGTCTCGTCCGCCTTGGCGCGTACCTTGACATTGGAATCGACAACCCGTTTCACGGGAACCAGTACTTTCATTATGCTCCTCCAATTGATTGCTTACACCATTTAAAAACCTGAATGCCGACGCACGACGGCCAGAGCGCGCCGGACACACGGACGCCGCTCGCGTCGAAACCGTTTACCGCCAGCGCGAAGCCTGCCAGACCAGTGGCCAGTACGGCAGTTTTCGGTCACGAGGCGGATGCGCAAGGGGGGAGGCCGACAGACGGGGAAAAGGAAATACCCCCTGGCACGTGGCGTTCATATGAATGTCGTTCAACGTCGTCACCCGTTTTGTGCGTCAGTCGCCTGACTTGTTCTGATTTGCGAAAATGTACTTGATTGTACGCGCAAAGACAATGGGAAACCCCGTCTTTTTATGCTGCACCGCAACACGAAAGCCGCATCAATACAGGCTTCCGGGAAGGGCATGGATATGCCAAAGGATTGAACAGGGATCGGGCAACCGGCATCCGGGATCGGAAAATTGTTCAGTACCGTCCGATTCCATCCCGACCCGTAGCTGGCCTTTATTCCGCGCAGAAGCTCTTATACAATCAATGCTCGAATCTCATATCTCATCAGCATCAGGAGTTCAAGTCATGAGTCACCTCCTTCACAGTCTGGCGCGAACCACTCCGAAGGCGGAAATCAATTCGGACGAGCTTTCCAGCTTCAGGAGCGAAGGCAGATAAACCTTGCGGCATGTCTATCGGAAAATTCGGCGTACCGGTCTCGAACCAGAAAGAGTGGAATTCGCGCTCCCTGAAAAGCGGCAACAGATCGAAAGGGTTATAGATCGCCTCGCCGCGTCGGTATAGCCGCAAATGCTGGAAAACCCCGGCAACAGCGTGATGTCCGCCAGATTGTTGAGGCCGGAAAAGATATTGACCTTGCTGAACTTGGAGACGCCGGTCAAGAAGGCGAACCTGATGTGCGCGTCCTGCGCCTTGATCTTTGCTCTTGTATACCGGATGGCTGTCTCCCGTCCTTCGATCAGGACATGCCGATGCACAATTGCTTGATGACCAGGTATTCCTCGATGCCGTATTTCGAGCCTTCGCGGCCAAATCCGGATTGCTTGACGCCGCCGAAGGGGGAAACTTCGTTGGAAATCAGGCCGG
>JAIRLE010000100.1 GCA_031259605.1 Zoogloeaceae bacterium
AGATGCCGACGTTTCGCAAAAACATAGCCCAACCGCTCCAGCGCGCCCAGGCCCGTCAGCAGCATGATCCAGTAAGCGATCGCGGTCGCCAGGGCCACGCCGTACACCCCCCAGCCCAGGCCAAACAGAAACCAGGCATTCAGGACGACATTCGCCAGCATGCCCAATACGACGCGCCATACCATGGGGCTGATCCGCCGCTCCACCTGAAAGACCTGATCCATGGGACCCATCAGAAACAGCGGCAGGATCATCCAGACATAGGCGGAAATCGCGCGCGTGACCTTCCCTGTGTCGCCCGCCGTAAACATGCCCCGCTCAAAAAGCGTCTGGACGACGCTCTCCCCCGCCATCAGCATGAACGCCATTGCCCCAACCCCAAGATATATCGCCGCGGACAGAAGATCGTTCAAACGCTCCGCCCGTTTTCCCCGATCCTCGTGTTCGGCGATTACCGTGATGAACGCGCCGTTCAACGACACAAACCCCGGCAACAGGGCAATCAGGGTCGCGCCATAGGCAAGCGCGGCAACCGCGCCTTCCGGCAGAAAAGAAACAAAAATCCTGTCGGTCAGGATAAAAACATAACCGGCGCCCTGGAGCAGCAAGAGACCGGGGGCCATGCGCAACGCGCGGAGAACGACCGGAGAAAACGGGTTGGACAAGGGAAAAAGATAAGACCGCGCGACAAGCGACAGGAAGAGAAACGCCGCGCTCACACCCGCGCTGAGCGACCAGAGCAACACATGCGGCGCGTCCCGGCATGCAAGCACGCATATCAGGACTATCAACGCCATGAGGAATTCGGCCTGATAGTAAAACGAAAACTTCCGGACGGCGCGCAGGACAGAGCCGGCGAAACGCAGCGGAATATGAAAAAGGATAACCGGCAAGAGCCAGGGGGCGGCCTCCGCGAGCAGATCCTTCCGGTTCTGGTCGAAGCCTATCGCCACATTCGCGATTCCCGGCCACGCAAAATAGAGAACGATCGCCAGCACCGCGGAACCCGCAAGGGCAAGGGAAAACAACCCGGAAGCGATTCGCCCGAACGCCTCATGACGATTTTCCCGCCAGGCCCTGACCATGTCCGGCACCGCCACGATATCCAATAGTCCAGCCCATGAAAAAACCAGCATCCCCAGCAACGCCACAGCCATGTAGAACACGTCGAGCTGGGCGCTCAAGCCAAGCGCGGCGGCAATGACAACATGCTTGGCAAGACCCGCCAAACGCTCCAGACTGCGCCAAAGGACAGACTGACCGATGGATTTCAGAAACGATTCCGCCATGCCGCGCCTTCAGCAATGCATCAAGAGCGTGCGGCACATCGCGCGGCGCTACCTACAGGCGCCAGAGATCATGACCCGCCGCCCGAATCGCGGCCGGTTCGAAGATCGACTTCACATCGACGAACACGCCGCCCGGCCTGAGCCTGCCGGTAATGTCGGCCAGCGGCATTTCCAGGTAGTCACGGTGGGCAACGGCGACGACGAGCGCATCGGCGGCCTCCGGCAAATCCTCCCACGCGGCAAGCGGAATGCCGTACTCGCGCATGGCTTCATCGGCGGCGACAACCGGGTCATGCACCGTCACCTCGCAACCGAAGGACTGTAGTTCCCTCACCAGATCGGCCACCTTGGAAT
This sequence comes from Zoogloeaceae bacterium, assembly GCA_031259605.1. Classification (GTDB taxonomy): domain Bacteria; phylum Pseudomonadota; class Gammaproteobacteria; order Burkholderiales; family Rhodocyclaceae; genus Azovibrio. The sequence continues at coordinate 1,644 of JAIRLE010000100.1, forward strand.
TGCGCAGATCAGGGCAGTTTTCCTTGAAAGCAAGACCCAGCACCACAACCCTGGCGCCCTTGGCGCAACCGCCCGCGTTGATCATCCGCTTGACGGTCTGTCGGGCGACATAGGCGGCCATGTCGTCATTGACGCGACGCCCCGCCAGGATCACCTGCGGATGGTAGCCCAGCATCTCGGCCTTGCAGGTCAGGTAATACGGATCCACGCCGATGCAATGCCCGCCCACGAGACCGGGACGAAAAGGCAGGAAATTCCACTTGCTGCCAGCCGCCTCAAGCACCTCAAGGGTGTCGATCCCGATTCGCTCGAAAATGATGGCCAGTTCGTTCATCAGGGCAATATTCAGGTCGCGCTGCGTGTTCTCGATGACCTTGGCGGCCTCGGCCACCTTGATGGAACTGGCGCGGTGCCCCCCGGCCACAATCACCGAAGCGTAGAGATCGCCAACATCCTGGAGCGTCGCCGCGTCATCGCCGGAAACCACCTTGACGATCCGGGCAATGGTGTGTTCCCTGTCGCCGGGATTGACCCGTTCGGGAGAGTAGCCGACGTGAAAATCCCGCTTCCATTGCATCCCGGAATGCCGCTCCAGCAACGGGACGCATATCTCCTCGGTCGCGCCGGGATAAACCGTGGATTCATACACCACGACGCTCCCTCGCTTCATGTGCCTGCCCACCGTGGCCGACGCGCCGACAAGCGGCGAGAAATCGGGCGCATGCGCGGCATCGACCGGCGTCGGCACGGCCACGATGATGATGTCGGCACACGCAATGCCCGCCGGGTCCGCGGATACCGTCAGTTTCCCGGCCGCCCGAAGCGCCTCGGCGGAAACCTCGCCCGTGGGATCGCAATGCTCACGGTAACTGGCTACCTTGCGCTCGGAAAGATCATAGCCAATCGTGCGGTATTTCTTGCCAAATTCGACAGCAAGAGGCAAGCCGACATAGCCAAGCCCAACAACCGCGACAACACTATCTTCGGAAATCGTCATGCCGCAAACCCCTGGAGAAACACTGCCGCCTTGCGGCCGGGCAATCCCTGCTTTTGTCCGGATATTCCGGAACGGCAGGCGAACCGCCGCCGAACAGAACTTCGCGCCGCGTCATGCCCGCTCATGCTGGAAGAATACCGGGATCGGTCAATACTGTAGTCATTGAGGATTTGCGCAGCCCCCCCACGCCAATACGCAAAAGAGTCGATTTTCCCAGCATTTCGATAAGCACCATGGCGCGCTGTTCGCCGTCGGTCATCTGATAGACGCCTTCAATGCCCGCGAACGGAGCATCGAGCAGCTGGACGCATTCGCCCGGCGCGAACAGACGCTCTGGCGCGCCCCGCCGCGCCTGTTCGCGGGATTTCAAAAAGGCGATCAGCGCGTCGTCCGCCCTGGCGGGTTGTTCCCCAAAACGCACCAGGGCGCTCACGCCCCTGGTCGAACGGATCGGCCCCCAACCTTTGTCGGAACCATCCGCGCCAAGACGAATGAACAGATAGCGCGGAAACAGGGGAACGTCGGCGACAACCAGCTTGCCGCGGCGCAATTTTTCCGCGGGAAAGAGCGGCAGATAGCATTCATAACCCTGTCGTTCGAGATTTTCCAGCGCCCGCCTTTCCAGCCGGATCTTGGTGTGAATGAGATGCCAGTGCATTGTGACGCGCCGTTCTTCCATGAC
>JAIRLE010000187.1 GCA_031259605.1 Zoogloeaceae bacterium
ATATAAGGAGAACCGGTGAGCGGATGCTTGATGACCGTGTTATCGACGCCGCCGATGTGCATTTCGGAGTCGCCCGCGCCGATACGCAATCCCGTCACGAGTTCCAGCGTGCCTTTGATGGTGGTGATGTCGTTGAGTTTGGGCATGATTATTTTTCCTCGGCTTTGTAGAAGCCCATGAAGGCTTCGATGAAAAGTTTGGCCTGTTTCAGGGTTTCCGGATCGGAAATGGCGCGGATGACGTGGGTAAAGAGCTTTTCAAAGCCTTTGCTGACATGTTCGCGCCCCTCGGCATAAGTAACCTTGGCGCACAGCATTTTGATGAAGGGCGCAAGTTGCGCGTATTCCTTTTGCCGGATCTCCGCGCTGGCTTTCCCGTTCTCGTCACGCGCAAGAAATACCTTGTCGTGCCACATTACCAGTTCATCGTAAAATTTGCGTAGTTGAGTGGATTTGTTTTTTCTGCCCCGGCCCTCTTCGGAGATGAATTTCGCCTTGGCCAGCGCGATGTCGGCAAACAGATTGGCGTCGATTTCCTTGCCGAACTTGACGTCATCCAGTTTGATGGGCGGCGGCGAATCGCGATAACGATCATTGCCAAAGCCGCCTTGTGTGCGTTGCGGATTGCTCATCTTGACTCCCTATCGTTTGCTGTAAAAGAAGTTGAAAAGCGGAATGCGAAACCGCCCCTGTTGTTTGACAATGCCGTTTTCGCCAAAGGTCGTTGCCAATCTCGTCTGCGCCATGGCTCGCGCTTCCGGTTTGAGTTTATCGACCACATAGCGCCGGGTACGATAGGCAAAGCGGCTGCGCCACATGGCGGACTCCGGTATTTTCTCGTCGCAGGCGATGTCGATCAGGGACAAAAGACCATAGACGTAGCCAGTGGAGATCTGGTATTCATCGGACAGATTGCGGACTTCCTGCTCCAGTTGGACGAGTTCGTTCCATTTCGGCCAAGGCACGATCTCATTGTAGAGACAAGCGGCATTTTTCTCCTTTACTTCATCCGTTCCATGTCCCTTGGCGGCTTCCAGCGCGTTTTCCGCCTGTTCCGCAAGCGCGTATATCGGGTGTCCGGGCTTGGTCATCGCGAACCCGGCGGAAAAATGAACATCCGGGTTTTCGGCGACAAATCGTCGGAATTCCCCGGCCATGTCGGCGGCAAGCTTCTGGGTGCTGCGCCAAGGACCGATCAGAAAGAAATCGTCACCACCCGCAAAGACGGTATAGGTGTTCGGATATTTTTCCCGGCAATAGGCAGGCAGCCAGATGGCGAAAAAGCCGTTCATCTGGCGCGAAAGCGCGGACATCTTGGCGAAAGTATTGCGTTTCAGCCCTTGCTGGAAAATCCTGCCCAGGTTGTCCACGTCGCCTTTCAGCGTGGCGAGGGCGATCTGGCCGACCCATTTGCCGTTGCCGTCCAGGATCCGGTCTTCGCAGGCCAAGTGATTGAAGGTCTTGGGCGCGTGCGGGTCGGCGTCGCCGGCTTCCGTTTCGCGGTATTTGTCGCTCGTTTGCTGGTCGAGCGTGGAAAAATAGGGGACGTAGGCGTTGATGTAGCGGCGGGCGTAGCCATGCCAGAGGGAATCCCGCAAATTCTCCGCCAGGGAAAAATCCCAGCAACGCAATAAATCGCCAGAGCGCGCCAGCTCGCCGAATTTTCCACTTTCCGCTTCGTTTGCGGTAAAGCCGACGCGATAGCCGAAAAAGGACGTTTCCAGAATCTTGACACCGCCTTCGTGCAAATCCGCGCCGTCGCGGAAAATCAACAGCCTGTCCTGATGCGCCAGAGCCTTGCCGATTTCGACCTGGTCGCGGGAAAGCCGGGCGGAAGCCCTGTTTTCTCCTTCTTCCGGTTTATCCGCGCGCAAATGGTGGTTGTACCGGCAGACGCCATGCGGATAGTCGACGGCAAACACCCCTGGCGGCGGCGTGTCGCCCGTCAAATCGAAACGTCTCAATTTTGCGCGTTCGAGGTCGCCAAACAAGGTTTCGATCAAACCATCGAACCGTCCTTCCAGAAAGTCATTGCAACTGGCCGTTTTGTCTACCAATCCCAGACCGGAGAGTCCGAATGTTTCACGCAAAAACCAGTCGTTCAATTCACGCCGCGCAGCGGCGAGTTTTTCGCAGATGTCCACCGTATTGGGCGCGACGATCAAAAACTTGCCCGCCGCGTTGATGATTTGCGAGGTGGAGGGCAGTTGGCAGGTTTCCAATACCTTGAGCGCAGCGAGTTCAGTGAAGAGCGACACCTGAAACGAGCGTCCGCGCAAAAGCCGGGCGGCGTGCCTGTTGGTTTCCGCGCCTTCGGAAAATATGAAATCCTGGATGCCGAAAAAATCGCCTTGCACGAGCAGGAATTTGGGCGCGTCCCAATCCGCGCGACCCTTGTGTTGGCAAATGGCATCTGCATCGCTCAAGCCTTCCTGCGCGATGTGCCAGCGCCAGAGCGCGACCGCAAAGGCCGCCACCGCCTTGCCGTGGTCATAGAGCGAGACTTCCGGTCTTGCGCCGAAAGCCGTGGCGGAAGGAATGGCATGAGCAAAGCTCTGCCAGAGGGTATCAAAATGATCCAGCCACAGCGGCCATTGCCTGCGGTGCGAGGATGGGATTTTGTCGAGGGCGTCAAGAAACGCTTCCCAAAGCGCCCGGTATTCTTTCCGGGCGGATTCATCGTCGTCCGGTTCGTAGCCGTCACGCCGCACGGGAAAGAGGTTTTCTGGCGAGAGCGGTTTCAACGGATAACGGTAGCGCAGATTCGCGGGCGTGGCGACGGGGCGATTTTCCGCGAGGCTCACCTGCTCGAACAGCGTCAATTGCCGCGCCTGATAATGGTTGCGCCCCGTTGCCGTTTTGTCCTCGGCAGCGTCGTAGCGCTCGAATTCCTCGCGCTCGAAACCGGACGCGACGCGATCAGCGGTGGCAATGATCCATTGCAGCAGCGTTTCCGGTCGGTGGTGCATGGCGGCGGCATTGACGAGCGAATCGGTGATGTCGCCGTTTTCCTTGCGGCTGGCGAAAGGCAGCATTTCGGCGCGAATCAAATCCGGCGCCGCCTTCTCGATTTCATCCATGAACAAGGCGGTATACGCAGCATGCTTATGGCTGTGATAGCGCTCCGGTTCATGCCATTTACAGTATGCCGTGACGTGCGCATCCAACTGTTCCCGCGCCACTTCCGGCGCGGCGCGCTCGGCGAACTTTCCGAGATCGTGCAGGAGCGCGGCAAAGGCCACGCGACAGGAGGCATTAAGTGCATTCATGTAGATTCCATTCTGGCATATTGTGGCGAGCGTATCCCTGTTTTGCGCGCTGATCGCATTCAGCAAGCTTGCCGTCAGACGAAGCGAATGTTTTCCGGCGCGATCCTGAGCCGATAGCGCCGCGGGCGGCGCTCCCCATTATCGATGAGATAGGGCGCGGCGGCAACGCCCAAGCGTTTTCTGAGTGCGCGCTGAAGTTTGGAGAGCGTTTGTAAAAAATAATCGCCGTCCGGAGAAATGGCGTCGAGTTCAAGCAGATCCGGGCAAACCGTAGTCGCGGCACAGGCGGTAAAACCAGCCGGGTCGTTCGGAAA
>JAIRLE010000052.1 GCA_031259605.1 Zoogloeaceae bacterium
CAGCGCCGCCTTGGAGGCGGAATAGGGCGCGACACCGATGGTTCCGGTCAAGGCGGCGATGGAAGAAAGAAACAGAATCGAAGCGCCATTCTTGAATCCTCTTCGGGCGAGCAGGTGACGAGTCAACATGACCGGCGCGTGAAAATTCACATGCAGTGTGTCGTACAGCAAAGCGTCACTGACGCTTTTCATTGGCATCTGTCCTTGCTGTCCCGCGCAATGGACAGCCCCATCCAGTATTTCCGCCGCGCACCCGGCAGCAAGTTGCTGGAGTGCGTCAGCGTCTTTCAGATCGGCGGGAAGCGTGCGATGTCCTTCCCCCGCCAACGAAGCCCGCGTGGCCTCCAGGCGGGGAATGTCGCGTCCTGAAATGATCAGGCGCGCTCCCGCCGCCGCGCACCATTGCGCCGTTGCCCGGCCAATGCCGGAAGAAGCGCCAGTGACTAGCACGGTCTTGCCTTCCAGCCCGAACAAGGCGCGCGCTGTATCCTGCGGTGTGGAAGCAGGGAATGGAGAGGACGTCATCATGGTCTGAAAGGCAAGGTCAGGCCGCCGTCCAGAGTGAGTGTGGCGCGCGTCATCCAGCGGCTGGCGTCGGAGAGCAACCAGGCAATGGCGGCGGCAACTTCTTCGGGTGAAACCATGCCCAGTGGCATCAGAGCGGCGGAATCTTTCAGATTGCCGCCAGAGCGTTCTAATGTTTGGTGCATAGTCGTTTCGACATAACCGGGGCGCACGACATTGGCGCGAACGCTTCGATCTGCGTGCTCCAGCGCAAGTGAACCGATAGCGGCTTCAAGGGCAGCCTTGGCGGCGGCATAGGCAGTCGTCGCCTTGCTTTTTATGTGGGTGATCGTCGAAGACACGAACACCAGCGAGGCGTTCCGGTTCAACCGGCGTTTGTACAATAGCTGCTGGGTCAGCAACAGCGGCGCGTCGCAATTGATGGCAAACATTTGACGCAGGTGTTTCTCGGCAAGCATCCGAAAGGGCGCGAGTGCCGACGCCCCGGCACACCATGCCAAGCCGTCGCAGGCAGGCAAGGCCGCAACCAGTGCATCTCGGGTTTCCGGCAGAGTGAGGTCACCCGTGACGGCGAGATGCTCCGCCTCCAGAACGGGTGAAAGCTTGGCGCGCGTAGCTTCCAGCCGTTCCTTGTCCCTGCCGTTCAGCATGAGCCGCGCGCCGAGTTGCGCCAACAACTGGGCAGTCGCCGCGCCTATGCCGGAAGAAGCGCCGGTGACCAATATCGTCTTGCCAGAAAGAACGAAAGCGGCGGGAAAATCGGGCGCACTCATGCTTCGATCAATTTCGGAAAGACCGCGCCTTCGGTTTCCATGAGGCAGCTTCCCCAGGAAAGCCCGATGCCGAAACCGCAAAGCAGCAGGCGCCTTCTGCCGGATTCCAGCGCCTCGCACAGGCGCGCCGTCATGGTGACGGGCAGCGACGCGCCGCTGGTGTTGCCGAAATCGCGCAGGGTGGAGGGTGTTTTTTCTTCCGGCAATTTGAGTTTCTTGCGGATGGTTTCGTTGATCATGCGGTTGGCCTGGTGAAAGACGAAATAATCCACCTCCTCCCTGGTCGTGTTGGCGTAGGCGAGCAGTCTTTCCACGGCGGGCGGCACACGCTGCGTGGAAAAACTCAGTACTGCGGGGCCGTCAAGCACCAAATCGCCGGGCCAATGCCAATCGCCGTTTTCATCTTCGCGCGTGGGGATCATGTGCTGGATTCCGAACGGCTCACGATGTCCGCCCACCGGCAGCATGATGGCCTTGCAGCCTGAACCGTCGCTGTTCAGGTCGAAACGCATCGGCGGGGCGGAAACATCGAATTCCAGCGCGGTGGCGGTTCCGGCATCGGAAAAAATGGGGTCGTTCAGCCGGGCGCAACGATCGCCCACCAGCAGCAGCCCCTTCCTGACGCCGCCTGCCGCGATCATGCTGCCCAGCACGTTGAGGCCGAAGGGATAGCCGGAACAGCCCAGATTGACGTCGAAGGCGGCGGTTGTCTGCGAGAGTCCGAGGCGATCCTGCAAGATGACGGCGGTAGCGGGAATCAGGTAATCCGGCGACTGGGTAACGACGATCAGGGCGTCGATGTCCTCGCGCCGCCAGCGCAGTCTTTCCAGCAGGGTTTCGGCGGCGATGAGGGCGAGATCGGAAAAACATTGCCATTCCGGGCAAAGTCTCCTGAATTCGATGCCGATGTTGCGCACCAGCCGCTCGCGCTCCGCGCGCATCCGGGGACGGCAATCCTCGATGTTGGAAACAATCCGTTTGGGAACGCAGGTCGCCAGCCCCGCGAAACGGACGTTCGTCAGCGTGGACACGGGCATGGTCAGCCTTCCAGCAGATTGAACAGATCGCCGATGGTGTCGGCGGCTTTCAAATGCGAACCGTCAATGCTCCTGCCGTATTCCATGTCGAACATCACGATGATCGCCAGCATGGCAAGCGAATCCCATTTCGGCAGGCTTTTCAGTTTCGTTTCCAGCGAGGCTTCCACCGGATCCTCGAAATCGCAGGCCGCCAGGAAATTTTCGAGGAAGGAAGGGATGTCGGTCATGGCTCAAATTCCTCTAGTTTGCCGTCATCAATAAAAATACAGGCAGGTGTCCCAACGATGCTCCCCGTGATGACGCAGACCAATCCGGTAATCGTCGCGCGCGCCGCCGACACAGGCCGTGAGCGTGAGAATATCCTCCGGACGATGATAGGCGCAGACACACAGCTTGGGACGAGATTCGGCAATCAACCGGCGCGCGCCCTTGAGCGCGGCGAGTTCCGCGCCTTCCAGAGCCATCTTGATGATCGTCGGCTCCTGGTCGAGCAACTCGTCGAGCGGCTCGACTGGAACGAAATCTCCGGTTGAACGGTTTCGGCGACAGGAAGCAATTGACCGCCGTAGCCGCCCTGGTGGGCAAAGGGCAAGCGCTCCCTGGCCTCGCCTAGCGCACAGGGATGGAGGGTGATGTGTGCGGGGGGGGGGGGGGGGGGGGAAATAGGGATAGTATTTGTGTTGAACGCTGAAGGCGCAG
>JAIRLE010000079.1 GCA_031259605.1 Zoogloeaceae bacterium
CCACGCGCCGCATTCCGCCATCATCGACGGCAGCCAGACGCGCAATATCGGCCCCAGACTGGTCACTCTCTTCGTCTGGTTCGACAACGAATGGGGTTTCGCCAACCGTATGCGGGATGTCGCCCGCCATTGGCGAGGATGCTGGCTGTAACGCGCCCGCAAAAACCCGTTAGAATCACCAGGTTCTGTTCATCGTAAAACTAACTCCGGTTTGAAACCTCGCCCGTAAGAAAGGCGCGAAGGTCGAGACCCCGGCCGCGGCCGGGGTTTCGACCGTAGCCATTCTCGAGGGGAGAGAAACCCCTTCCCACTGGAGTTAGACCGACAGCCCTGAAGGGCTGTCGCTAATTTTTGCTCCCTGAACCGTATTTCCGGGGTGAATCTCCCCCTCATCCGCCCTCTGGGTGCCTTCTCCCCCTGAATGGGCAGAAGGAAAACCCAACGCTTCCCACGACAATCCGAGACCAGCTGGCTCTCCTTTGGGGTTGGACGATTCCCGTCATTGCGGCGCGTCGTCGATGGCTGCCGCCTCGCTGTCCTTTTGCCCCGCGTTTTCCGGCAAGGAAATAAAGGCTTCGCCGGGCTTGATCATGCCGAGTTCAAAGCGGGCGCGTTCCTCGATGGCTTCATAGCCGGTTTTCAGGTCGCGCACTTCGGCATCCAGGCCGCTGTTGCGAACCTCGAGCTGGCGGTTGGCTTCCCGGTGTTGCTGGAGCTGGCGATCGTATTCCCACACCTTGAGCCAGCCGCCCTTGCCGAACCACAACGGATATTGCAGTAGCAGCAAGAGGGCAAGGAGGGCAATGGCAAACCAGCGCATGGAAATTTTTCCCGTCTCAAGGGTCAGCGAAGATTATAAAGGGCTTCGCGTCCGGGGTAGGTGGCGGTGTCGCCCAAGTCTTCCTCGATACGCAGCAACTGATTGTACTTGGCGACACGGTCGGAACGCGACAGCGCGCCAGTCTTGATTTGTCCGGCGTTCAGTCCCACGGCAATGTCGGCGATGGTGCTGTCTTCGGTTTCGCCGGAACGGTGCGAGATGATGGCGGTGTACCCGGCGCGCTTGGCCATTTCCACGGCGGCGAAGGTTTCCGACAGCGTGCCGATCTGGTTGATCTTGATCAGGATGGAATTGGCGATGCCCTTTTGTATCCCTTCCTTCAGGATGCGGGTATTGGTGACGAAAAGGTCGTCGCCGACAATCTGTATCTTTTTGCCCAACCGTTCGGTCAAGAGCTTCCAGCCCTCCCAATCGCCTTCCGCCATGCCGTCCTCAACCGAAACGATGGGGAATTGCTCCGTGAGATTTTCCAGATAATCGACGAACGCTCCGGCGGAGAGCGCCGGTTTTTCGCCCGCGAGGTGATACTTGCCGTCCCGGTGGAATTCGGAAGCGGCGCAATCGAGCGCAATCAGCACATCCTTACCGGGGATATAACCCGCCTGTTCGATGGCCTGCATGATGAACTGGATGGCTTCCGCGTGATTCTTGAGATTGGGGGCAAAGCCGCCTTCATCGCCCACCGCGGTGGAAAAGCCTTTTTTATCCAGCAGTTTTTTCAGGGCGTGGAACACTTCCGCGCCGCAACGCAGCGCCTCGCGGAAGGTGGCCGCGCCGACCGGCATGATCATGAATTCCTGAATGTCCAGACTGTTGTTGGCGTGCGCGCCGCCGTTGATGATATTCATCATCGGCACCGGCATCTGCATCGGTCCCATGCCGCCGAAATAGCGGTAGAGCGGCAGGCCGGATTCCTCGGCGGCGGCGCGGGCGACGGACATGGAGACGGCAAGAATGGCGTTCGCGCCCAGACGCGATTTGTTTTCCGTGCCGTCCAGATCGATCAGGGTCTGGTCGATGAAGGCTTGTTCCTGCGCGTCCAGGCCGATGATGGCTTCGGAGATTTCCGTGTTGATGTGCTCCACGGCCTGCAAGACGCCCCTGCCCAGATAGCGGCTCTCGTTGCCGTCACGCAGTTCGATGGCCTCGCGTGAACCGGTGGACGCGCCGGAAGGCACGGCAGCGCGCCCCATGACGCCGGATTCGAGCAGCACGTCGCACTCAACGGTGGGATTGCCGCGTGAATCGAGAATCTCGCGGGCAATGACATCAACAACTGAACTCATGGTTTACTCCTGTTTTCAATCACTACGTACAAATTCAAAAATGTGGCGCAAAGACGACTTGGGGAAACGCCGATCAAGTTTGGAGTGCGGGAGCTTGCCGACACACTCCAAATCCTTGCGAAGATTGACTCGATCAGGGATTCCTTAGCGCAATTCTTCAAAACCTGCCGCCTTGACCGTTTTATCCAAGACAACAAGGGTAGTCAAAAGGCTTTCCATGCGCTTGAGCGGCCAGCTATTGGGGCCGTCCGACCAGGCTTTTTCCGGATTGGGATGGGTTTCCATGAACAGCCCGGCAATACCCGTCGCCACGGCCGCGCGCGCGAGCACTGGCACGAATTCGCGTTCTCCGCCGGAACTGCCGCCCTGACCGCCGGGAAGTTGCACCGAATGCGTGGCGTCGAACACCACCGGACAACCGGTGTCGCGCAGGATGGACAGGGCGCGCATGTCGGAAACCAGGTTGTTGTAGCCGAACGACACGCCGCGCTCGCAAACCATGAGGCTGGCCTCCGGGTTGGCTTCTCGCGCCTTGTCCACCACGTTTTTCATGTCGCCGGGAGCGAGGAACTGCCCCTTCTTGATATTCACCGGCTTGCCGCAAGCGGCAACGGCGTGGATGAAATCGGTCTGTCGACAAAGAAAGGCCGGGGTTTGCAGCACATCCGCCACGGCGGCGACAGCGGCAATATCCGCTTCGATGTGCACATCGGTGAGGATGGGAACGTCCGTTTGCCGCCGCACGTTGTCGAGCAATTTCAAGCCCGCTTCCAGTCCCGGCCCGCGCGCCGATTTTCCGGAGGTGCGATTGGCCTTGTCATAGGATGCCTTGAAAATATAGGGAATGCCCAGACGCCCGCAAACCTCCTTCAAGGTTCCCGCCACTTCGACGCACAGATCCAGCGATTCGGCGGTACAGGGACCAGCGATGAGAAACAGGGGACGGTCGAGTCCGACAGTGAAATGACAGAGATTCATGGACGCTCAATAAAACCGGATGAAATTGTAACCGTGCGCCATCGGGAGGCGCAGGCAATCCTCGAAACCATCAGCAACAACGGCGTAGCCATCCGGGTCGTGGAGGAAGCGGATGATTTGCCCGGCCTTGCCTTTACCCCTGGAATTGAAGTCGATGAAAAGTTGCGAGGCACCGCCGTTGTTCATGCAATCGGAAAAATGCAGACGCTTGCCGGTCGTCAGGTCGGGGGCGATGCGAGGGTCGATCTCGATGTCTTCCAGATGTTCCGCGTAAGTTTCCCGGATGCTCTCGCCACGATTCTCCTCCGCGCTTTCCAGAATTTGCAGCGCCGACAGCAAGCAGCAGGGGTATTGCCAGGCGCCCACATCCGAACCCAGAAGGTAAAGCGTAATTTCCTTGCCCTGGCATTCTCGCCAATAGGCGCCGTCGACGCGCCGCAGCAATTCAGTCAGGACTTCCGGGCAGTCGGGATAGGCTGCTTTCAACCGGACAAGGTCGGCTTCGGACGCGCCGGATACAAGAGAGAAATCCGCCAGCGTCTCTTCCAGTTCGCCCGCGATATCCGCATCGCCTTCCACAGCGTTTTCCGCTTGCAGTTGCAGCAGGCGGTTCTTGAAACCCGCCAGACAGTCGTCGATGAGTTTCATGTCCGTTTCTGTTTATTTGCCAGCGCCGCCCGGATATAGGCGGTAAACAGCGGATGCCCATGGCGGGGATTGGACGTGAATTCCGGGTGGAACTGGCAGCCGACGAACCAGGGATGCACAGCGGCGGGCAGTTCCACCATCTCGCAAAGATTTGTTCCGGGCGCGCGCCCAGAGACGATCAGCCCCTTTTCTTCCAGTTGCGCCAGCAGCGTATTATTGACCTCATAGCGATGCCGGTGGCGTTCGACGATTTCCGCCTTGCCGTAGATTTCCCGCGCCTTGCTGCCTTCCCGCAACTGGCAGACCTGCCCGCCCAGACGCATCGTGCCGCCCAAGTCGGAATCCATGGAACGCTTTTCCAGCTTGCCGGAAGCGTCCAGCCATTCGGTGATGAGGCCGATGACCGGGTAAGGCGTCTCCGGCGCGAACTCGGTGGAATGCGCGTCTTTCATGCCCACGACGTTGCGGGCGAATTCCACCACGGCCATCTGCATTCCCAGGCAGATGCCCAGGTAAGGCACTTTCTTTTCCCGCGCGTGGCGGATGGCGGCGATCTTGCCTTCCGTGCCGCGCTTGCCGAATCCGCCGGGCACCAGGATGCCGTGCATGGGCTTCAATACATCGATGCCCTCGGCTTCCAGCATTTCGGAATCGATGAAATGGATATTGGCCTTGCAGCGAGTGTGCATGCCCGCGTGATTGATCGCCTCGATGAGCGACTTGTAGGATTCGGTGAGATCGACATACTTGCCGACGAAGGCGATGTCGAGCGTGTGTTCCGGGTGCTCCAGCGCGTCGATCAGTTTATCCCAGATGGAAAGGTTGGCGGCGCGGGCGAGGATGGAGAGTTTGTGGCAGACGATTTCATCCATCATCTGCCGGTGCAACATGCCGGGAATCTTGTAGATGGAATCCGCGTCCAGGCATTCGATCACCGCTTCCGGCATGACATTGCAGAAAAGCGCGATCTTGCGCCGTTCTTCCGTCGGCATGGAACGGTCGGCGCGGCACAGCAGGATGTCGGGCTGGATGCCGATGCCCCGAAGTTCCTTGACCGAATGCTGGGTGGGCTTGGTTTTCAGCTCGCCCGCCGTGGGAATGTAGGGGAGCAGGGTGAGATGGATATAGCAGGTATTGACGCGGCCTTCTTCCAGCCCCATCTGGCGAATGGATTCGAGAAAGGGCAACGACTCGATGTCGCCCACCGTGCCGCCGACCTCGATGATCGCCACATCCGCCCCGGAAGCGCCCGCCTTGATTTTCGCCTTGATCTCGTCGGTGATGTGCGGGATGACCTGCACGGTCTTCCCCAGATACTCGCCGCGCCGCTCCTTTCTGAGTACATTGTCATAGACCTGGCCGGTGGTGAAGTTGTTGCGCTTGGACATCTTGGCGCTGGTAAAACGCTCGTAATGCCCCAGATCCAGATCGGTTTCCGCCCCGTCTTCGGTAACGAAGACCTCGCCATGCTGGAACGGCGACATGGTGCCGGGGTCGACATTGATGTAGGGATCGAGCTTCAGATGCGTGACCTTGATGCCGCGGGATTCGAGTATGGCGCCAAGCGACGCGGCGGCAATGCCCTTGCCCAGGGAAGACACCACGCCGCCGGTAACGAAGATGTATTTGGTCATGGAAAGACACGCTGCGGGAAAGCGCAATCTTATCTGAAAACCCGCGCCTCCGTCGACACGAGAAGCGAACTCCAGTAGGGCAGGAGCACGAAAAGCGCTTTTCATGCGCCAGACCTGGCCGATAATTTCGCCTCCGCGTTCGAAAGCGGGCGTACGGCGTACAATGACGCGGTGTTTTTGCGTCCCCGGTTCTTGTCCAGCAAGAAATTAGCGGCAGCCCTTCAGGGCTGCCGGTCTAACTCCATTGGGAAGGGGTTTCTCTCCCCTCGAGAATGGCTGCGGTCGAAACCCCGGCCGTAAGAATGGGGTCCCGACCTTCGCGCCTTTCTTATGGGCGGGGTTTCAAACCGGAGTTGGTTTTACGATGAAACTTTCCGAAGTCTGTATTGCGCGTCCGGTTTTTGCCACGGTGCTCTCCCTGGTGCTCATGCTCTTGGGCGTGGTTTCTTATGGACGGCTGACGGTACGCGAATATCCGCATATTGATGAGCCGATCGTCACGGTTTCCACCACCTATCGTGGCGCGTCGGCGGAAATCGTCGAGTCGCAGATCACCAAGCCGCTGGAGGATTCGCTGGCGGGCATTGAAGGCGTCGAGGTGCTGTCTTCGGTTTCCCGTTCCGAAAGAAGCCAGGTTTCCGTGCGCTTTACTGTGGAACGCGACCCGGATTCCGCCGCTTCCGATGTGCGCGACCGGGTCTCGCGCGCGCGGGGAAAGCTGCCGGACGATGTGGATGAGCCGATTATCGCCAAGGTGGAAGCGGATGCCGACCCGATCATCCGTCTTTCCTTTTCCTCCGATCGGCATACGCAGCTGGAAGTGAGCGATTTCGCCAGCCGCATCGTCAAACCCCGGCTGCAAACTCTGCCGGGCATGGCGGATGTGGGCATTTACGGCGAGCGCCGTTTTGCCATGCGGATATGGCTGGATCGTGCCCGGCTGGCGGCCTATCAAGTGACGGCGCAGGACGTGGAAGACGCCCTGCGTCAACAGAACGTGGAAGTGCCCGCAGGACGCATCGAGAGCCGCCGGCGGGAGTTTTCCGTGGTGGCGCAGACGGATTTGCAGCGACCGGAAGAATTCGCGGCGGTGATCGTCAAGACGGTCAATGGTTATCCGGTGCGCCTTTTCGATCTGGGACGAGTGGAAGTCGGCGCGGAATCCGAGCGCAACATTTCGCGCTTTTCCGGCAGGAGCGCCGTCAATCTGGGGCTGATCAAGCAATCCACCGCCAATCCGCTGGAACTGGCCTATGCCCTGCGAGAAGAATTGCCGCGCATTGCCGCCGAACTGCCGGAGGGTATGAGCGTTGATGTTTCCTACGATTCCACCACCTTCATCGACCGTTCGATTGAGGCGGTGTTTTCCACTATCGGCGAATCCATTGTGCTGGTGATCCTGATCATCTTTTTTTTCCTCAGGAATTTCCGCGCCACGCTGGTGCCGCTGGTGACGATTCCCGTGTCGCTCATTGGCGTATTCACCCTGATGTTCATCATGGGATTTTCCATCAATACCTTGACCCTGTTGGCGTTGGTACTGGCGATAGGTCTGGTGGTTGATGACGCCATTGTAATGCTGGAAAACATCTTCCGTCATATCGAGGCGGGTATGCCGCGCCGCGAGGCGGCGGCAAAGGGGGCGAAGGAAATCGGTTTTGCTGTGGTCGCCATGACCATTACCCTGGCCGCTGTCTATGCGCCAGTGGCTTTCATGACCGGGCGTACCGGCAAGCTGTTCATCGAATTCGCGCTCACACTCGCCGGGGCTGTGCTCGTTTCCGGGTTCGTCGCGCTCACGCTTTCACCGATGATGTGTTCGCAGTTGTTGAAGCATCAGGAGCGGCACAACCGCGCCTTTGTGCTGGTGGAAGGTTTCCTCGATACGCTGACGGTAGGTTATCAGCGCGCCCTGGCGTTCATGCTTGAACGGCGGACGTGGGTCATTGGGATTTTTTTCGTGGTGGCGGCGGCGGGCGGGTTGTTGTTTACGCTCTTGAAATCGGAGCTTGCGCCCATTGAGGATCGCGGCACCATCGTTGGCTCCTTTTCCGGGCCGGAAGGCGCGACACTGGCCTACATGGACGGTTACGCCCGCCAACTGGAAGCGATTTACATGAAGACGCCGGAAATCGACCGTTACAACATCGTTGTTGGCGCGCCCATCCTGAACCGCGGCGTTTCCTTCGCGCGACTGACCGACTGGAAGGAGCGCAAACGTTCGGCGCAGGAAATCGTCGAGGAACTGCGCCCGCAGTTTTCCGCCATTCCCGGCATCCTGGCCTTTCCCACATTGCCGCCGTCGCTGGGGCAGGGCGGACGGGCACAGCCGGTCAATTTTGTCATCGTCACCAGTGCCTCCTATGCCGAACTTGCGCAGGTGGTGGAAGACTTCGTGCGAGAAATCCGCAAGAATCCTGGCCTGAACAACGTCGATACCGATCTGCGCCTGAACAAGCCGGAACTCAATGTGCACGTCAACCGCGAACGCGCCGCCGATCTGGGCGTCTCCGTGGATACCGTGGGACGCACCCTGGAAACCATGCTCGGCGGACGCCAGGTGACGCGCTTCAAGCGCGATGGCGAGCAGTACGAAGTTATCGTGCAGGTGGAAGACGACGAGCGGGTCACGCCGGAAGACATCCGCGACATCTATACGCGCGGCAGGAACGGCGAGATGATTCCCCTGTCCAGCCTGCTTTCCGTGGAAGAGACCGTCAGTCCCAGGGAATTGAACCACTTTGCCCAGCGCCGCGCCGTGACCATCACCGCCAATCTCACGCCGGGCTACGCCCTGGGCGAGGCGCTGGCCTTCATGGAAGACGCCGCGCGCCGGATGCTGAAACCCGGCTATGCCGTGGATTACAACGGTCAGTCGCGCGAATTCCGCCAGTCATCCTCCTCGCTTGCCCTGACTTTCCTGCTGGCGCTGGCCTTCATCTATCTGGTGCTGGCGGCGCAGTTCGAGAGTTTTCGCGCGCCGTTCATCATCATGCTGACCGTGCCGTTGTCCATGACCGGCGCTTTGGCGGCGCTCTATCTTTTCGGCGGCACCCTGAATGTGTACAGCCAGATCGGCCTCGTTACCCTGGTCGGCCTGATCACCAAGCACGGCATCCTGATTGTGGAATTCGCCAATCAATTGCAGGAACAGGGCAAGGAGCGGCTGGACGCCGTCATGGAGGCCGCGCAACTGCGCTTGCGCCCCATCCTCATGACCACCGGAGCGATGGTGCTGGGCGCGCTGCCGCTGGCGCTGGCAACCGGCGCGGGCGCGGAATCCCGTCGGCAAATCGGCTGGGTCATCGTCGGTGGCCTCCTGCTGGGCACCTTCTTCACCCTTTTTGTCGTCCCCACGGTCTATAGCCTGCTGGCGCTCAAGACGCGGGAAAAGCGGCAGGCGACCGCCTAGAGGTCTGTCGTCAATTTTTGACTGCACTCCCGGATCGCTTCCGCGATTTGCGCCTCGCTGGCGGTTTCGCTCACCACGGCTTCTCCCAGGGACTTCATCAGGATGAGGCGCAGGCGGCCGTCCTGGATTTTCTTGTCGTGGCGCATGAGTTGCAGATAGCGTTCCGCGCCCAGAGCCGGCGCGCGGACGGGAAGGACGGCGGCGGCGAACAGACGTTCGATGCGGGCGACGTCCGCCGTCGATAGCCAGCCCAGCAGCGTGGAAAGCCGCGCCGCCATGAGCGTTCCCGCCGCCACCGCCTCGCCATGCAGCCAGACGCCATAACCCAGGCCGGTTTCAATCGCATGCCCGAAGGTATGCCCCAGATTCAGGAGCGCGCGCCCCCCCCGCTCGCGTTCGTCCGCGGCCACGATTTCCGCCTTGTGCCGGCAAGCGCGATATATCGCTTCGGCAAGCGGAATTTCGTCGCGCGCCATCAGCCTGGACATGTTGGCTTCCAGCCAGTGGAGAAAATCCGCATCACGAATCAGGCCGTATTTGATGACTTCGGCCATGCCGGCGGAAAACTCGCGTTGCGGCAGGGTGGCCAGGGTGTCGATGTCGACGAGCACCAACGACGGCTGATGGAAAGCGCCGATCATGTTCTTGCCCAGCGGATGGTTAATGGCCGTCTTGCCGCCCACGGAAGCGTCCACTTGCGCCAGCAAGGTGGTCGGCATCTGGATGAAATTCATGCCGCGCTGGTAGCAGGCGGCGGCAAAGCCGCCCATGTCGCCGATGACGCCGCCGCCCAGCGCAACCAGGGTACTGCCGCGCTCGCAATGCTGTTTTAGCAGGGCATCGAAAATCCGGTTCAGGGTTTGCCAGTTCTTGTGGGCTTCGCCATCGGGCAAAATGACCGCAAATGGCTTTGCGCCCGCCGCCAGCAGACTTTCATGCACGGTTTGCAAATACAGGGGCGCGACGGTTTCATTGCTGACCACCGCAACCGGTTGCCCCGACAGGCGGGCGGGCAGGTATGCCGGATCGGAGAGCAGACCACGCCCGATGTGAATGGAATAGGCGCGTTCGCCCAGGGCTACATCGACGGTTGGCATTGACGGATGAATTCCTTCAACAGGGATTGTGTCAGCACATGCGACGGCGTTTCGCCGCCCCGAATGACAAAATGCGCGCTCTCCCGGTACAAGGGATCGCGCGCCGCGTACAGGGCTTCCAGACGGGCCAGCGGATTTTCCACCTGCAACAGCGGCCGGTTGCGGTCATATCGGGTGCGCGCCCAGAGAAAACGGGGCGATACATCCAGATAGACCACCCAGCCGTTGGCGCGCAGCAGGCGGCGATTTTCCTCCGCCAGCACGACACCGCCGCCTGTCGCCAGGACGATCGGCGGTCCGGCGCGCTGAACGATTTCCGCGATGATCCGCGCTTCCCGGCGGCGGAATCCGGCTTCGCCTTCGATCTCGAAAATGGTGGGGATGTTGACGCCGGTGCGCGCCACGATTTCGTGGTCGGAATCCACGCAGTCGCGTCCCAGTTGTTTGGCGATTTGACGGCCTATGGTGGTTTTGCCCGATCCCATGAGGCCGACCAGATAGATGTCGCTGTCCCGGTTCATCGGGCGGGGGCGGAGAGGGCGTGTCGCGGCTTGATGGCGGTCTCCTGATTTCAGAGAACGCCTGTCAGCAGGACCGCGCCGAAAATCGTGATGCAGCCGCCCGCCACCCTCGCCCAGAGCACATGCCGCGCCAGCAACAGACGCCCCAGCAGGAGACCGGCGATGTGGATCAGCGCCGTGCCCAGCACCATGCCGGCAATGGCGGCCAGGGGGCTATTGCTGCCCAGTTCCGCGCCATGCGCCGCGCCGTGAAAGAGCGCGAACGCGCCGGTCAGCAATGCGCCCGCCATGAGCGGCAGACGCGCCTGGCTGACAAGCAGCAGGCCGAGGACGAGAAGCGAGGCGGCGATCATGGGTTCGACGGCCGGGAAATGCAGTCCCGCCAGACCCAGCAGCGCGCCAATCAGCAGGAGAGAGGCGAAGGAAAGCGGCGCAACCCAGATGCGGCGCGTGGTCATGGCGCTCCAGATGCCGACGGCAAGCATGGCCATCAGGTGATCCGCGCCGGTCAGGGGGTGCATGAACCCCGCCACGAAACCCGGCGCGTCTTCATGCCCTGTATGCGCCAGTGCGCCGAAAGCGGTGAGCGACAACAAAACGAAGACCAGCGGCTTGATGTATTTGAGCAACATGGGTCAGTCTCCAGAAGGAGGAATAAAATGGATTTTGCGGCAAGGGACGCCGCGGAGGCGAAAGGATACGCCATTTCAGGGGATGGACGCCAGAGGACGGCGGCGGCGAACGCCAGAACCGGCGGCAGCTGGCAAGAAATTAGCGGCAGCCCTTCAGTGCTGCCGGTCCAACGTCACTGGGAAGGGGGTTCTCTCCCCTTGAGAATGGCTACGGTCGAAACCCCGACCGTAAGAAGCTGTTTTGAAAATTGAAAGCAGCGGATAAGCGTCCTCGTCAAAAGCGAAAGCCGAAGGCTCGCGGCAATCCAGCACGGCCACCGTTTGCCTTGCCGCTTCGGAAAAGCGGAACCGCCTGGATTGCCGCGTCGCTGCGCGCCTCGCTTTTGACGGGGCGGAAGAATGGATGCGACGCTTGAACGCCTCTCA
>JAIRLE010000153.1 GCA_031259605.1 Zoogloeaceae bacterium
AAGAGAAGAGCGCCACCGAGACGATGGCCGAGAATCTGGAGAAAACCGGCAAGGTGCAACTCTACGGGGTCAATTTCGATTTCGATTCCGACACCCTGCGCCCCGAATCCGGCGCGGTGCTGGACGAAGTGGTCAAGCTCGCCCAGGCCAACCCGACCTGGAAATTCGAGATCGGCGGACACACGGACAGCCTGGGTTCTGCCGAATACAACCGGAAACTGTCGGAACGGCGTGCGGCTGCGGTCGTGCGCTACCTCACCGGCCAGGGGATCGACGCCGCCCGCCTGCAAGCCAAAGGCTACGGCGCGACCCGACCGCTCGTCCCCGAGGGCGACGGCAACGAAGCCGCCCGCGCGCAGAACCGGCGCGTGGAACTGGTCAAACCATGAACCAAACGCCGTTCTGAAACGGCAAACAAACAGGGAGAGTCCCATGAGAAAACCCGCGATCCTGACCACGGCCTTGCTGGTCGCCATGCCTTTCCTGTCCGCAGGCTGCGCTTCCCGGCTGGGCGGCGACGATTACGCGCGCGGAGAGGCGCGCCAGACGATGAGCATCCGCTTCGCGGTGGTCGACAGCGTGCGCCGGGTGAAGATCGAAGGCACCAAGAGCAAGGTGGGCGCGACCGCCG
The DNA here is from genome assembly GCA_031259605.1 of Zoogloeaceae bacterium. GTDB lineage: Bacteria > Pseudomonadota > Gammaproteobacteria > Burkholderiales > Rhodocyclaceae > Azovibrio. Next base: position 632 of record JAIRLE010000153.1, read on the forward strand.
GGGCGGTGGCGGGCGGCGTGCTCGGGCAGGCCATCGGGCGGGAACTCGGGGGGCGTCACCACCGGGGGGTGAGCGGCAGCGTCGGCGCGGCGGTCGGCGCGGTGGGCGGCGGCGTGGGCGGCGCGGCGGTGGAGGAAGCCGTGACCCGGCAGGACGGAGTGGAGATCACGGTCAAGCTGGAGAACGGCGAATACCTGGCCATCGTGCAGGCCGACGAAGGGGAAAACTTCCAGCCCGGCGAACGGGTGCGGCTGATCGGCAGCGGGCAGGCGACGCGGGTCGCGCGCGCTCCCGCAACCCAAGGCTGAGGCAGACACCGGGAGACCGCCATGCTGCATCCCTTATTCATGAAACCGCGCGCCAAGGGGCTTCAATACGGCCAGGCGATCTACCTCGCGCTGGCGGCGATCGTCTTTCTGTCGCTGATGACCTTTGCTTCGTTCAACCTCAGCCAGATAACGCACGGCAAGACGCAGACCATGAACGCCGCCGACGCGGGGGCGTATACGCTGGCCAACACCATCGCGCGCGACCTGAACTTCATGGCCTACACCAACCGGGCGATGGTGGCGAACCACGCGGTGATCGGGCAACTGGTCAGCCTGGCCTCGTTGAGCGAGATGATCTATCTGGCCGCGAATGACATATCGAAATTGCAGTACCTGTCCTGGATTCCCTATATCGGGTCGATTCTGGATGCGATTGGCAGCGCGTTCGAGCAGGTGGCGCAAATCATTGACGATGACGTTCTGCCGGCGCTGGAGGAACTGACGGAGCTTCAGAACGAACTGATCGAGTTCATTTCCGGGATGCAGGAAGGAGTGCATTTCATCACCATGGCAGACGCGCTGAAGGTCGACAAAGTCATCAAGGCCAACGATCCGGAATTGCGCTGGGCGACCTCGGGCGGGGGCGGGCTGCTGGCGAGCGCCGCGAACGTGGGCGCCCTGATGGAGACCTTTTTCGGCGGGTTTTCCGAGCAACGTTCGGACGACGACGCGCTGGGCCGCATGCGCGAGGTAGTCAACGTCTCGCGCGACGGTTTTACCGTCAAGCGCGCGTGGATTCCCATCCCATCATTTGATATAGGCATCTATAAGAGCAAGTCCACACATGTATTCCACGGCGGCACCGAGTTGAGTTCGGACAACAAGACCTGGGTCGGCGTGGACGGTCTGGACGTTCAGTACAAAGAGCGGAAAATCAAGCACGGGAAGATCAAGTGGGAGACCGAGGAGATCAAGTATTGGCTGACCGGCGAGGTGGCGGGCGGTTCCGGGGCGGACGATTGGAAGAACCTGAGTCACGGCGACATGACTTCCGGGGCGCACAGCGATGCTTACGACAACCGGAAGAAAAGGCTGGAAAACACGTACAGCGGCATCCAGCCGTATTACGAGCTGACCGGCGACCCCAAACCCGGCGAGCGTCCGAGCGACACCTTCGTGGTGCTGGTCTACAAGCCCGTGCAGAACGCGACCACGCCCAATGCCACGCAGACCTTCGGGACGGACGCGGACAATCCGTTCCATCTTGCCGAAGGGCGCGCCAAGATTTACGGAGTGGCCGCCGCGCAAACGTATTTCCGCCGCCCCACGCGATCCGACAACGACCCCACCGCCGCCGGATTGCCCTCCGCGCTGTACCAGAACGGCACCTATGCCACCTTGTTTTCTCCGTACTGGCAACCCCGCCTGACGGATTTGCCGGCGAGCGTCGCGGCGCTGCTGGCGGTCATGGATTGAGCCGGGAGGAAGACGAAAAATGAGATACGCAAACCGACGACCGGGCCTGGGCAAAAAGACGCTGGCCTTGCTTTGCGCCGCCCTGTGGACTTCGCTGGCCCATGCCGCGCCGGACTGCCTGGTGACGGTCAGGGGCATGAGCTTCCATGCCGGGTCGGTTCTCGATACGGATCATGGCTATTGCGTCACGCGGGAAATCGTCATCCGGGAAGGCGATAGCGAATGGATCGCGCACACCACCTACGAGAGCGGGAAGGTCGTCGAGCACGTGATCGCCGTCAAGGATCAAAAGAACGCCTGGTTCGGCGCCAAGGAAGGAGGCAAGGACGGGTACGTGAGCTACGGCCTCGACGCCTGGCCGGAGGACGAATACACCAGCCACCTGCCCCGGCCGGCCCTGCCCGCTTACATGGTGGGCGTCACCCACGGCAAAGGCAAGAGAATCGGCGAATGGTCTTTCAGCGCGCTCTTCGTAGACGACGCGGGCAAAGTCCAGGACGGCATGCGCGCGTATATCGGGCAATTGAAGGCCATGGGTTTTACCGGAGAGGCCCGTACCCTGTCGCACGCGCTGCTCACCTATCGCGCGAGAAACAATGCCGGATTTCATATCCGGGTGTTGTGTACGGGGACGCGCCTGTGCCAGTTGGGGCTGACCAATCCGACCAGAACGCAAAGAGAGGCCGGGGAGAAAGCGGTCCGCAAGGCGAAGGAAGAAAAGGAGCGGCGCAGGAAACAACAGTTTACCGACGATTTCGCCGATTCCATCGACGCGCTCCCCGACGAATGACGTTCATCAACCCCACCCTGTCTTTTTACCGAAAGGATTCTCTCATGCCAACCCATCCGCAATTCTCCCTGGGTGTCCTGCTCCTGGCGTTGATGTGCGCAGGCCCCGCATGTGCGCAGACGGACGATGACGATGATGAAGAAGAAGACGCCCCGAAAGCGGAAATGACCCAGAAGGAAGCCGAATCCTACGCGAAGATGATTTTCCGGGAGGACCTCGGCGCGGGCCGGCTGACGACGCAGAAAGCCGGCGCGCTGTTCAAATGCGCCAACGAGCGCTACGCGCGGAAACTGACGCCGGAAAAGGCGGGCGAGCTGTTCGGGGCCACCCAGGATCTGATCGAGCATCAAGACCGGGGCGCCCGTTTGAGCGACGACAAAAAGGCGCAATACGGACGCGCCTACAAGGATGCCGGCAGACTCCAGCGGGAAGCGGAAGACAGTTGCCGCCAGGAACTGGGGATCGACCCGTCGGTAAAAAGGGTTTTCCAGGGCTTCGGCACCCAACGGAAATGAACGAACCTGCCATCTCACCGGGACGGAACCATCATGCCCCTCTTTTCCTGCTTTGAATCTTCTTCCGCGCGGTCGACGCGCGGGCGTCCGCGCCAGCGCGGACAGGCGCTGGTGGAAGTGGTGCTGTCCATGCTGCTGGTGCTGATTCCGATGTTCGTCATCGGCTGGGCCATGTACGCGCACGGTCAGGCGCGCACCACGGCGCTTAACGGGGCGCGCTACGCGGCTTGGGAGCGGACGGTGTGGCGCGAGGACAAACGTTCGACGAGCGACATCGAAAACCTCATGATCGAGCGCTTCTTCGCCCGGCCCGAGGCGGCGATCCA
>JAIRLE010000190.1 GCA_031259605.1 Zoogloeaceae bacterium
GTTGCCATGAAAGTGAAGGAGTGGCTATGAAATGGGCTGTCTGCATGGACAATCACGGCTATGAGGCGGATTTGGAACGCCGGAAGCTATATCCTGTCATTGATGATGAAAAGTCGGCCGCGATGGGCTGTGTTCGGATCGTAGACGAATCTGGCAAGGATTACGCCTATCCGAAGCAGATGTTCATTGAATTGCCTGTTGCCGCCGCGATAGAAACGCAGCTCGAGGCGCTCGCCTGAACCAGTGCGAGCAGGCCAACGACGGAGCATACATGACAAATCCGATGGGACAAGGGAAAGAAAGACCAGGATGGCCAAACGCACCGAAAATCGGCGGCGGCGCGCTACGTGGGCGGCAAGGCGCAATACGCCTGCCAGGCGGACATGCGCGATCTGGACGCGGCGGTTGACGTCATTGCCGCTGCGCGCATTCCAATGCTGGTCATCTGTCTGTCCACAACAGACAAGGAATGAACATGGGAACTTTCGCGCTTGTGTTGATCGGTTTCACAGTTGCCGGTGTATTGATTCTTGGCGGAAAATACTGATTGGTCGCCTATATTCTGGTGTTCTGCCTGTTGTCCAGTCTGGCGGTGGAAATGGGAAATGTACGGGGAACAAAGCTCTTGTTTTCAAACGGCAGCCAAAGGACTTTGAACAGGTTCTCAGTCCTCTGGCTTCTGTCCTCTATCCCCCGAAATCCAGATCAGGCTTGCCGTGCGGCCGGTCTGGCGGTCGCGCCGCCAGGAAAAGAAACGGCTGTCATCGCAAAAAGTACAGAAATTGCCGCCAAAAACCCGGGTGACGCCAAGACGATAAAGCCTTTGGCGGGCAAGATGGTAGAGGTTGGCATGGTATTTTCTTTCTGCCGCGTCCCGCGTATTTTGCGGCGCGGCTTCCCGAAACGCGGCGTCGGCGGCAGGATTTTGAGCGATGAAGGCGGCGCGCACTTCCTCGCCGACGACAAACGCGTTCGGGCCGATGGCGGGGCCGAACCAGGCCAGCAGCCGCTCCGGCGCAAGACGCATGGCCGCTGCCGTGTTTTCCAGAACCCCCGCCAGCAGCCCGCGCCATCCGGCATGCGCCGCGGCAACGGCCTTGCCTTCCCTATCGCAAAACAATACCGGCAGGCAATCCGCTGTCATGATGGCGCAGACCATGCCCGGCGCGCGGCACACGGCGGCATCGGCGCGCGGCGGCTCGGCGCCCGCGAGGCGCAACGCCGCCGAAAGTTCCACTACTTCCGCGCTGTGCGTCTGTTCCAGCCAGATGGGCACGGCGGGCAACAGGGATTGCAGCAGGGCGCGGTTGTGGCGCACGGCTTCCGGCGCGTCGCCCACATGCGCGCCCAGGTTGAAACTTGCATATGGCGGAAGGCTGACGCCGCCCGTGCGCGTGGTCTGTACGCTTCCAACCATTTGCGGCGCAGGCCAGTCGGGATGGATGAGCCGCGGCGCGACACCGGAATACGCGGCAAGGGCGACTGCCTCCGTCATGCCAATGCCTGTGCCGCCAGTGCCGCCAGCAGGTTCGTCATATCCTCCGGCGGCGGCGCTTCCCAGCGCATGCTTTCGCCACTGGCCGGATGGCGCAGCGTCAGGCGCAGCGCGTGCAGCGCCTGGCGGGGAAACGCCGGCAGTCCCGGCGGCGCGGCGCGACTGCGACCATAGAGCGGATCGCCCAGGAGCGGATGCCCCAGATACGCCATATGTACCCGGATCTGGTGAGTGCGCCCGGTTTCCAGTTGACAGGCGATCAGGGTTGCGCCGCGATAACGGCGCATGACCTGATAATGCGTGACGGCAGGTTTGCCCGCGCTCGTCACCGCCATGCGTGTGCGCGCCTGGCGGTGGCGGCCAATGGGCGCGTCGATGACGCCATCGCGCGTGATTTCGCCCAGCGCCACCGCCAGGTATTCGCGCCTGACGCTTCTTTCCTGCAACTGACGCACCAGTGAAACCTGCGCCGCCAGGGTGCGGGCGATGGCCATCAGGCCGCTGGTTTCCTTGTCCAGCCGATGCACGATGCCGGAACGTGGAATCGCGGCAAGCCTTGCGTCATGATGCAGCAAGGCATTCAACAGGGTGCCGCTGCGGTTGCCGTTGCCGGGATGCGCCACCAGTCCGGCGGGCTTGTTGAGGATGAGCAGTTCGGCGTCGGCAAAAAGAATATCGAGGGCGATGTCTTCCGGCGCGTCGTCCAGGCACTCGGGCGCGGGTGAAGGAAAAAGCGTCAGGATTTCGCCGCCGCGCATCTTCTGACGCGTATCGCGTGCCGCAACGCCATCGATCCGCGCCTGTCCGCCTTTGATCCATGCCTGCAAGCGGCTGCGCGAATACTGCGGCAGGAGCAGCGCCAGCGCCTGATCCAGGCGCTTGCCCGCCGCTTCCGGCGGACAGGACAGTATTTGGCGCTCAGGTGTTTTATAATCTCCGGGATTTTCTTCAGGATGTTCCATATGCGAAGTGTACCCGTTATCCCCCAGAATGGACGACACCCCTTTTTCCGCCTGCGCGTTCTCGTGTTTGCCGCCCTGCTGCCCGTCCTTGCCGCCTGCGGCCTCTTGCCCGCGGAAATCGATCAGACCGCCGACTGGTCTGCCGCCCGTTTGTACACGGAAGCCAAATCCGCTTTCGACGACAGGAACTGGGAAGAGGCGCTCAAGCACTACCAGAAGCTGGAATCCCGCTATCCCTACGGCCGCTACGCCCAGCAGGCGCAAATGGAAGCCGCCTACGCCCACTGGAAGGACGGCGACGAAGCCGCCGCGCTGGCGGATTGCGAACGTTTCATCCGCCTGCATCCCAATCATCCCAGCGTCGACTACATGTATTACCTGAAAGGGCTGATCACCTTCAACGGCGACCTGGGCTACATGGGGTATTTCAATTCCCAGGATCAGAGCGAGCGCGATCCGAAATCGGCGCAGGAATCCTTTGATGCCCTGAAGGAGCTGGTCACGCGCTTTCCACAGAGCAAGTACGCGCCGGACGCGCAATCCCGCATGGATTACCTGGTCAATACGCTGGCCGCGCATGAAGTGCACGTCGCCCACTACTACCTGAAGCGTGGCGCCTACCTGGCCGCCATCAATCGCAGCCAGTACGCCATCAAGACCTATCCCAACACGCCCGCCCTGGAAGAAGCCAGCTATATTCTCACGCTTGCCTACGACAAGCTGGACATGCCCGAACTGCGCGAGGACGCCGAACGCGTCATGCGCCTGAATTTTCCCAACAGCATCTACTACACGCAGGGACTGGAACCCAAGAAGCCCTGGTGGGATCTGTTTTGAACACGCCGCAGCCCGCCATCGCGCTGATCTTCAGGGCGCTGGCCTTTGCTGCCGCAAAGCACCGCAACCAGCGGCGCGAGGACGCCGAAAAAACGCCCTATCTCAACCACCCGATAGCACTCGCCGACGTGCTGGTCAATGAAGGCGGCGTGACGGATACGGAAACGCTGTGCGCCGCCCTGCTGCACGATACGCTCGAAGACACCCAGACGACGGAAGAAGAATTGCGCCAGCATTTTGGCGCGGCCATCGCCCATCTGGTGCAAGAAGTTTCCGACGACAAGAACCTGGGCTGGCGCGAACGCAAACGCCTGCAAGTCGAACGCGCGTCCCGCATCTCGAAACAGGCGCAACACATCAAATTGGCCGATAAAATCTGCAACCTGCGCGATCTCGTCGCCTCGCCGCCCTCCGCATGGTCACCCGAACGACGGCGTGAATACTGCGAATGGGCCGACGCGGTGGTCAACGCCATCCGCGCCGCCAACCCCGCACTGGCCGAACGCTTCGACCACATCTACGCCCAACGCCTGCGCCCGGATTTGGGCTATTAGTAGACCCTGTTCGGCAAAAGAATGTTTGACCCTCAAACTGAAAATGCGCTGACGCCGCTTGCCGCGGGAAAATCCAACTTCTTGCAAAGAAAGGTCGCAAAATGTCCAGACTCGTCCGCCCGTTCTTCCTTGCCGCCGCGCTCGGCTTCCTGTTCGCGCTTTTCCTGTTGCCCGCCAGCGTCCGCGCCGAAGCTCCGCAGGCCGGGACGCAGGCACCGGGGTTTTACCGCTTCATGCTGGGCGCTTTCGAGGTGACCGCGCTGCATGACGGCACCTTCGATCTCGACGCGGGACTGCTCTCCAGCATGTATCCCGAAGGCATTCGTTCCCGGCTGGCGGCGCGTTTCAATCTGCATGACGGGAAATTCCAGACCTCCGTCAAT
>JAIRLE010000201.1 GCA_031259605.1 Zoogloeaceae bacterium
CGAATTGGTTGGAGTATTCCATCAGTATTGTGCCGCGTACGCGGGCTTGCAGGTTTTCGAGCGCCACGCCTTTGAGCGGCTTGCCGAAGGCGGCTTCGAACCCCTGTTCGTACTGGGCGACGATGTTGCGGATCGGGTGCTTGAAAAGTTCGATGCCGAGGTTCCGGCACAGGGCGACGGAGTCGTCAACGCTGCCCGCGCTGGAAAAGCGGGACGGGAGCGTTACGGCGACGACGTTTTCTGGCCCAAGGGCTTCGGCGGCCAACGCCAGCGTGAGTGCGCTGTCGATGCCGCCGGAGGACCCGACCACGACTTTCCTGAAGCCGCAGCGGCGGGCGTAATCGGAGAGGCCGAGCACGATCTGGCGGCGATAGAATGCCATGACGGGGAGTCCCGCGGAGGGCACAGGCCCAGTGAGCGTCTTGCTTTCCAGGCAGGAAAATTCGCCGTCCCGGAATTGCAGGGTGGCGACGTCTTTCGTGAAACGCGAAGCTTCAAAGACGACGCCCGCTTTGGGCGTGACGGCGAAGGATGCGCCATCGAAAACCAGTTGATCGTGTCCGCCAATCTGGTTGACATAAATCATTGGCAGTTCGTGGCGGCGGCTCGCGGCAGCGAAAATGGCGTGGCGCTCTTCGCGTTTGCCGATGTTTGACGGGCTGGCGTTGATCGTGACGACGAGGTCGGGCTTTGCGGCTGCGAGTCGGGCGAGGGGATTCACGGGGTAATTCTTGCCCGTGTCGTTCCAAGCGTCTTCGCAGATGAGAAAGCCGATTTTCGTGCCACCGATTTCCAGTGCGCGCGCCACGTCCGGCCCTGGCTCGAAATGCCGCCGTTCGTCGAAGACGTCGTAAGTCGGCAAAAGCTGTTTGGCGTAGCCGAGGACGACTTTCCCGTTCTTGATGACGAGAAGGCTGTTCTCCAGCGCCTTGCCTGGCCCTTGCCGACGGGTGGGCGTGCCCGCGACCCAATGAAGGCCGGGTGTGAGGCGGCTTGCGTCGAGAAGGCCAGCCCGCGCCACGTCGAGACGGAGGAGAAAATCCGGTTCGTCGAGCAGGTCACCGGGAGGGTAGCCGGTGAGGGCGAGTTCGGAGAAAATAACGAGCTGCGCGCCCGCGGCGGCAGCTTTTTGCGCGGCGGCGGTCATCCGGGCGATGTTGCCGGAGAGGTCGCCAATGGTGAGGTTGAGCTGGGCGAAGGAGAGAATGAGTGGTTTCATGGGATGTTTTTCGGTTGGGGTGCGTCCGTTCGCGCAAGTGACGGCGATGTTATCCATCAATCGCATTGCACGCGCCTTGCTTCTTCACTTTACCTCCGGATGCTGGAACACTTGCCGCAGATATCCCAGGAACGTTTCGTCGTCGCACAGTGTTTTCCCCGGCGAATCGGAGAGTTTGGCGACCGGCTGGCCGTTGCAGGCGACGAGTTTCATGACGATGTTGAGCGCCTTTTTCGGGGTGTCGCAGGTGAGGTTGGTGCCGATGCCGTAGGCGGTTTTCACGCGGCCCCGGAAGTGCTTGTAGAGGGCGATGGCGCGGGGAATGTCGAGACCGTCCGAAAACACCAGTTGCTTTACACGCATATCGATACGTAACGTCTTGTAGTGGGCAATGGCCTTTTCACCCCACTCGAACGGGTCGCCGGAATCGTGGCGCAGACCGTCGAACAGCTTGGCAAAATAAAGATCGAAGTCGCGCAAAAAGGCGTCCATGCCAACAACATCGGTCAGCGCCACGCCCAGATCGCCGCGGAATTCCTGCACCCAGCCTTCGAGCGCGGCTTTCTGGAAATCCCGCAGCCGTACGCCGACCGCCTGATAGGTTTGCAGATATTCGTGCGCCATGGTGCCGATCGGGGTGATGCCGAGTTTTCTTGCCAGATGCACATTGGAAGTGCCGCGAAAATACTGCGGTATTTCCGTGGCGAAGGCGCGCACCACTTCTTCCTGCCAGGGGCCGGAATAGCGGCGGCGCAGGCCGAAATCGCTCATGGCGAAGGCATCCGTCCCCTCCAGTTCGCCCTCCGCGCGGCGCAGCAGGGCGATTTTTTCCCGCAGGCGGCGGCGCGCTTCGGCAAGCGTCGCTTCCTCATCCCTTTCCCTCTCCCCCAAGCGCCGGAAATACAGCTCGCTAACGATATAGAGGACAAAAATCTCGAAGCCCATGACATGCACGATCGGCCCCCTGGCGATGATCCTCAGTGTTTCGTCTGCCGCATCGACGGTGATGAAACGGCGCTGGAAACGAAAGACGGAAAGGAAATCGACGAAATCGCTCTTGATGAAACGCAGGGCGCGCAGGTAATCGAGTTCCGCGAGACTGAAGGTCAGCTCGCACAGGCGATCGAGTTCCGCTTCGACCTCTTCCTTCAATTCGACGAGCGGGAAGGCGGGCGCGCTGCGGCAAACGAAGGCGTATTCTGCCTGGATGCCGGGATGGCTGTGCAGGAGCGCCTGCCACATGGTGAATTTGTAGAGGTCGTTTTCCAGCAGGCTTTGTACGATGGGCGGAGTTTGGGTCATGCGGGTTCTCCCGTTTGCAGATAATCCGTACCGAGGTTCTTGCCAAAAAGCGCGTCCAGGTATTTGTTTGCATAATGGATTTCGATGCGCGAATAGGCGCTTTCGAGATCGTGGCGGGCGGCAGCCTGCCCCCCCACGGGAATTTCCTTTTCTTGCCGATCGTCGCATCCAGCCATCGTTTGCAACGCCGTTCCTTGTTCGGTTCTTCTTCCTCCGGCCAATCCTTCCATGACCACGGTTTTTCATCGAAGGTCGCTGTCGCAGGGATGCGGATCTCGCCGATCCGCAAGGCACCGTTTTCCGCGTTGATGACCATTGCCTTCACGCTGCGGTTTCCAGCAATTCCGGCAGGATTTCCGCGCTCGTGGCGATGCGCACGCCGCGCGCGCGCATGGTTTCGATGAATACCCGCTGCGCGGTTTCGAAGCCCGCGACCGGGCTGATGCAGTCGGTGAGCAGCGTGATGCGTTTCGTCGTTTCCGGGCGGAATTCGATGAGGTCTTCGGCGGTGCCCTTGGCGCAATGGCTGCCCGCCTCGCCCGCGATCAGGATTGCGCCGGCGGCGGCCAGACGGTCGAGCAGGGCTTCATTGACGAGCGTGTCGGGCGAGGCCGGATCGGGAATTTCGGCGCGGATGGCGCTGAAGTGTTCCGTCCAGGGATTCAGTCCCTTGAGAATTTTTTCCGTGCTGTTTCCGGTTGCCTCTTCCCACTGGTTGTAGGCGCGGCGCACCGCCACGTGGGCGTTGTGGCCCCAGGAGCCGAGTTCGCAATGCACCGGCCAGACCATGTGGAAATAACGGTGGGCGTCTTCCAGCGCCTCCAGGTAGGCGATGACGCGCTGCAAGGCGTCCGCGCGGCGCGGCAGGAACCTGCCCGACCTTACGTTCGCGGCGCGAATTTGCGTGAAGGGCGAAACGGGGCTGCCGTCGCCCTGCCGCCAGAAGCCCGGATGCGCGATGTCGAGACGCTGATGCGAATCGAACGTCACCGTGATTTCCGCGATGCCGCCGCCGCCCTGCTCGATTAGCGCCGCCAGACGCAGCATGTCGGCGTGCGCGCCGGGTACGGGCAGGGCGGGCGTATTACCGCCGCATTCGTCGCCGGGCAGATCGCAAAAATCGTTTTGCGGATCGATGATGAGAAGATGGATATGTCGATTTTTCATGCTGTGCCGCCCGTCATGGAATTGGGAATCAGCCGCCATTTTAGGACGAATGCGCGACAAGCGAGGAGGGGAAAAACAGAATCCGCCGCAACAAAGTCTGGAAGGCTTGCCGCCAAACAGGTAGCATTCGACTTTCCGGCGCATGGCGCGCAAGCTGGACAAGCCGCAGGCGCAGTCCGGCGCCCAGCAACTTTCAGGCAAAAGCACAAAGGCACACCCCCATGATCGAACTGGGCGTCAACATCGACCACGTCGCCACCTTGCGCCAGGCGCGCGCCACTTGGGAGCCGGACCCGGTATGGGCGGCGGTGGAGGCGCACCTGGGCGGGGCGGACGGCATTACCGTGCATCTGCGCGAAGATCGGCGGCACATCCGCGACGACGACGTGCGCCGCTTGCGGGAAACCACGCAGGTGAAACTCAATCTGGAAATGGCGGCGACCGATGAAATGGTGGATATCGCCTGTGGCCTCTGTCCGCAGATGGCGATGCTGGTGCCGGAAGGCAGGGCGGAAATCACCACCGAAGGCGGCCTGGACGTGGCCGGACAGGAGGCGCGGCTTTCCGAAGTCGTGGCGCGGTTGAAGGCGGCGGGCATTGCCGCCAGTGTCTTCATCGATGCCGAGACGCGCCAGGTGGAAGCCGCCGCGCGCGTTGGCGCAGAAGTCTGCGAACTGCATACCGGCCCTTACGCGCATGCCTTTCATGCCAAGGGTCGCGACCGTGAAGCGCCCGCCGTGCGGCGCGAGCTGGAACGCCTGCGTCAGGCGGGCGCGCTCGTCACGCGACTGGGGATGCGCTTCAACGCCGGACACGCGCTCAATTATTACAACGTGCGCCCCGTTGCCGGGTTGCCCGGCGTGCGCGAGTTGCACATCGGTCACGCCATCGTCAGCCGCGCTGTGTTCGTGGGTTTGCGCGCGGCGGTGCGGGAGATGAAAAAAGCCCTGGCAAACGGCGCGCGAAAGGCCACCGCATGATTTATGGCACGGGCGTGGATATCGTCGCCGTTTCCCGTTTGGAGACGTTTTACGCGCGGCATGGCGAAATCGGCATGGACAGGATACTTTCCTCCGCGGAGCAGACGGATTTCCTGCGTGTCGGCAAGGAACAGCGGGGGCGCTTTCTCGCCCGCCGCTGGGCGGCCAAGGAAGCCTTCGGCAAGGCTTTGGGCACGGGTATGCGCCCGCCTGCCGCGTTTGCCGCAATCGGCGTAGACCACGACCCGCTGGGCAAGCCCCATTTCGTCTTTTCGCCGGATCTCCAGGCGCGGCTGGAAGAACTGGGCTTGTCCGCCCATCTTTCCATCAGCGACGAGACCCGCTACGCCATCGCTTTCGTGTTGCTGGAACGGCAAGACACATGACCTTTTCCCTGAAACCAGCCTGCTCCGGCCCCTTGATGCTCGACATTCAGGGAATGAGCCTTGACGCGCGAGAGCGCGCGCGTCTTCTGCATCCGCTGGTGGGCGGCCTGATTCTCTTTGCCCGTAACTACAGTTCTCCGGCGCAATTGACGGCGCTGACGACTGAAATCCGCGCCTTGCGCCACGCCTCCGGACGCGCGCCGCTACTCATTGCCGTCGATCAGGAAGGCGGACGGGTGCAGCGGTTTCGTTCCGGCTTCACGCCGTTGCCGCCCATGCGGCAGTTGGGCAAAGAATGGGATCGCGCGCCCAAGGCGGCAAAGGCGGCGGCAAAGGCGCTTGGCCGGACGCTGGCCGCTGAATTGCGCGCTTGCGGCGTGGACTTTTCCTTCACGCCGGTGCTCGATCTCGATTACGGCCATTCCGCCGTAATCGGCGACCGTGCCTTTCATCGCCGTCCCAAGGCCGTCATTGCTCTGGCGGGGGCGCTGATTGCGGGCCTGCGGCAAGGCGGCATGGGCTGCTGCGGCAAGCATTTTCCCGGTCACGGCTGGGCGGACGCCGATTCACACATCGCCCTGCCGATGGATAGCAGGAGCCTGGCCGAATTGCAGGAAGACCTGCGCCCCTACCGCGCGCTGCCGCTTGACGCGGTCATGCCCGCGCATGTGATCTATCCCGCCATGGACGCCGAACATACGGCCTGCTTTTCCCGTAAATGGCACGCTTACCTGCGCCACGACATCGGCTTCAAGGGCGTGGTCTTCAGCGACGATCTTTCCATGCAAGCCGCCAGCGTCGCCGGTGACGCGCTGGCGCGCGCCCGCGCCGCCCACGCTGCCGGCTGCGATATGCTGCTGCTTTGTAACGACCCCCAAAGCGCGGAATACGTGCTCGCGGCACTCGAAAAGGAACCGTTGCGCCCCTGACCAGAGCGGCGTTCGAACGCCCCCCCCCCTTTTTCATCATGCCGTACGCGAGGGGCGCGTTAGCGCCGGGAGAGGGAAAAAAACGGGCTTGCATGCGATTGCCCTGGCTTTTGACGGAATTTCCTCCGCTTTTCGTTGCACCCGCTGGATATGCGCAAATATCGCTGTCTTTTTTCCTCTGATAAAATAGCCGGGATTTTGCCGTCTGGCATCTTGCGCCGCTGGATGGACGGCACTTCCGCCGCAAGCATGCACCTGAAAGCCCCATGTTCCGCTTCCTGAAAAGCAAAAACGAAGAAGCCGCGCCTCCGGCGACGGCGAGTCCGTCCGTCGGCTGGCGCGAGCGGCTTCTGAGCGGCCTTGCCCGTACCCGCGCCCATCTGGGCGGGCGCGCCAAAACCCTGTTTACACGCGGCAAGGTCGATGCGGCGTTGCTGGAGGAACTGGAAGAACTGCTGCTTGCCGCCGATGTCGGCATGGCGGCTACCCGGCATCTGCTGGAAGCGCTCAAGGCGCGGGCAAAGGCAGAAGGACTGGAGGGCGCGGCAAGCATCCAGGCAGCGCTGGCGGCGGCTTTCGTCGATTTGCTCGCGCCGCTGGAGGCACCGCTGGACACCACGCCGCATCACCCATACATCATCATGCTGGCGGGGGTAAATGGCGCGGGCAAGACGACCTCCATCGGCAAACTGGCAAAATACTTTCAAAGCCGGAACAAAAGCGTGTTGCTGGCGGCGGGGGATACTTTTCGCGCTGCCGCCCGCGAGCAATTGCTGGCCTGGGGCGAGCGCAACCGGGTCACGGTCATCGCCCAGGAATCCGGCGACCCGGCGGCGGTCATCTTCGACGCCATCCATGCCGCCCGCGCCCGCAAAATCGACATCGTGCTGGCGGATACCGCCGGACGCCTGCCCAGCCAGCACAACCTGATGGAAGAAATCGCCAAGGTGCGCCGCGTGATCCAGAAGGCCGAAGCCAGCGGCCCGCATGAAGTCCTGCTGGTGCTGGACGCCAACATCGGCCAGAACGCCCTGCAACAGGTAAAAGCCTTTGACGCCGCCATCGGCGTCAGCGGCCTCGTGCTCACCAAGCTCGACGGTACCGCCAAAGGCGGCGTCATTGCCGCCATTGCCTGTCAGTATCCCAAGCCCGTGCGCTTCATCGGCGTGGGCGAAGGCATTGACGACCTGCGTCCCTTCGTGGCGCGGGATTTCGTGGAGGCGCTGTTTGCATGATCGTCGGCAGCCAAATCTGCAAACGCTATCCCGGCGGCCTTGAAGCCCTGAAAAACGTCAGCTTTGAAATCGCGGGCGGCGAAATGGCGCTGGTCGGCGGACATTCCGGCGCGGGCAAGACCACCTTGTTGAAACTCCTTTCCGCCATCGAGCGCCCGACTTCCGGCAGCCTGATCGTCAATGGGCAGAACCTCGTTGCCCTGCGTCCCGCCGCGTTGCCTTTCCTGCGCCGCAATCTGGGACTGGTGTTCCAGGATCAAAAACTGTTGTTCGACCGTTCCGCGCTGGAAAATGTCCTGCTGCCGCTGGAAATCATCGGTCTCGCGCCCAGGGACGCCCAGCGCCGCGCTCGCGCCGCGCTGGACAAGGTGGGATTATTGACGCGCGAAAAAACCAATCCCATCGCGCTTTCCGGCGGCGAACAGCAACGCCTCGCCATCGCCCGCGCCGTGGTCAACCGGCCGACCATCCTGCTGGCGGACGAACCTACCGCCAATCTGGACGAAGAATCCGCCCGTCAGGTGCTCGATCTGTTCATCGCCTTCAACCAGGTGCGCGTTACCGTCATCATCGCCACCCACGCCCCGCAGAATCTTTTCCCCGGCATGGCGGTACGCGTGTTGACGCTCAACCACGGAACGCTGACCCCATGAAAGCTTGGCTCCAGCAACACCTTGCCGCCCTTGTCCGCGCCGCCCGCAGGCTCACGGACAGCCCCTTGAGCACCCTGCTTTCCATCCTGGTGATCGGCATCGCCATGGCCCTGCCCGCCGCCGGTTATCTATGCCTCGACAACCTGAAGACGCTGGGCGCCAACAGCAGCCGCGCGCAGCAGATGAGCCTGTTCATGAACACCGGCGCGAGCGAAAAAACGCGCTCGGACGTCGAAAAACGCCTGGAAGCCACGCTGCCCGATCAATGGCGCTTCGTCTCCCGCGACGCGGCGTTGCGCCAGATGGAAGCCAACGAGGGCATGGCGGAAATCGTCGCCAGCCTGCCGAGAAACCCGTTGCCCGACGCCTTCATTCTCGAACCCGATAACGCCGATCCGGAACACCTGGAAACCCTGCGCGCAACCTTGAGCGCCTGGCCGGGCGTAGCGCATGTGCAACTGGATTCCGCATGGATCAAACGCTTCGACGCCTTTTTGCGCCTGGGGCGTCTGGCGGTGCATCTCCTGGCCGTCATTTTCGCCGTCGGCCTCATTGCCGTCACCTTCAACACCATCCGCCTGCAAGTGCTGGGGCAAGCCGAAGAAATCGAGGTGGCGCGGCTGATCGGCGCGACCGACGCCTTCATCCGCCGCCCTTTCTGCTATTCGGGCGTTTTGCAAGGCGCGCTGGGCGGATTGACGGCGGCCCTGCTGCTGCTCGCCGGCACACTGGCGCTCGCGCCGCCCGTCTCCCGGCTGGCGGCGCTCTATGGCGGCACCTTCGCCCCGCACGGTCCCTCGTTCTTGCACAGCCTCGCCCTCGTCGCCAGCGGCGCGGCCCTGGGCTGGCTGGGGGCGCAACTTTCCGTGCGGCTGATCCGGGATCAATGAACGCTCCCATGCCATGTCCGCCTCCCCCGCCCTGAATTTCGACGTGCTGATCATCGGCAGCGGCCTGGCCGGACAGGCAGCGGCGCTGTTCCTGGCAGCGCGTTGCCGGGTGCTGTTGATCGCCAAGCGCGAACTGGAAGAAACCGCTTCCAGCCGCGCCCAGGGCGGCATCGCGGCGGTTCTGGACAGCCGGGATTCCATCGAGGCCCACATCCAGGACACCTGTATCGCCGGCGCGCATCTGAACGACCCAAAAGCCACGCGCTTCGTGGTGGAAAACGGACGGCAGGCGATTGAGTGGTTGATCGCCCAGGGCGTGCCCTTCACCAAGGACGCTTCCGGCTACCATCTTACCCGTGAGGGCGGCCACAGCGCGCGCCGCATCATCCATGTGGCGGACGCCACCGGCTTCGCCGTGCAGGATACCCTCACCCGCAAGGTACGCGCGCATCCGAACATCACCACTCTGGAACAGCATATCGCCATCGACCTGATTACCGGCAAGCGGCTGGGGCTGACCCCGAACCGCTGCCTGGGCGCGTATGCGCTGGACAACCTGAGCGGCGAGATCAGGACGATCCGCGCCCGTCATACCTTGATTGCCACTGGCGGCGCGGGCAAGGCCTATCTCTATACCACCAATCCCGACACTTCCACCGGCGACGGCATTGCCATGGCCTGGCGCGCGGGCTGCGCGATCGCCAACATGGAATTCATCCAGTTTCATCCGACCTGCCTGTTTCATCCCTTGGCGAAGTCCTTTCTCATTTCCGAAGCCGTGCGTGGCGAAGGCGGCTTGCTGAAGCGTCCCGACGGCACGCGCTTCATGCCGGAACACGACGCGCGCGCCGAACTCGCGCCGCGCGACGTGGTCGCCCGCGCCATCGATTTCGAGATGAAAAAACGCGGGCTGGACTGCGTCTTCCTGGATATTGCCCACAAGGGAGCGGGCTTTA
>JAIRLE010000180.1 GCA_031259605.1 Zoogloeaceae bacterium
GCGGTTGGGGTTTCGACCGTAGCCATTCTCGAGAGGAAAGAACCCCCTTCCCAATGGCGTTTGACCGGCAGCCCTGAAGGGCTGCCGCTGATTTCTTGCTCATGTGCGGCGGCCTCCTCGGCGGCGGCTTCCGGGGACGCATGAAACAGGCGTTCACGCTGGGCGACGGCGAATTGCGCGGCGCGGTGCACGGCGCGGATTACGGCGCGCGGCGAGATGGTCGCGCCGGTACGGTAATAGAAACGTCCCTTGTCCTTCTTCACCTGCCATTCCTTGTCAGGTACGCCGGGATAGTTGAGTCCATTGAATTGCAGTATCCAGGGATATTTCTTTTCCTTGTCCTTCTTCAGATCGATGTAATCGCCCAGCCCCGGCGTTTCCTTGTGGGCAATGACGCGCACGCCGGTAATCGTGCCCTGGTGTGTGATGCCGAGGATCAGGCGGATTTCCGTGGCATAACCATCCGGGGCGACGGCTTCGAGCACCAGGGCGACCGGCTGCCCGTTCTTGCGGGCGCGATAGACGCGGCTTGGCGCGTTCAATCCCAGTTCGGGCGTGGGCGGCAGGAGGAGAGTATCGGCAAGCAGGTCGTTGTCGTAGGGGTAACTTTGTGCGGGCAGGACTTCGTTGATGAATTTCATTTTTTCCGCTGCCTGCGAGGCTTCAATCGCCGGACGCGACCATTTTTCCGCCAGCGCGAGCAGGCCGGTGAATACCAGAGTGAAGACAAGCAACACGCCCGCCATTTTAAGGGTGCTCATGGCGGCGGCCTT
Source organism: Zoogloeaceae bacterium (assembly GCA_031259605.1). GTDB lineage: Bacteria > Pseudomonadota > Gammaproteobacteria > Burkholderiales > Rhodocyclaceae > Azovibrio. The sequence continues at coordinate 774 of JAIRLE010000180.1, forward strand.
TCCGGGAACGGGGGCGTTCATCGTCTGTCGCTTTCGCGCGCGCGGCGGCCAAAGACCGTCGGCTGGGTATGACGGTCAATCAGCGGCGCGCAAATGTTCATGATCAGCACGGCAAAGGCGATGCCGTCGGGAAAGACGCCAAAGACCCGGATCAGGTAGGCGAGAAGACCGGCACCGCAGCCGAAAATCAGGCGGCCGCGCGGCGTCGAGCAGCCGGATGCCGGATCGGTGGCAATGAAGAACGCGCCCAGCATCGCGCCGCCGGAAAAGAGGTGAAACAGCGGATCGGAAAAGCGGCCGGGATCAATCAGCCAGCAGAATGCGGCAATCACTGCCATGCTGGTGATGAAGGCAAACGGAGTGTGCCAGGTGATGACGCCCATCGCCAGCAGGAACGCGCCGCCACAGAGGTAGGTCATGGTCACCCATTCCCAGCCGCGTCCGGCGAAGGTACCGTAGAGATTCTGGCTCATCAGCAGTTCCTGGATGTTGTTGGCGTGCAGCGCATTGGTTTTCAGCGCCGTCTTGATGGCGTCCAGCGGTGTAGCGGCGGTGAGAGCGTCGATGCGCGGCGCGAAACCGAAGACGATTTCCAGTTGTTGCTCGAAAGGCAAAGTCAGTCCCTGCGCCGGCCACTGCGACATCAGTGCGGGGAAGGCGATGATGCAGACGGCGAAGGCAATCATTGCCGGATTGAAGGGGTTTTGCCCCAATCCGCCATAAAGATGCTTGGCGATGACGATGGCGAAGAATACGCCGGTTACGGTCAACCACCAGGGCGAAAGCGGCGGGAAGGTGAGCGCGATAAGCCAGGCCGTCACCAGTGCGGAATGGTCGCCAAGAAAACGGCGTACGGGCAGGGCGCGCATTTTCAGCATCATGGCTTCAAAGAACAGTGCGGCAACACTGGACAGACAAATCTGCACCAGTACGGCAGGGCCGATCAGCGCGGTATAGACTGCAATGCCAGGCGCCAGCGCCACGCAAACCAGCCGCATGATGCGGGGAATGCTGTTGGCTTCGCGGAGATGAGGAGAGCAGGTTATCATCGAGATTCGTTTGTCATGGATCGGCATACAGACAGGGAGCAACACAGGAAATATGCGTCAATGTCGCTCCTCTTGCGACGACGCCACTGCATTTTGCGCCTGTTCTTCGAATGTGGCGGATTTCGTGGCGGCGGCAAGCGCCTGTTTCGCTGCTTGCGCGGCAGCGGCCTTTGCCAGTTTTTCCGCTTTTTCCGCCTTTTCCCGTTCGGCGCGGAACTGGCGGAATTCAAATCGGGATTTGGCGCTATCGGCCATTTTTTGCTCTCTGGCGGCGGCGGCGAGTTCGCCCTTGGCGAAACGAAAATAATGCACCAGGGGAATGGCCGCTGGACAGACATAGGCGCAGCAACCGCATTCAATGCATTCGGCAAGCGCGTAGTCCGCCGCCTTGTCAAAATTGCGGGCGCGGCTCCACCAGTAAAGTTCAAACGGCTGCAAGCCCTGCGGACATGCCTGGGCACATGCGGTACAACGAATGCAGGGTGATTCCGGTGGACGCGGCGGGAAAATCCGGGGCGAACGGGCAATCAGGCAATTGCTGCCTTTGGTGATCGGCGCGTTCGTCAACGGGAGGGAAAGCCCCATCATTGGGCCGCCAACGATCAGGCCGTCGGTGTCAGAAAACGGTTCGGAAAGTTGCAGCAATGCCGTCATGCTCATGCCGATGGGCGCTTCCCAGTTTTTCGGCGCGCGCACGTTGCCGCTTACCGTGACCACGCGCCGCACGACCGGCTCGCCATGCGCCGTCGCCCGCCAGATGCTGTGCACGGTGGCGACATTGAAGCATTGCACGTTCATCGCCGTGGGCAACACGTTGCTCGGCGCGCGTTTTCCTGTCAGGGCATAAACCAGTTGGCGCAGACTGCCCGCCGGATAACGGGTAGGCAATGTGATGACGGCAAAATTTTCCCGATGTTCGCTGATGGCGCCGCGCATGGCGCGGATGGCTTCCGGTTTGTTGTTCTCGATGGCGATCAGCGTTTGCCGCGCGCCGGTGAGATCACGCAACAGCGCAATGCCTGAGACGATTTCGGCGGCGCGTTCGCGCATCAGCCGGTCGTCGCAAGTGATGTAGGGTTCGCATTCCGCGCCGTTGATGATCAGTTCCTCGATGCGCGCTTCGGTATCCAGTTTGACGTGGCTGGGAAAGACCGCGCCGCCCAGCCCTACCACGCCGCTCTGCTGCAAATACCGCAACACGGCCTGCGGCGCGAGGTTTTGCCAATCCAGCGGCTGTCGCTCCTGCCATTCGTCCAGGCCATCCGCCTCGATGACGATGGCAGGCGCGGGAAGACCCGACGGATGCGCCAGCGGATAATTGCCGATGTCCGCCACCTTGCCGGATGTCGGCGCGTGCAGGCTGGCGGAAATCCACTGTTCCGCCGCCGCGACGACCTGGCCTTTCTTCACCCGCTCGCCCACACGCACCGTGGGCAGGGGCGCGATACCGGCGCTCTGCCTCAAGGGCAACACCAGGCGTTCCGGCAGGGGCACGGGCGCAATGGGCGTCCTGGCGGAAGCCTCCTTGTGCGGATCGGGCTTGATGCCGCCGGGGAAGGAAAACAGGGTTCTCAACATGCCGCCATGCTTTCCAGCCTTTGTCCCCGCGCTTTTATTCCCCGCCTTTCGACCTCCGGCCAGCGCCAGGTTTCCGGCGTTTCCGGCAGCGCCCGCATGTCGATGCATTCGACCGGACAAGGTTTGAGGCACAGTTCGCAGCCGGTACACAAGGCTTCCACCACCGTATGCATCTGCCGCGCCGCGCCGACGATGGCGTCGACCGGACATGCCTGGATGCACAGGGTGCAGCCGATGCAGCGATCCTCGACGATGACCGCGACCACACGCTTTTTTTCGGTTTTGACTTCGTCTGCCAGCGGCGCGTAGTCACGTCCCAGCAGTTCGGCAAGTTTGCGCGCCCCTTCGTTGCCGCCGGGCGGGCAAAGATTGATTTCCGCCTTGCCGCTGGCGATGGCTTCCGCATAGGGTTTGCAGCCGGGAAAGCCGCATTGTCCGCATTGGGTTTGCGGCAGAATGGCGTTTATCTTGTCGGTGACGGGATTGCCTTCGACCTTGAAGCGGATGGCGGCGTAACCGAGCGCCGCGCCCAGGAGCAGCGCCCCCAGCGCCATGACGGCAATGGCGGTCAGGATGTCCATGCGGCTAGCGATCCAGTCCGGCAAAGCCCATGAAGGCCAGGCTCATCAATCCCGCCGTAATCATGGCGATCGCCGCGCCCTTGAAGGGTTGCGGCACATCCGCCGTATCCACCCGCTCGCGGATGCCGGCAAACAGTACCAGCACCAATGAAAAACCGATGGCGCTGCCCGCGCCAAAAACCAGCGATTCCACGAAACCATGGCGGTGCGAAATATTGATGAGCGGTACGCCCAGCACCGCGCAATTCGTGGTAATCAGGGGCAGATAGATTCCCAGTACCTGCTGCAACAGGGGCGAAGTTTTGGCGATGACCATCTCTGTCAATTGCACGATGGCGGCGATGGTGACGATGAAGGAAAGCGTCCGCAGATATTCCAGTCCAGCGGGTATGAGCAGATAGTGGTCGATGATGAAGCTCGCGCCGGTCGCCAGCGTCAGCACGAAGGTGGTTGCCGCGCCCATGCCGTAAGCCGTCTCCAGCTTTTTGGAAACGCCCATGAACGGACACAGGCCCAGTATCTGTACCAGGATTATGTTATTGACCAGTACCGCGCCAATGAGCAGGAAAAGATAGGAGGTCATGCGGACGCGCCTGGATAAGCGTCAGGAAACCGGGGATTTGGCGGTTTGCACGGCAGCGGCGGCCTCGCGGATCAGGCTCGCGCCACGGTAGACGAAGCCGGTAAACAACTGCACCAGACTTGCGCCCGCCGCCATTTTCGCGCGCGCGTCCTCGCCCTTCAGAATGCCGCCCACGCCGATGAGGGGCGTCTCGTTCTGCAAGGCGTGCGCCAGCTTGCCCAGCACCGTGGTGGAAAGGCGAAACAGCGGCGCACCGGAAAGCCCACCCGCCTCGTCGCCGTGAGGGAGTTTTTCCACGCCCGCGCGCGCGATGGTGGTGTTGGCGGCGATGACCGCATCCATGCGATGTCGCCGCACGGCGTCCGCGACGCCGGTAATGTCCGCGTCCTCCATATCCGGCGCAATCTTCAGCGCCAGCGGCACGTAACGTCCGTGCCGGTCGGCAAGGCGCGCCTGCGCCCCCTTGATTTGCCGGAGCAAATCGTCAAGTGTTGCCTCCTTTTGCAGTTCACGCAGGTTTTTGGTGTTCGGGCTGGAAATGTTGAGCGTGACATAATGAGCGACGGCATAAACCCGTTCCAGGCAAAAGAGATAATCCTCTGCCGCCTTTTCCAGCGGCGTGTCGGCATTCTTGCCGATATTGACGCCGACGACAACGCCGCCGGTTTTGCCGGTGCCGCGCGCGAAATCCGAATCCTTGATGTTGGCGACCAGCGCATCGACCCCCAGGTTGTTGAACCCCATGCGATTGATGACGGCCTGCGCTTTTGGCAAGCGGAAGAGGCGCGGCTTGGGGTTTCCCGGCTGCGGACGCGGCGTCGCCGTGCCCACTTCGATATGCCCGAAACCCAGCGCCGCCAGCGCGTCGATATATGCCCCATTCTTGTCCAGCCCAGCAGCCAGCCCGACCTTGTTGGGAAAATCAATCCCCATGACCGTTACCGGATCTTCCACCCGCGCTTCTGCCAGCAGTCTGGACAGACCACAGGCGTGTATAAAGGAAAGACCCGTCAGCCCCAGCTTATGAGCCTTCTCGGCATCCAGGAGGAACAGGGCGCGACGCAGGAGCGCATAAATCATGATGGGGCGGGATTTTACACGACATGGAAAAAGTCTGGGCAGCAAGAAATCAGCGGCAGCCCTTCAGGGCTGCCGCTGATTTCTTGCTGTACTTCACGCACCTTTGCGCCGCGTGCGGAAACTGTGTGCAAGCCTGCCCGCGGCACGCCATGTTTTCCCGGGCCGATGGCGGTGTGCGCTTCGATCCGTCGCGCTGCGTCGCCTGCGGCGCTTGCGTCCCGGTCTGTCCGCGCGGCGCGCTCAGCGTCTCGGGAAGGCGGCTGGAGATGTGCGAAATCGTTGCCGAAGTGCGCCCGCACTGGCGGCGCATCTTTCAGCAAAGCGGCGGCGGCGTGACGGTAAGCGGCGGCGAACCGCTCGCGCAAAAGGACTTCCTGCTTGCGCTCCTGACCGAACCGCGCGACGAAGCGGGGCTTTCCGCCTGCCTCGATACCTGCGCCAAAGCGCCCTGGCCGGTACTCGAACGGATGCTGCCGCACCTCGACTGATACTGCTCGACATCAAGCACGTCGACGCCGAAAAGCACCGGGAATGGACGGGCAGCGGCAACGCCGACATCCTGGGAAACGCGCGCAAACTGGCTGAGCGCCCAATCGACGTCCTCGTCCGCGTTCCGCTGATTCCCGGATTCAACGATGCCGACGCCAAACTCCGTTTGACCGAAGCGGTTGTGACATCCTGAAAAGCGTCGGCATCGAGGTCGAAGCGCATCGGCACTGAGAGTCGATGGAAACAAGCATGTTATTCTCCACGCGATGCCGCGCACACGAAGGAATTCAAGATGAATAACGACGATTTTTTATCCGGCCTGCAATCCTTGGTCATTCACGGCGATCAGGAGGCCGGAAGCGGCACGGAGGAAACCGCGCTGGCTCCGGCGATTTACCCGGCCTCGACCTACAGCGCCCGCTCCCTTGCCGAATTTGCCCAAATGGCCAATCAGCCGCGTCACCCGCGCTACTACGCCCGCTACGGCAACCCGACGCAGGAACGCTGCGAACGTCTGCTGGCGCGGCTGGAAGGAGCGCAGGCCGCGCTCTTGACATCTTCCGGCATGGGCGCGATGAGTACCACGCTGTTTGCCCTGGTGCGCGCCGGCGATCATATCGTGGCGCAAACCGCGCACTACATGGGGAGCGCGCAACTACTGACCGATCTGCTGCCGGGTCTGGGCGTGGAAGTCACGCTGGTCGACCAGCGCGACACGAATGCCTTTTTTGCGGCGACGCGTGAAAACACCCGCCTGATCGTGGTGGAGACGCCTTCCAACCCGACCCTGACTCTGACCGACCTCGCCGCCATCGCCGCCTTCGCCAGAAGCCGCGGCATCACGACGCTGGCCGACAATACCTTTGCCTCGCCCATCAATCAGCGCCCGCGCGACTTCGGCATCGATCTCGTGTTGCACAGCGCCACCAAATACCTGGGCGGCCACAGCGATCTGATTGCCGGGGTGGTGTGCGGCGACGATGACGCCGTGGAAAAAATCTGGGAACGCGCCATCATGCTGGGCACGAATGTCAGTCCCTTCAACGCCTTCCTGCTGCTGCGCGGCTTGCGCACCCTACCCATGCGCGTTGCCCGCCAGAATGAAAACGCCTTGGCGCTGGCGCGATTCCTGGAGACGCATCCCGCTGTCGCCCATGTCCATTACCCGGAACTGGAAAGCCACCCGCAACACGCCCTGGCGAAGCGGCAGATGCGGCACGGCGGCGGCGTCCTGAGCATCGAACTCAAGGGTGGCGAGGGCGACGAACAGGGCTTTCATGCGGCACAGGCGTTCGTCGCCGCGCTGAAGATTGCGCGCCACGCGGTCAGCCTGGGCGGCGTCGAGACGCTGGTGGTGCATGCCGCATCGATGTGGGAAGCCAGCCTGACTCCGGAACGAATGCGGCAAGCCGGTATTTCTCCCTCGCTGGTGCGCGTCGCCGCTGGCCTGGAAAGCGCCGCCGACCTCTGCGCGGACATGGCGCAGGCGCTGCCGGGAACCGGGGATTGATCGTAAACTCCGGTTTGAAACCCCGCCCGCAAGAAAAGTGCGAAGGCCGGGGTTTCGACCGTAGTCATTCTTGAGGGGAAAGAAACCCCTTCCCAATGGAGTTTGACCGGCAGCCCTGAAGGGCTGCCGCTAATTTCTTGCCAAACATTTGTATCGGCATCGACACCTGATGGAAAATGCCTTTCTGCACTTGAAACGTTGGCGGGGAATCGCGACCCGTCATGCCAAGAATGTGGCCTGTGGCTACCGTGCAAATCCGCTGTATCGTCCCATGGGCCAAAACATTGTGACGACGCCATCTGATGACGATCGATTCGATCAAGGTTCCCTTGATGCCTCGTTTGCCGCCTGTGCGCGCCTTCATCCCCGCCTTGCCGCGAATTCCCGCATGAAGTCGACCAGCGCCGCTACCCCTTCAACCGGCATGGCGTTGTAGAGCGAGGCGCGGATGCCGCCGACGGATTTGTGGCCTTTCAGTCCCATGAAACCCGCCGCTTCGGATGCGCGCACGAATTCGGCTTCCAGCTCCGGGGTGGGGAGGTTGAAGGGGACGTTCATGCGCGAGCGGCATTCATTTTCCACCGGATTGCGGTAGAACCCCGCGCTGTTATCGATGGCCGCATAGACCCGCGCGGATTTTTCGCGGCTCAAGGCCGCCATGCGGGCAAGGCCGCCTTCCTTTTTCAGCCACTTGAACACCAGCCCGGCCATGTAGACGGAAAAGGCGGGCGGGGTGTTCAGCATGGAATCGTTTTCCGCCTGCACCCGGTAATCCAGCAGGCGGGGGATGACCTCCGCATGTCCCATGAGGTCTTCGCGCGCGATGACGAGCGTCAGCCCGGAAGGGCCGATGTTCTTTTGCGCGCCCGCGTAAATGAGGCCGTAACGGCTGACGTCCACGGGGCGCGAGAGAATGTGCGAACTCATGTCGGAAACCAGCGCCGCCCCTTCCGGCAGAAGGGATTCGTCATGCGCTTCCACACCGTGGATGGTTTCATTGGTGCACAGATGCAGATAGGCGGCCCTGGGGTCGAGATCCATTTCCTCGGCGCGGGGAAAGCGCGTAAACCCGTCGGCGGGCCGATCCTTGGCCTCGGTGCTTGCGGCCAGGCGAACCTTGCCGATGCGCGCGGCTTCCTGCCAGGCTTTTTTCGACCACGCGCCCGTCACCACGTAATCGGCGGAACGTCCCGCCAGCAGGTTCATGGGTACGGCGGAAAATTGCAGGGTCGCGCCGCCTTGCAGGAACAGTACCTTGTAGTTTTCGGGAATGGAGAGGAGTTCGCGCAGATCGGCTTCCGCCTTCCGGATGACTTCGGTAAAGTGCTTGCCGCGATGGCTCATCTCCATGACGCTCGCGCCCGCGCCATGCCAATCCAGGAGTTCCGCCTGCGCCTCGCGCAGTGCGGCTTCCGGCAGCATGGCGGGGCCAGCGCTGAAATTCCATATACGGGTCATTTATGCGACGCTCCTTCGACGGCGGCTGAAAATCTTACGCATCATCCAATGCGGAGTGATAGACGCTCCGCGCCTTGAGGCTTATCCAGCCTGATGGATGCTGGCGCGGTCACGGGCATTCCGACAGGGCAATCGCATGAATGCCCATTTGTTCCCTCTTTCGCCAAGCGAGAGCGCATATCCGGGGGCGGCGCGGGTTTTGCCCTCTCCCGCCAAGCGGGAGAGCGGACGGCAGGCGGCGGCGCGAATTGAAAATACGACGAAGGCATTCATGCGATTGCCCTGGGCGTTCCGGTTACCGGAAAATAATTCTTGTTGCCGTATGCTACAGTCGGAACTCAGGTTCGGCAAGCGGACAATTTGGAACGACAAAGGAAAGAAGCGCCTTATGAAAATCTTGCGCCGCCTTGAAGGACAAGGTTGCGGGCTTGAGTTGGTCTACGATGAAAAAATACCATTACGCCGTCATTGCACTTTGCGCGGTCGCGATTGCCGTCGTCCTGCTGGTTTTCCTCGGACGCGACGCGCATGACGCCGCGGGGGCGGATGCCGCGCCGCGTCCGGCGTTGACGGTCAGCGTGGAACTTCCCCGCGCCGATATGCTGCCCGTGCGGCTTGCCGCCAATGGCGACATCGCCGCCTGGCAGGAAGCCGTTATCGGTTCGGACATGCCGGATTTGCGTCTGCGCGAAGTCCGGGTCAATGTGGGGGACACGGTGCGCGCCGGGGAAGTGCTCGCGGTGTTCGATGAGGATCCGGTGAATGTCAGCGTTGCCCAGGCCGAGGCGGCGCTCTCCGAGGCCGAGGCGCTCGCTGGGGAAGCGCGGGAAAACGCCGAACGCGCCCGTTCGCTTGAAAAAACCAGCGCCTTGAGCCGACAGGCCATCCTGCAATACCAGACTGCCGAGCAGTCGGCAAAAGCGCGCGTCCAGGCAGCCGCGGCGCGACTGGCGGCCGAACGGCTGCGTCTGACGCGCACGCGGGTGCGCGCGCCGGATAGCGGCGTCATTTCCTCGCGCAACGCTACCGTCGGCGCGGTAGCCGGACTGGGCGGCGAGCTTTTTCGCATGGTGCGGCAAGGACGCCTCGAATGGCGCGCGGAACTCATTTCTTCCGAACTGGGACGCGTTGCCGTGGGGACGCCGGTTACGCTTACGCTTCCCGATGGGCAAACGGTCGCGGGCCGGGTGCGCGCGCTTGCGCCGACCGTCAATGCCGCCAGCCGAGCGGGCCTGGTCTATGTCGACCTGCCTGACGGCGGGAAAGGCCCGGCGCGGCCCGGCATGTTCGCGCGCGGCACATTCGATCTGGGCGAGCGTCTGGCGCTCACGGTGCCGCTTCAGGCCGTGGTGATGCGCGAGGCGTTCCATTACATTTTCGTCCTTGACGAAAACACGCGCGCGCGCCAAGTCAAGGTGACGACCGGTCGTCGCGCGGACGACCGCGTCGAAATCATGGAGGGACTGGAGAGCGCCGCGCAGGTCATCGTCACTGGCGCGGGTTTCCTGAACGATGGCGACATGGTGCGCGTGGAATCCGCCACATCCGGCCACGAGACAAGTTGAAACGGGAAGCAAAAAACATGACGACGCTCACTTCACTCAAGATTGGGAAGACCATGGAAAGGAAACTTCATACCGTGGGCATCCACACGGCGGAAGCCTCGATACCTGCGGGCAGCGAGAACGCGATGCAAAAACTGAAGGCGCGGTATCCCTTGACCTGTGCGGTGATCCTGTATCGCTTGCAGACGGCCATCGAAGGCGTCGAGCAAGAAATCAGCGGCAGCCCTTCAGTGCTGCCGGTCTGACGCCATTGGGAAGGCTCCCCTCAAGAATGGCTGCGGTCGAAACCCCGGCCGTAAGAATGGGGTCCCGACCTTCGCGCCTTTCTT
>JAIRLE010000121.1 GCA_031259605.1 Zoogloeaceae bacterium
GGGGTCGGTGCCGCTCGTATAGTCAATGGTAATGATGTTGCCGCTGGTGCTGGTGTAATCAAGGGGGGCGAGGGTATTGGATGCGCCGGAGAACGGCGACGGCGCGTTTTGCAGTGCGGGGCTTGACCCATCATAGGTGAAGCTATCCGCCGCCAGCGCGGGCGGTGCCAGCGCGCAGGAGAGGATAACCAGGCTGGCGATCAGGGCGCGGGAAAGAAGCGGTGTTCCAGAAGACATTTTCAGCGCGCCCAGGGCGTGGCGCAAGCGCGTGTGCGGGGGGGGGGATAAGCCATTGTTTCCATTTCAGTTTTCGCATCCAGAAAATGATGGCCGACAGGACGGGGCGGCGGGAAACCCGGGGATGATGACTGAAACCGCATTGCCGAACACGGCGCGAAAAAGTATGACACGAACTTGAGCGGCAGCCAAGGTCTTGCGTCGGCGCGGGTGCAATCAAAGTGGAGAAAGCCTGTGTGATTTCGTCAAAACAGAAGACGGAGGACGGAGGACGGATCAGTTGCCGGGCGCATCAAGCCCGCGGCCGGGGTCTCGACCTTCGCGCCTTTCTTGCGGGCGAGGTTTCAAACCGGAGTTGGTTTCACGATGAAAAAAAGTAGAATAGCGGCCTTTCCGAAGACAGGAACATTTTCCCGAAGGCAATACAAAATGAAGCGTATTTCTGGTTTTTTGTGGTTTGCATTGTTTTACCTTTCGCCCATGCTGGTGAACCTTGTCGTGACCACTGACTTTGCAGACGGACTGACCTTTCTTCTGGAAAACGGGCTGTTCCGTTTTTCCTTGTTCATGCATACGCTGTTTTTCCTGATCTTGTCGTTTGTCTCACTGCTCCTGTGTTTTCTGGCGCTGCGCTGGGCTGCCGTCTGCATGACGCGCGCCCTGCGTGTTCCGGAATCCAGAGGGATTTTCTGGGGCATGCTGTTTGGCGGCCTGGCGATTTTTTCCCTGAACGGCTTCTTTTTTCCGCTCTCTGCCTATGCCTTCATCGCGCCTGCCTATCTGGGCGCGGGATTGTTGCTCTTGCCGCTTGCCTATGCGGGGTTTCTGCTGTTTTCCCTGATGACGCTCTACAGAAGACGGGAACTTGCGCATCCGCGTCTCGCGCTGATGGCGATGCTGGTTGTATGCGCGCTCAGTCTCGGCCTGTTCTGGCCGACGGATACGGAAGATGCCGCGTTGCCCTTCCTTGTCAGCGCTGGAACATCCGCCGAAGAAGCCGCCGCGCCGAACGCGATCCCGTCCGCCGACGCGCCGCCCAACATCATCATCTTGGACGTAGACGCGCTCTCGGCGGCCATGCTGGCGCGCGCCAGGGAAGCGGGCATCGTGCCGACACTGGATGCCCTGTTGCAAAAAAGTGTGCACTACTCGCGCGCCTATACCCCGCTGGGGCGCACTTTCCCGGCCTGGGCATCCCTCTTGACCGGCGAAACGCCGCAGGAACATGGCGCGGTCTTCAATCTGCGGCAAATGGACAAGGTCAGGAAAGACCAATTGATCAGCCTGCAATTGCAGCAGCAAGGCTACGAGACCATCTGGGCTGCCGACGAAAGACGCTTCAATCACATGGATCAGCGTTTTGGCTTTGACGAGGTGGTCGGCCCCAGGGCGGGCGTCATGGATTTCATGGCGCGGCAACTCACCGATCATCCGCTGTTCAACGTGCTGTTGCAGACCCGTCTGGCGAAACATCTGTTGCCCTATGCCCATCTGAACGCCGCTTACGCTTCCAGCTATGACGCCAGGGGTTTTGTAAACGCCATTCTTGCGGCAAGCGCCACGGAAAAGCCGTTGTTCCTGGCAATTCATCTGAAATCTACGCGCTGGCCATGGGAGAGCCGTCACATTCGCGCCAGGGTGGAAGACGAGAACCCATGGGTCGCTGGCTACCTGAATGTCCTGCCGGTGGCGGATGGGCAGGTTCGCGGCATACTGGCGGGACTTGCGCGCCAGGGCGTGCTGCAAAATGCGCTGGTGATTTTGCTGTCGAATCACGGCGAAGGGTTGAACCAGGTGGAAAAGAAACTGGACAGCATGCCCAGAGCGCCCAACATGATGAGTGCCGGGCATGGCGCCGATCTGTTGAGCGATCACCAGAATCGCATTCTGCTGGCGACCTTGACGTTCAAGAACGGCAAAATCGTCCATGCGCCGGAAATCGTGGCGGAACAGGTTTCCCTGCTGGATGTCAAGGCGACGATCACGCGGTTTATCGGGCAGGGCGAGGCGCGCATGCAGGCGAATGAGCCTTGCCGCATCGTGGAGACGGGGTTGCGCTTCAAGGCGGCGGCGGGTCTGGCCAAGCCGGACAATCAGGAACTGCTGGCGGAAGTCGGCAACAAATACGATGTCAGCGCGGAAGGCTTGCCGCAATTGGTGGAGGGTGTTTTGCCGGATTTACTGGCGAGCAAGAATATCGGGGCGCGTTGCGCAAAACGCATCACCTATTACTCGACGGCCACCCGGCAGTATGTCGCGTTTGCGCTCGATGATGCGGGCTTGCCCGACAAGCCCATCATGCCGCCCAAGGAGGATGTGGAACGCATTCGGCAGTACGCCAAGGGTTATGGCACGGATTTGCCGCCCTGGGAGAACAAACCGATCCAGACGGGAGGCGTGTCGGAATTCGCTTTCTCGCACACCATTCAGCCGTAGTCTGCCCAGAAACGCGATGAACGCCGATTTCCTGCATCCGCCCGAGCGTCGCGGCAGTGATTCCAGCAAGTGGGGGAAATATGCCGGGCGAGATATTCTGCCCCTGTGGGTGGCGGACATGGATTTTGCCGCGCCGCCCGCTGTGCGCAGGGCGCTGGAAAAGCGGGTGGCGCATGGCGTCTTTGGCTATGGCGCGCCCGGATCGGCGCTGATCGACAGTACCCTCGCTTATCTGGAAAACACCTATGGCTGGCAGGTTCAGGCATCATGGCTGGTTTGGCTGCCGGGGCTGGTGACGGGCATCAATATTGCCGTGCGCAGTGCTTGCGCGGACGCGGGCGATGCGGCGGGCGTACTGACCGGCATTCCGGTCTATCCTCCTTTTCTTGCCGCGCCGAAGCATGGCGCGCAACCTTTGCGCGCCGCCGCGCTCGCGCAGGTCGACGGGCGCTGGACGATGGATTTCGCCGCGCTGGAAGCCGCCTGTCTTCCCGGCACGAAACTCTTGCTGCTCTGCCACCCGCACAATCCGGTCGGGCGTTGCTGGAGCCGCGCGGAACTCATGCAGATTGCCGACTTCGCCGCGCGTCATGATTTGCTGGTCTGTTCCGACGAAATTCATTGCGACCTGATTCTGGATGCGGACAAGCGCCACCTGCCTTTCGCCATGCTGGACGAAGCGGCGGCCGGGCGCAGCATTACCCTGATGGCACCCTCCAAGACCTTCAACATTCCCGGTCTGGGCTGCGCTTTTGCGGTTATTCCCGACACGGGGCTGCGCCAGCGCTTTTTGCGCGTCATGCAGGGCATCGTGCCGCACGTCAATGTATTGGCGCTGGCCGCCTGCGAAGCGGCATTCCGGGATTGCGCGCAATGGCGTCAGGAGCTGCTCTGCCTGTTGCGGCAGAATCGCGACCGGCTGGAAGCCGCGGTTGCCGCTTTGCCCGGGCTTTCCATGGCGCATGTCGAGGCGACCTATCTGGCCTGGATCGACGCCCGCGCGCTGGCCCATGGGTTATCCTTGCCAAAGGACATGTCCCCTGCGGCCTATTTTGAAACGCGCGGTCTGGGATTTTCCGATGGCGCGGATTTTGGCGCGCCCGGCTGGGTGCGCTGCAATTTTGGTTGTGCGCCCGAACTGTTGGAACGCGCGCTCATTCGTCTTCGCCATGCCGTTGAAACCCCTGTTGCTTCCGCTTGACTATACGCCCTACCACTTCGCGCTGCTTGGCCAGTTTCTGGCGATGAGCGGCTACGCGTTCGCGGTGATGTTCGCTTTCCAGCAATTTTTCGCCGCGCCCGCGTTCCGGCGTATCGCCTGGCTGGCGCTGGGCGCGGGATTGCTCGCTTTGTTGCGGCAAAGCTGGGCGAGGCTGGAATTTACCCTTGCCACCGGCATCTACGATCTCACCGCCGCCGTCTACGAGATTCTGGCGGTTGGCTTCCTGCTGCTGGCGGTTGTTCGTTTTGCGACGGATGACGCGCCTGCGCCGCCCAGGAACCCGCCTCCGTGAATAACCAATCCAGCGGATAATCGTGTGTCTGCGGCGGGATACGCGCTACCCGCCCCAGCTCAAACCCCACGCCCAGGGTGAGCGGCGTGTATTGCAAGGCCGCCAGCGTACGATCGAAAAAGCCGCCGCCATAGCCCAGGCGATAACCCGCCGCGTCAAAGACATTCAGCGGAATGACGAAAACGTCGGGCTGCAAAAGTTCCCCGGACAAGGGCGCGGGAATGCCGAAAGCGTCGGCGGCCAGTGGCGTCTGTAGCGTCCAGGCGCGAAAAACCAGCGGCGTCTGCGGCGCGATGGTCACGGGCAGGGCAATGGTCGCGCCCGCTTCGCGCCAGACGCCAACGGCGGCGCGCACGTCCGGCTCGTTGTGAATCGGCCAGCAAAACGCGATGCGCTTGCCGGGCGGCCGCGGGAAAACCCGCAATAGATGCGCGACGATTTGCCGCGACCACGCCGCCGCCTGTTCCGGCGCACAGGCGCGGCGGGCGGCAAGGCGCGTTGCTCGCAGTGACTGGCGGCTATCCTGCGGCATTTCGTCGGGTTTCCGGCCTTTTTCGTCTTTCATGCTATGCTGTTGCATCTTGTCGTTTGAACCCCATGTCTCCTGATTCTAACCAATGAAGTCTTTTTTCCGGGTTTTTGTTTGCGCGGCGCTTGCCGTCCTGTTGTCTCCCTTGGTCTGTGCGCAGGAAGAAGCGGGCGACCGTTTGTTTCTGGAAGCGCGCGAAGCCTTTCGCGTGGGCAATCGCCCGGCGCTGGAGGCGCTGATCGAGCCGCTTTCCGGGCATGTGCTCGCGCCATGGCTGGACTATTATCGCTTGCGCCAGGGATTGGAAAAGCAGGATGAAGCCGCGGTACTGGCGTTCGTCGAGCGCGAAAACGGCAGTTATCTGGGTGAGCGGTTGCGTATCGACTGGCTTGGCGTACTGGCGAAGCGAGCGGACTGGCGGCGTTTGCGCGCGCATTACCACAAGCTGATCGCGCCCGATCAGGACGCCCGCTGCCTGTTCCTCCAGGCGCGCATGGCGCAAAAGGAAGCCGCCGCGCAGTCTGAAGCCGAAGCCTTGTGGACGACGCTCCTGGATGTTCCCGAAGGTTGCCAGGGACTGTTCGCGCGCCTGGGCGTGGAAGTCAGCGACGATCTCTACTGGCAGCGGGCGCGTCTGCTGATGGAACGGGGCAGGATGGAGGCCGTCCGCAGGGTGTTGCAGTTTTTGCCGAATACGCAGCAGCCGGATAAAAAGCAGTTCGAGCAAATCAGCAAAAAACCCGCCCTCTGGCTGTCGCGGCTGAAAGCGGAGGATTTCGGGCGCGGGCGCAGTCAGCGCGAAATCGCGGCGCTGGTCATTGCCCGTCTGGCGCAAAGCGATCCGCTTGCCGCCCGGTCGCGTCTGGAAACCTGGCAAGCGCGCCTGGGGCCGCGGGCCGCCGCCTGGTGCTGGGGGCAAATCGCCTTGTCCGGCGCGCGCCGACACATGCCGGAGGCGCTGGCCTGGTTTTCCCGCAGCAGCCCGGATGTGCGTTCCAGGGATGTCGCCGAGTGGCATGTTCGCGCCGCCCTGCGCGCGAAGAACTGGTACGCCGTGCTGGCCGGCATCCGCGCCATGCCGCGGGAGTTGCAGGAGCAGCCTGTCTGGATTTACTGGCAGGCGCGCGCCCACAAGGAAGTCGGGCATTTCGCCCTTGCCTACGAACAGTTCCAGCCATTGCGCGGACAGGCGAATTTCTACGGCAACCTGGCGGACGAGGAACTGGGGCAGCCCATTCGCATCCCGCCGTCCGCCGAGCCGCCAAGCGAAGCCGAGATGCGCGCCGCGCGCGCGCATCCGGGGCTGTTGCGCGCGCTGACCCTGTTGCGCCTGGATTTGCGCACCGAGGGCGTGCGCGAATGGAACTGGGCCATCCGCGACATGGAGGATCGTCAACTGCTGGCCGCCGCGCATTTCGCCTACGAACGTCAGTTCTATGATCGCGCCATCAGCGCCGCCGAGCGAACCCGCGAACAGCATGATTATTCGCTGCGTTTTCTTGCGCCTTTCGCCCGCGAGGTGCGTTCCGCCGCACGGGAGCAGTCTCTGGATGACGCTTGGGTTTACGGTCTGATGCGTCAGGAAAGCCGTTTCATCCTCCAGGCCAAATCCTCGTCCGGCGCTTCCGGCCTGATGCAGTTGATGCCCGCCACCGCCAAGTGGGTGGCCCGGCAAATCGGCATGAAGGACTACGACCGCAAACGGGTAAACGATACCGAAGTCAATCTGCTTCTGGGTACCGCCTACATGCGCATGGTGCTGGAAAGCCTGCACCAGCATCCGGTGCTGGCCTCCGCCGCCTATAACGCCGGCCCCGGTCGCGCCCGCGCCTGGAGCGCGGACAAGCCGCTGGAAGGCGCCATCTACACCGAGACCATCCCGTTCAACGAAACGCGCGATTACGTGAAGAAGGTCATGAGCAACGCGGTCTACTATTCCATCCTGTTTACCGGCAAATCCGCTTCCCTGCGCGAACGTCTGGGCGAAGTGCCCGCGCGCGGCGGCTGAAATCTATCGCGCCGCCTGGATCAGTTCGATTGCATAGCCGTCCGGGTCTTCGATGAAGGCGATGACGATGGAAGCGTCGAAGGCCATGGGCGCGGCCTCGAAGAGGATCTTGCCGCCTTTGGCGCGAATGGCGGCGCAGGCTTCTTTCGCGTCTTCCACTTCGATGGCGATATGTCCGAAAGCCGTGCCGTGTTCGTAGTGCGCCTTGCCCCAGTTGTACGTCAATTCGATGGCCGCGCTTGCGGATTCCGGGCCATAGCCGACAAAAGCCAGGGTGAAGCAGCCATCGGGATAATCCTGACGGCGCAGGAGGGTCATGCCGAGGACTTCGGTGTAAAAGGCGATGGAACGATCCAGATCGCCGACGCGGATCATGGTATGCAGAATGCGCATGACGTGTCTCCCTACAAGGTTCAGTTCAGTTGCGGAAGCTGGCGCGCCAGAAGGCGGATTTCGCGGCGCGCGGCGCGCCAGCCGGGATAAAGCAGGGCAACGATCGCCCAGAAACGCGGACTGTGGTTCATTTCCTTGAGATGGGCGATCTCATGCGCCGCCACATAGTCGATGAGTTTGGGGTCGAACTGCATCAATCGCCAGGAAAGGCGGATTTCACCTTTGGCGTTGCAGCTTCCCCAACGGCTTTTGGCGGAAGAAAGGATGAGGGGCGGCGCGGGAATGCCCAGGCGTCCGGCGTAATGGGCAAGACGCTGGATGAACAAAGGCCGCGCCTGCGCCTTGCTCCAGCGGAGGAAGGCGGCAGACAGGTCGGTTTCCTCCGCGCGGGCGGCCAGATCCAACTGCCTGTCATGGCATTGGCTGACGCGGCCGGAAGCGCGGCGCAGGATGTGCGGTTGCCCCAGCCACAGGCATTCGCTGCCCGCCTCCAGCGCAAGCGGAGCGCGGGCGCGCCAGAACGCGAGCTTTTCCCGCACCCAGCCGCCTTGCTGGCGCAGCAGGGTTTCGATGTAGGCAAGGCTGGCGGCGGGCGGCGCGCCAACGCGCAAACCCTGCCGATCGACGGAAAGCCCGATGCTGCGGCGCGAACTGCGGACGAGACGGTAATCCACGATTTCGCCCTGGATTTCGATTTGGCGCTGCTCTGCCGACGAGGGGCGCGCGGAACGTTCAAGGGGAACCGTCATTTTCTTGCGCCGCGGCGGCGGGATAACGGTGCGGGGCGATACGGCGCATTTCGGCTTCAATCCAGTTTTCCACGGCGGCGTTGAGTTGCGTGTCCTTCAAGCCCCGGGTCTCGATGAGCGGGCCGATACTGACGGTGATGGCGCCAGGATAAATGCGAAAGGCTTTCTTGCGCCAGACGTCGCCCGCGTTGTGCGCCACGGGCAGCACGGGCGAACCGGTCTTGAGCGCGAGGTAGGCCGCGCCGGATTTGTAGCGCACCTGTTCGCCCAGCGGCACGCGCGTGCCTTCGGGGAAGACGATCACCCAGATGCCGGAATCCAGCCGTTCCCTGCCCTGTTCGAGCAATCGTTGCAGCGCCTTGCGTCCGGCGTCGCGATCGATGGCGATCATCCGCAGCGCCGCCAGTCCCCAGCCGAAGAAGGGCACTTTCAGGAGTTCTTTCTTGAGCACGAAGACGGCGGGGACGAAGATGGATTGCAGCCCCACGGTTTCCCAGGCGGATTCGTGCTTGGAAAGCACCAGCACGGGTTTTTCGGGGATGTTCTCGCGTCCTTCCACCCGCATTTTTACGCCCACCACATGCCGCGCCAGCCACATGAAGGCCGTCCACCAGAGCCTGACCGTGAAAAAGCGGGTGGAGAGCGGGAACAGGACGAAAATGGCGAGCAGGATGCCGACCGGAATGGTCATCACGCTGACCAGCAGCCAGAACAGCAGGGAGCGCAGGAAAATCACGTTTCGCCTCCCGCAAGAAGATGCGCGACTGCCGCCGCGAGGTCGGCGAATTCCAGGGTATTGGGCGGAAGATGGCCTTCTTCCCTGGTTTTTTCGCCCTTGCCGGTCAATACCAGTATCGGCTGGCAACCCGCGGCGGCGGCGGCTTCCAGGTCGCGCAGGGAATCGCCGATGGCGGGTACGCCAGCCAGATGGACGTTCAGGCGTTCGGCAAGCTGCTTGAACAGGCCGGGCTTGGGTTTGCGGCAAGCACAATCGGAATCCGCCGGATGCGGGCAATAGAAAATGGCGTCGATGCGTCCGCCCACGGCAAAGAGCGCCTGGTGCATTTTTTCGTGGATGGCGTTCAAGGTATCCATGTCGAACAGGCCGCGCCCGATGCCCGACTGGTTGGTGATGACGACGACCCTGTAGCCCGCCTGGTTCAGGCGGGCTACGGCTTCCAGCGCGCCGGGGATGGGCTTCCATTCCGCCGGGTTCTTGATGTATTGGGCGGAATCGAAATTGATTACGCCGTCGCGGTCGAGGATGACGAGTTTCATGTTCAGGGTTCAGGGAGCAGCGGATGTCAGGAATCAGAAAAAACGCTCGCCTCAGGAGGCGAGGCAGGAAAGATCGGCTACCTGGTTCATGGCGCGCGAAAGCTGCATGAGCAGAGCCAGTCGATTGGTTTTCAGGGCGGGGTCTTCGGCGTTCACCATTACCGTGTCGAAAAAGACATCGACAGGCGCGCGCAATGCCGAAAGCATTTGCAGCGAGGCGGTGTAATCGCCTGCGGCAAAGGCGGCGGCGGATTGGGGCGCGATGTTTTGCAGGGCGGCGAAAAGCATGGTTTCGGCAGCTTCGCGGAACAATCCGGCATCGACCATGCCGTCCTTATCGCCTTCCGCTTTTTTCAGGAGGTTGCCTACACGCTTGTTGGCGGCGGCGAGCGCGCCTGCTTCCGGCAATCGCAAAAAGGCGCGCACGGCGGCAAGGCGTCTGGGAATGTCGCCCAGATGTTGCGGTCTCAGGCGGATGACAGCCTCGACTTCCTGTGCCGTAAACCCCTGTTCGCGCAGATTGCCGGCCAGCCGCTCGAAAATGAAGACGGACAAATCGTCCGTCGCGGGCACAAAACCGTCCACAGCGGCGAAGGGCGTGGCGGCAGCGGCAAGCAACGCCGGGAGCGACGCGTCGATCCCGCCTTCCACGAGAATGCGAATCACGCCCAGCGCGTGACGACGCAGGGCAAACGGATCCTTGTCGCCGGTGGGCGTCTGGCCGATGCCAAAGAGGCCGGTCAGGATTTCCAGCTTGTCCGCGAGCGCCGTAATCTTGCCCACCTTGCCGCGCGGCAGCGCGTCACCGGCGAAGCGCGGCTTGTAGTGGTCCTCGATGGCGTCGGCCACTTCCGGCGGCAGGCCGTCGTTCATGGCGTAATAACGTCCCATGACGCCCTGCAATTCGGGAAACTCACCCACCATGCCAGTCAGGAGATCGGCCTTGGCAAGGCGCGCGGCCTGCTCGATCGGTACACTTCGTTCATTTTCGCCGGTTTGCCCGGCAATGGCGCGGGCGATGGCGACGACGCGCCGCGTCCGTTCGCCTTGGCTGCCCAGTTGGTTGTGATACACCACCTTGTCCAGATCGGGGAGACGAGAGGCCAGCGTCTTTTTTCGATCCTGTTCGAAAAAGAACCGGGCGTCTGCCAAGCGCGGGCGCACCACGCGCTCGTTGCCGCTGACGATGGCGCTCGGATCGGCGGGATGGATATTGCTCACCAGCAGAAAGCGGTTGCTCAATTTGCCGTTCGCGTTAAGCAGGGGAAAGTATTTCTGGTTTGCCTTCATGGTCAGAATCAGGCATTCGTGCGGCACTTCGAGGAACTCCGGCTCAAATTTTCCGACGAGCACGTGGGGGTGTTCCACCAGCGCGCTGACTTCATCGAGCAGCGCCGCGTCCTCGATGGGCGTCCGTTCCGCGCCTGCCGCCGCCGCCAGTTGCCGCGCGATTTCGTCGCGCCGCTCGGTAAAGGAGGCGATGACCGCGCCTTCGCGGCGCAGGGTTTTGGCGTAATCGCTGGCATGTTGCATGATGATGGGATTGACGCTTGCCTCGAAGCGATGTCCCTGTGTCGTTCTTCCCGCCGTCAGGCCCAGTATGCCGACCGGCACGATGTCCGGGCCGTGGAGGGCAAGCAGCGCGTGCG
This sequence comes from Zoogloeaceae bacterium, assembly GCA_031259605.1. Lineage (GTDB taxonomy): Bacteria > Pseudomonadota > Gammaproteobacteria > Burkholderiales > Rhodocyclaceae > Azovibrio. Next base: position 10,794 of record JAIRLE010000121.1, read on the forward strand.
CTGGACGCGCGAAATGCACTGTATCCCAGCCGTCGGCAAGTTGATAGCTCATGACCTTGGGAATCGGCAGGGCATTCAGCGCGGCTTCGATGGCCTTTTGCAAGCCTTCGGCCAGGGTCGCGCCCTTTTGCGCGCGCTCGTGAAACAAGGCTTCGGTCTTGCCGTCCGGCGCGCGGCGCAGCGAGGGCAGGACAGCCTCGGCGTCGAGGCCCAGTGCGGTCAGTTTTTTCAGGAGCGCGGGCGTGGGATTGCCGTTCGCGTCCAGCCCCACGGAAACGGGCATCAGCTTTTGCGTTACCGACCGGTCGGCGGCAACGGGCAGGACGTTGCTGATCTGCGCGGCCAGACGGCGCGGCGTGGCATAGGCGGTGACGGCGCTTTCTGCCGTGGTCAGGGCGGCGGCGTTCAGGGATTGCGACAGGGTGTCGGCGAAAACCTCGCCCAGTTTTTTCAGCGCCTTGGGCGGCAGTTCCTCGGCCAGGATTTCCACCAGCAGGGTTTGTGGCGTCGTCGTCATTATCAGGCCGCTTTCTTTTCGAGTTGCGCCAGCACTTCGGCGGCGTGTTCGCGGCAGGCCATCGGAAAACCCAGACGGGCGCGAGATTCCAGATAGCTCCGGGCCACGCTTTTGGCCAGGTTGCGGATGCGCCCGATGTAAGCGGCGCGCTCGGTGACGGAAATCGCGCCGCGCGCGTCCAGCAGGTTGAAGGTATGCGCCGCCTTGAGGATTTGCTCATAGGCGGGCAGCGCCAGTTGCGCCGCCATCAGCCGCTTCGCCTGCCGCTCGTGCGCGTCGAAGGCGACAAAGAGAAAATCGGCGTCGGAATGCTCGAAATTGTAGGCCGATTGCTCGACTTCGTTCTGATGGTACACATCGCCGTAGGTCAGCCCTTCCGTCCAGACAAGATCGTAGACATTCTCGGCACCTTGCAGATACATGGCGAGCCGCTCCAGTCCATAGGTGATTTCACCGGTAATCGGCTTCACGTCGAGGCCGCCGACCTGCTGGAAGTAGGTGAATTGCGTCACTTCCATGCCGTTCATCCACACTTCCCAGCCCAGTCCCCAAGCGCCCAGCGTCGGATTTTCCCAATCGTCCTCGACGAAGCGCACGTCGTTCTGTTTGAGATCGAAGCCCAAGGCCTTGAGTGATCCCAGATACAAATCGAGAATATTCTCCGGCGCGGGTTTCAGTACCACCTGATACTGGTAATAATGCTGCATCCGATTGGGATTTTCGCCATAGCGCCCGTCCCTGGGGCGGCGCGAAGGCTGCACATAGGCGGCCTTCCAAGGTTCCGGCCCGATGGCGCGCAGGAACGTCGCCGTATGGCTCGTGCCCGCGCCGACCTCCATGTCATAGGGCTGCAGGAGCGCGCAACCCTGGCCGCTCCAGTACTGTTGCAGGGCGAGGAGGATGCTTTGAAAGCTTGGCACCGGTTCGTGGGTCGTCATCGTAAAACTAACTCCGGTTTGAAACCCCGCCCTTCAGGGCGGCGCGAAGGTTGAGACCCCGGCCTCGGCCGGGGTTTCGACCGTAGCCATTGGGGAGGGGAGAGAAACTCCTTCCCAATGGAGTCAGACCGACAGCCCTGAAGGGCTGTCGCTAATTTTTGCTGAAACGCATCGGAACGAATAAAGCGGGGAATTCTAATCCCATCGGGCGTTTTCGGGACAGATTTCAGCCTGCCGCCAGGGCAATCGCAGCAAGAAATCAGCGGCAGCCCTTCAGGCCGGGGTCTCAACCTTCGCGCCTTTCTTGCGGGCGGGGTTTCAAACCGGAGTTGGTTTTACGATGAATGCCCGTTTTTTCCCTCTCCCGCTTGCGGAAGAGGGTGGCGCGAAGCGCCGGGAAAGGGAGAAGTAGCGCCACACGATGCCTTGTTCCAGACGCCTTGATGTTTGTGGCGGCGCGGCCTGAAAATACGGAATTCATGCGCTTGCCCTGAGCCTGCCGCTTGGACGCGCATACGATTTGCGCAAAAATTGCCATAAAATGTCTTGGCGCTTTATGCCGCGGCGGCTATCGTCGAGGCGCATCATCTCTTCCATTCTTTTTTTACGCGAGGAAGCAAAATGCAATCCTTACAAAAACGACAACGCGCTGGAAGTGCTGGCGGAGTACCTGCAATGAGGGAAAACGCCATGAATGCCCTGAATACGCAGGCTGTCCCGGCCATGCAACCGCCCCTGTCTGCGTCCAGCAAGCGCCGGGACGACGCGAGGGATGTCGTCGATACCACCGATTTCCCGGAGCTGGCTTCCAGGGCGCTTGGAAGCGGCAGGCGCGGAAGGGCCGATGAAAATGCCGCCGTTCCCGATGCTGGCGATGGCGATGGACTGCTGGACGGCATCGGGGAATCTCTCGCCAACGCGGCGGATGCGGTTGCGGATGCGGCAAGCTCGGCGGCAGGAGCGGCGGCGGACGCGGCGGGCACAGTGTTGGGCAATCTACTGGATGGTTTATGAAAGGAGTTTCATCGTCGCCTTATTTGGCGGCTGGCGAGCAAAATGTGTCTGCGATGTCTCCGGTCTGAACAGCTTTTGACGAAGGGGAGCGGATCACCATTTCCTTCCACTTTCAGTCACGCCCAGCGTTCAAGGCTTTTCCACACATACCGGCAAGGGAAACGCGGGGACACTGGTTTGCGGTAATTCCGGCGCGTCACACAGCGTATCGTCGTCCGTGGTTTCATCGCCCCCCGCGCCCGTTTGCCTCAATCTCTGGAAGTCGAACAGCGCGTTGTCCGCCAGATGCGAGGGCACGACGTTTTGCAGCGCAGTGAATACGGATTCGGTGCGGCCGGGAAAACGCCGGTCCCATTCCTGCATCATCACGCGGATTTTCTGGCGCTGCAAATTATCCTGCGAACCGCAGAGACCGCAGGGAACGATGGGGAAATTCATGCCGCGCGCGTAGCGGGCGATGTCCTCCTCGGCGCAGCAGGCCAGCGGGCGGATGACGATGTGCGCGCCATCGTCCGTCCTCAGTTTGGGCGGCATGGCCTTCAGCCTGCCGCCAAACAGGAGGTTGAGGAACAGGGTATGCACCAGGTCGTCGCGATGATGTCCCAGCGCGATCTTGTTGGCGCCTACCTCCTTTGCCGTGCGATAGATGATGCCCCGGCGCAGACGAGAGCAGAGCGAGCAGGCGGTCTTGCCCGGCAAAATCTTTTCTTGCACGATCGAATAGGTATCGGCTTCGACGATGCGATAGTCAACGCCGATTTTCTGGAAATAATCGGGCAGCACTTCGGCGGGGAACCCCGGCTGTTTCTGATCCAGATTCATGGCGATCAGGTTGAAGGACACCGGCGATTTGTGTTGCAGGAGACGCAATAGATGCAGGAGCGTATGCGAATCCTTGCCGCCGGAGACGCAAACCAGGAGCGTGTCGCCCGCTTCGATCATGTGGTAGCCGGCAATGGCCTTGCCGACTTTGCGCAACAGCCATTTTTCCAGGCGTTGCAGGGTTTGGGAACTTTGCACGAAAATCCTTGGCGCTGCGGGCATTTGAGGAAATACGGACAGGCCGGAATCCGTCATGCGCTTGATGAGTCGCCCGTCGCGGATGGGGATTATCGCATGGCAAGCGCGGCAAGGTTAGAATCCACGCCCCGTCTTTTGTTTTTCGCCATTCAAGACCGCCATGTCCTTGCCGTCCCTCGATCCGATGACCCGCAGCGCAGCGCTGCGGGCGGAAATCCGCCGCCGGATTGCGGCGGCGGGCGGCTGGGTTTCCTTTGCCGATTTCATGGAACTGGCGTTGTACGCGCCGGGACTGGGCTATTACATGGCGGGCGCGCAAAAATTCGGGGCGGCGGGAGATTTCGTGACCGCGCCGGAATTGACGCCCCTGTTTGCCCGCGCGCTGGCGCGGCAGGCGGCGGAGATCATGGCAATGAGCGCGCCGCGCATCCTGGAAGCGGGCGCCGGTTCCGGACGGCTGGCGGCCGATCTGCTGCGGGCGCTGGAAGCCGCCGCCGCCCTGCCGGAACGCTACGAGATTCTGGAACTGTCGCCGGAACTCACGGCACGGCAGCGGCAAACCCTCATGCGGGACGCGCCGCGTCTGCTGGAGCGGGTACATTGGCGGGAATGCCTGCCGGAACGGTTTTCCGGCCTGGTTCTGGCCAACGAAGTGCTGGATGCCATGCCGGTGCATGTGGTGCAGTGGCAAGACGCGGCGATTCTGGAGCGCGGCGTGACATGGGGGGAGGATGCGCGGTTTCAGTGGCGGACGCGTCCCGCTGCCGGGCGTCTGCGGATGGAAGCCGAACGCGTCGGGAGGGAATGCCGCCTGCCGCCGGGTTACGTCGGCGAAATTTCCCTGCTGGCTCCGGCCTGGGCGGCGACCTGGGGCGATCGGCTGGAGGCGGGCTGTCTCCTGCTCGTGGATTATGGTTTTCCCCGTCATGAGTTTTATCATCCCGACCGCGACGGCGGCACGCTCATGTGCCACTACCGCCAGCATGCGCACCCCGATCCCTTCCATCTGCCGGGTTTGCAGGACATCAGCGCGCACGTGGATTTCACGGCAGTGATTGCGGCGGCGCATTCGACGGGGTTGAGGCTATCGGGTTATACGCAGCAGGCGCGGTTCTTGTTGAATTGCGGCCTGCTCGACGATTTGGCGACGCTGGAAGCAAGCAGCCCCGCTTACCTCGAAAACGCCGCCGCCACGCAAAAGTTGCTTGCGCCGCATGAAATGGGCGAGCTATTCAAGGTGATGGCGTTGAGCAAGGGAATAAAGACGCCGCTTGTCGGATTCACGTATGGCGATAGAGGTCATGCCTTATGAATCCCGCGGCAGGGCGACATGCGGGAATTGGTGCGGCGCGCCCAGAATCATGCGTCCGAATTCTTCCATCAGCGCGGGATTCCGGGGCGCGTCGATGGGCATGCGGTAAATGGCGTTGCCCAGCCGTTCCAGATTGCAGACGCGCGCCACGATCTGCTCTTCCTGATAATCCGGTTCCCAATACACCTTCACCCGGACTTCCTGGGCAATTCTGAAGTGTATGGCTTTCAGGGCATGGCGCGCGTCGTAGATTTCATCGATCAGCATGTTCAGGTTGAGATCGAAGAAACGCTGGCGGAATTCTTCCGCCGCAGGCGCGTTGCGCATCAGGGCGATGTCGGGCTTTTCGCCCGCCAGCCGGTAATTCAGGCTGACGGAATGCATGAGCGACAGATCACTGGCGGAGTTCAGGATGCGGTAATCCACGCCGCCTTCCTGCCAAGCCAGGGCTTGCAGGTATTTTTCGTCCGCCAGCAGATAGTCGCGGGGAATTTCCGGTTTGATGATGTTGAGTTGCTGCGTCATGTCATGCAGCCAGGCAAAGACATAGCGCATGGATTGATCGACCTGAACCGCCAGTCGCGCATTCTGCCGTGCGCGCGCCTGCTGCTGGTTCAGCACGTCCTGCGCCTGTTCGCGCAACTGTCCGAGCAGGCCGCCGGAATGGAGCGATGAGGAAAACTCGACATCCTCCTCCAGGTCGGGAAATTGCAAATCCGGCTTCTGCGCGCGCGCCGCGAGATGCACGCGCATGTCGTTTGCAAGCGTATCCCGCTCCAGGGCGTCAAGGTCGGCGACTTCTTCCAGAAAGTGTTCTTCTCCTTCTGTCGATGAATCCTGCGTTTTTCCGGAGGTGTCCGGATTGGTTTTCGGGCGCGAATTCGTCATGGCAAGGCAAGTCCCGCTCTGTTCAAAAGGGTCTATACTTTAACCCTGTACCGCGCGAAAGGGAACTCATCATGGAAATCAACAGTAACGTCGGCAGTTTGGCCAGTCAGACCAGCCAGGCGCCGGACGCCGTCAATATGGCCGTGCTCAGGAAGGCCATCGACATACAGGCGGAAGCCGCCCTGCGACTCATCGATGCGCTCCCCGCCGTCAGCAATCCGTCCCATCTGGGGCAAAACATCGATCAGACGGCCTGAAGCGGCGTCAACGGCGGCGTCAAAGCGTCGCGTCCAGCCAGTCCCTTACCTTTTCCGCCACCAGCGGCCAATCCTGTTCATGGGTGACGGCGTGTCCCATGCCAGGAAAGATGTGCGCTTCCAGACGATAGGTGCGTGCCGTGGCCTGCACCAGGAACGCGGGCACCAGTTCGTCTTTTTCCGCGCCGATGACCAGTAGCGGCGGACGCAGATCGGCGGTCAGGAGCGGCAGGTCGAAAATGCTCATGTCCCAGAGCGCGCGCTGGGATTCCAGCTGCATGCGCTCGCCAAAGCGTTTGAGGATGGCGTGGCTTGTCGGCTGGGCGAACAATGCCTCGCGCACGGTTTCCAGCCCGGCTTCATTGCCGCGCAGGATGCTGTTGAGTTCCATGAGCAGGCCGGGTTTTCGGGCGAGCAGGTTGAATTGCGAAAGCAGCAGACCTTGCGGCGGCACGGCGCACAACAGTGCCGCCGCCGGAACGCACTGGCGTTCCAGGTATTTCTGGAGGACGAAGCCGCCCATGGAATGCCCGATCAGCGCGGGCAGGCGCGGGTGTCGTTCCTCCAGCCAGGCAACGGCGAGTTTCACGTCCTCGACATAATCGGCAATGGCAAGATCGTCCAGATTGTCGCCGCCCGCGCTGTTCCCATGACCGGAGAGGGACAGGGCGTAGCTGGGATAGCCCTGCCGCGCGAACCAGGGGAGAAAGTTGTCCGCCCACATCCAGGCGGCGGCGAACGCGCCATGGATGAACAGCAAGGGCACGGGACGCGCGGTCATGCTTGCGGGCGGCAGGGCAAACAGCAATTCGCGTCCGGCAAGGGTGTGGTGTTGCATGGAGAGTTCGGGCATGGAGAATGACGTTTCCTGAAAAAATCCTTATGAATCCGCGGGCGTTACCGCCAGTGCCGCGCGCACGGCGGCGACCCTGGCCATGTGCAGGCGGTCGGCGATTTGCGTTTTATCGGCAAGGTTCGCGGCGATGACGCTGCCATCCACATCGCAAAACGCCGCCGCCGCTTTTTGCCATATTTCGCGCGGCGGCCAGGCAATGTCTTCCTGCCCCGTCCGTCCGCGCGCGTCGGCCTCGCAGACGCGCAGCAATTCGGCAAAGCGTTCGGGACGCCGTTTGAGATCGCAGGCTTCCAGAAGACGCACCATCGTTCCCGGCGTGAGCGCCTCTTTTCCACCAACGCGATGCATCTTGCCGTGTTGGCGAATCGCCAGCCGGGCAAGCTCGCGACATGCCGCGGGAACCTTGAGGCGGGCGCACAAGGCGGTCAGCGGCGCGTCGCCGCGTTCTTCGTGTCCGTGGTGGCGCGGCAGCAGTCCGGCGGGCGTCAGCGCCTTGCCCAGATCATGCGCCAGAGTGGCGAAACGCGCGGGCAACGAAAGCCGCATCCGCGCCGCCGCCGCCAGCGCCAGCAACGTATGCGCGCCGGTGTTGCCTTCGGGATGAAATTCGGTGCGTTCCGGCGTCTGGAACAGGGCATCGACTTCCGGCATCAGACGCGCGAGCGCGCCACACGCGCGCAGGACCAGCAACATGCGCTGCGGCGCGGCCTCCATCAGCCCGCGGGAAATTTCCTGCCACACCCGTTCCGGCGTCAGATGATCGATTTCGCCATTGGCCACCATGCGCCGCATCAGCGCCATCGTCTCCGGCGCAAGCGAAAAATCGCCGAAACGGGCGGCAAAACGGGCAAGCCGCAACAGGCGCACAGGGTCTTCGACAAACGCCGCGCCGACATGCCGCAACACCCTGGCCTCCAGATCGGCGCGTCCGTTGAAGGGATCGATCAATACGCCGTCCTCTCCCCTTGCCATGGCGTTGATGGTCAGATCGCGGCGCGCCAGGTCTTCTTCCAGCGACACATCCGGCGCGGCGTAAAAGCTGAACCCGTGGTAACCCCTGCCGTTTTTCTTCTCGGTGCGCGCCAGCGCGTATTCCTCGTGCGTTTCGGGGTGCAAGAAGACCGGGAAATCCTTGCCGATCGGTCTGAATCCCATTGCCAGCAAAGCTTCCGGCGTCGCGCCGACCACCACGTAATCCCGGTCGGTCACCGCTCGCCCCATGAGTTCATCGCGAATCGCGCCGCCGACGACATAGATTTGCACATATCCCCCCGATTCCGTCATTCCGCCAGCGTGAACATTTCGATGCAACTGTTCTGTTCACAGACTTTCAGTCCGGAAAGATCGCGGGTTTTCTTGCTGCCGCCCAGGCGGATGGCGCAACGGTCGCCCGTAATGGTGCCGACGGGCGCAACCAGGGCGGAGGCGCTGCGCAGGGAAGGGTATTCCGGCAACAGCAGCAGCGGCGTATGGACAAAGCGGGATTCGCCATCCACCAACGAGGCGGGAATGGCGTCCAGCGCGATGATTTGCAGGCCAATCTCGATATGTTCCGGATTCTCCGAAATCGCCCAGCGCACCAGACAGACCAGCCAGCCGGGATTGGCGTCCGGGCGCAATGCCACCACATCGCCTATCCGCACATGTCCAATCGTGCCGCTCATGTGCATGAGCGCGTAACCATCCGGACTTTCGTTGATGATCATCCACTGGCTGATGTCGACTTCGCTCTCGCCGTCTTTTTTCTGCAACAGTTGGCGGAAACGCGCCAGCCCCGCGCACAGCCGGGCGCGTCGATGGTTGGCCTGGCGGCGTCGCGGAAAATGGCGTTTTCCGGGCGCGCTCCAGGCCGTCGCCAGCCGCCGCAACGCGCCCTGTCCGGCAGGCGTTTGCGCCAGTTTCGGCAGATGCAGCGATTCGGCGGTCGCGCCCGCATCCAGTGCCTCCAGGTCTTTTCTCGACCGTTCGGCGGCTTTGGCGGTGGAAAAATAAAACGCCCGATACCCGGAGGGCAATGACCGCCGCGTCAGCGCGAACAGCGCGAAATCATGCGTCGGCTCGACCCAGAATACCGCGTTGCCGTCTTGCGGCATCTCTGTCGTGAAGAAAATCGTGTCCGCGCATTTATGCGCATATTCCGCCACGAACTCCAGTTCATGCGCGGCGCAGGAGGTCGGTTGGGCGGCGGCCAGCAGCAAGGCTTCGCGGTAGGAGGCAAGCGGCGGCTGACGCCCGGGAGCCAGCGGCAAGCGAAGACTGGAAAGATGAATGCCGTGCAGCCGTTGCCAGATGCCGGTCTGCACGGGCGCGACCACCAGATGACTGACGTAGATGTGCTGGTAGAGACAAAAGGCAATGCGCTCCATGATCTCCAGGGCAATTTCCGGCTGCCGCCGCACCGAATCGTCTTCCAGCAGGGTTTCGTGGGTGGCCGCCAGATTGTCGAGAAAACCCTGCAAAATGCCCGTCTGATGGCGGAAATTCCGATCCAGCGGAATGCGAATGTCGGCAAAGCGGCGCAAAAAGGGTTTCAGGTGCGCGCGAAAGGCGATGAACAGCTTTTCCAGCATGGTCTGCCGCATTTCGGCATTCCCTGTTTCCGCGCGCAGCGAAAAGAGGATTTTTTCCAGTTCCGCAATATCCAGCGTCTCCGCTTCCTGCAACAGGGATAGATACTCGAAAATCGCGCGCGCGCGCGCCTTGTCTGTCAGGGCGTGGGTTGCGCAATTGCGGGGATGGTCAGGCGTCATGAAGTGTCCTGTTCAAAGTGCGGAGAGCGCATGATGGCGTGGCGCGCCAACAACTGCTCATGCCTTGCCCTATTCTACCGACTTTGACCGGATTTTTCCGCTCTTATCGCTTTTGTCCTTGTTGCCGGAACATCGACAGCTTGGCCGTCATGTGCCGACAGACTGCGCCGCGCTGGTTTTTGGTTTCGCTCTCCACGGTCACGATGCCGCGATCCGGCCTGGAGCGGGAAGGGACGATCGCGGTAATGACGCTCTCAAGGCGCAAGACATCGCCCGGACGAGCCGGACGGGGCCAGAAACTCGACGCCCGCGCCGATCGTCCCTCCGGCAACCGGCAGGCTGGCGACCAGGAGTTTCAGCAAAAATCAGCGACAGCCCTTCAGGGCTGTCGGTCCAACTCCATTGGGAAGGGGTTTGCATCCCCTCCCCAATGGCTGCGGTCGAAACCCCGGCCGCGGCCGGGGTCTCGACCTTCGCGCCTTTCTTACGGGCGAGGTTTCAAACCGGAGTTCGTTTTACGATGAACGTTCAGGAAGCCTTTTGCGACTTCTTTTTCGCGCTCGCGCCTGCCTTGGTCTTCGGTTCGCGTTTTTCGAACTCGAAACCCACCTTGCCGTCCTTGCCGACCGCCAAGAAGGCAGAGAACTTGCGGCGGGTACGGGCGGAAACGAATTCCTTCAGAAGATCGGTGCGTCCCTCCGTGAGCAATTTTCGCATCTGTTCCGGTTCGACGGGTTGCAGCAGGATCACCTTGCCGGAACGGAAATTGCAGGATTTTTCCGCGCCCACGGATCTTTCGCAGACGTAGGCGTTGCCGTATTCATAGACCGCGCCGCCGCACTTCGGGCATTTGCCCAGGCTTTCCTGCGCGGAAAAATCCACTTCGGACTGTGCGTCGTCCTCTTTGGGCTGACCGAAATCGAATTCTGTCTCGAACTTGTCATTTATGCGGATTATCGCGGCAAACGGCCTGCCCATCTTGTTGCGGAATCCGGTGAGCGGGCCGATTTTGCGTTCGGTGAGCAGGGTTTCGATTTCCTCCGGCTCGAACTGGCGTCCGGCCACGATCTTCCACAGCGAAAAATCGCAGGCGGCGCATTGGAATTTCTTGTAGTTCTCGCGCACCGCGCCGCCGCATTTGGGGCAGGGCGTCTCCAGCACGCCGAAGTCGCCGGGGATGGTGTCGGAATCGTAGCTCTTTGCGCGCTCGACGATATGCTGCGTCATCTGAGCAATCTCGCGCATGAATTCCTGGCGCGAGAGATTGCCTTTTTCGATGCGCCCCAGTTTCCATTCCCATTCGCCGGTCAATTCCGGCGCGGTCAGTTCATTGACGCCCAGTCCCGTCAAGAGGGTGAGGAGCGAAAACGCCTTGGCGGTGGGGACGAGTTCGCGTCCCTCGCGCAGCATGTATTGTTCGGCAATCAGGTTTTCGATGATTTGCGCGCGCGTGGCCGGGGTGCCCAAGCCGCGTCCGGCCATCGCCGCCTTGAGTTCTTCGTCCTCCACCATCTTGCCTGCGCCTTCCATCGCGGAAAGGAGCGTCGCTTCCGAATAGCGTGGCGGCGGGCGGGTGGCGGCGGCCTTGAGCTGCATGGCGTTGACGGCGACCTTTTCCTGGGCCGCAACTGGCGGCAGATTGCCTGCATCGTCTTCCTGCTCCCTGCCATAGACCGCCAGCCATCCCGGTTGCACCAGTACCTTGCCTTCGCTCTTGAATGGATGATCGGCAACGCGAGTGATGCGGGTCGTAACCTGATATTCGGCGGCGGGGAAAAAGACGGCGAGAAAGCGTTTGACCACGAAATCGTAAAGCTTTTGCTCGATCTCGGAAAGATTCCTTGGCGCTTGCGTGGTGGGGATGATGGCGAAGTGATCGCTGATCTTGGCGTTATTGAAAATGCGCCTGTTGGGCAATACCCAGTTTCTTGCCAGCACTTGATGGGCAAAGGGCGCGTAGCGCGCGATCAACACTTCGTCATATCCCTTGCCTGCGCCCTCGCCGGTGAGCATGGCCAGCGTCGCCTTGACCGTGCCCGGATAATCCTCCGGCAGGCAACGGGAATCGGTACGCGGATAGGTAAGCACCTTGTGTTTTTCGTAGAGCGCCTGCGCCAGACTCAAGGTGGTCTTGGCGGAAAAGCCGAAGCGAGCGTTGGCTTCGCGTTGCAGGCTGGTGAGGTCGAAAAGGGCGGGCGGAAGGCGGGATTCCGGTTTGGCCTCTTCGCTGACTTCGCCCGTCTGTCCCTGGCAGGCGGCGCGAATGGCCTCGGCCCTGGCTTCCTCCCAGAGCCGTTCGGCGCGGGCGTGTTCGTCTTCCTTGCCGCCCTTGAATTTTTCGTCGAACCATTTGCCCGTGTATTCCCCGGCCTGGGCGGAAAAGCGGGCTTCCACCTCCCAGTAGGGGCGCGGCTTGAAGTCGCGGATTTTCTTTTCGCGCTCGACGACGATGGCGAGCGTCGGCGTCTGCACCCGCCCCACGGTGGTGAGATGAAAGCCGCCAGTCTTGGAATTGAAGGCGGTCATGGCGCGGGTGCCGTTGATGCCCACCAGCCAGTCGGATTCGGAACGGCAAATGGCGGCGTCCGCCAATCCCTGCATGTCGTTGCCGCTGCGCAGATGATGGAAGCCGTCGCGTATGGCCTGCTGGGTCATGGATTGCAGCCACAGGCGGCGCACCGGTTTTTGTGTCTTGCTGTGTTGGACGATGTAGCTGAAAATCAGCTCACCTTCGCGTCCCGCGTCGCAGGCGTTGATCAGGCTCTCGACATCCTTGCTTTTGATCAGCCGGATCAGGAGGCGCAAGCGCGGCTCGGATTTTTCTATGGGCCGCAGATCGAAGTACGGCGGAATGACCGGCAGGTGAATAAACGACCACTTGCCGCGCTTTACTTCGTATTCTTCCGGGCAGGCGATTTCCAGCAAATGCCCGACCGCCGAGGAGATGATGTAATCGTCATTCTCGAAATAATCGCCGTGTTTGGGGATGTTGCCCAGCGCCCTGGCGATATCCGCCGCCACCGATGGTTTTTCCGCAATGATCAGTTTTTTGCCCATAATCCGTCCATGCGCGGCAACAAGCCGCCCGAAGAAAAGTTGCGGGGCATGATAAGGGGGAAGGATGGATGTCGCAAGCAGGGATACATGATTCAGGAGAGGAAGACGGGAGCAAGGCGGCGGGAATCAATGCGCGCCTGCGCCTTCAGTTCGCGCCGCCGCCAGTCCTTCGGCCATCCTCGCCTCGGGAGGGATGTTCAAGCCGGAGACATGGGCAACATTTTTCCTGCCGAACAGTGCTCAGGTAAAGACGCGGGCGGCAGGAATGCGGCAAAATGGTGCCTTTGACGATAAACGGGAAATCATTCGAGCATGAGCATGAACGCCTTTCATGCCCGGCGGCACAAGCCCGGTCCGGCAACGGTGCGGGAAAGCCTGCCGGCGTTTGCGCCTTCTGCCGGCGTCCGGGCGGATGTGTTGCTGGCGGCGCAACTCAACTGTTCGCGCACAAAGGCAAGACATCTGATTGAGGCCGGAAAGGCGCGTCATGCCGATGCCGTGATCGGCAAACCGGCGCAGGCATTGCCCGGCGACAGCCAGTTGACCCTTGCGGAAGACGCTTGTGGCGCTTTTGTTTCGCGCGGCGGCGACAAACTCTCGGGCGCGTTAAGGCATACCCGGATGTCGGTGGCGGGTTGTCGCTGCCTGGACGTGGGCCAATCCGCCGGCGGCTTTACCGATTGCCTTCTGGCGGCGGGCGCGGAGCAGGTGGTGGGTGTGGACGTGGGGCATGGTCAATTGCATCCCAAGCTCCTGGTCGACCCGCGGGTGCGCGCCTTCACGGGCATAAACTGCCGGAGGCTCACTGCCGCCGATCTGGCGGACGCCCTGCCGGAAAATGGTTTTGAGCGCATCGTAGCCGATGTCAGTTTCATTTCGCTCGCCTTGATTTTGCCGTGTCTGCCGCCGTTGCTCGCGGCGGATGGGCAGATGCTGTTGCTGGTCAAGCCCCAGTTCGAGGTTGGCCGAAAGGATGTCGGCAAGGGCGGCATCGTGCGCGATGCCCGCCTGTACGCGGAAGTCGAGGCCGGATTGCGCCGCCGCTGCGCCGATCTCGATCTCGAGGTGCGACAATGGTTCGCCAGTTCTCTTGTCGGTGGTGACGGCAATCGTGAATTCTTTATCTGGACAAGCAAGGCAAGAAATTAGCGACAGGCGTCGCTCAAAACGAATCTGGAAGGGGCTTGTATTCCCTTCCAGGTTGCCACAGTCGAAACCCCGGCCTTCAGACCGGGGTTCCAAACCGGAGTTGGTCTTACGATGAATCCTGAATTCTCCATCGAGTTCTTTCCCCCGCAGACGCCCGAAGGCGTGGAAAGACTGAAAGCGGAACGCGCCCTTCTGGCAAGGCTTGCGCCCGCCTTTTTTTCCGTGACCTACGGCGCGGGCGGCTCAACCCGCGAACGCACCTTCGGCGTGGCGCGTGAAATCGCCGCCGAGGGGCACCTGGCCGTGCCGCATCTTTCCTGCATCGGCGCTTCCCGCGCGGACATCCGTACCTTGCTGGCCAATTTCAAGGCCGCCGACATCCGCCGCATCGTCGCCCTGCGCGGCGATCTTTCTTCCGGCATGGCGGACATGGGCGAACTGCGCCATGCCGATGAACTGGTCGCGTTCATTCGCGCCGAGACCGGCGACTGGTTCCATATCGACGTTGCCGCTTATCCGGAATGGCATCCGCAGGCCAGAAGTCCCAGGGACGACCTGCAAAATTTCGTCCGCAAGGTCAAGGCGGGCGCCGACAGCGCCATTACCCAATACTTCTACAACGCCGACGCCTACTTTCACTTTGTGGACGAAGTCCGTAAACTGGGCGTGGATATTCCCATCGTTCCCGGCATCATGCCCATCAACAATTTTTCCCGTCTGGCGCGTTTTTCCGACGCCTGCGGCGCGGAAATTCCCCGCTGGCTGCGCAGGAAAATCGAAAGCTGCGGCGATGACGCCGCCGCCGTCCGCGCCTGCGGCCTTGAAGCCGTCAGCGAACTTTGCCGCCGCCTCCTGCAAAACGGCGCGCCCGGTTTGCACTTCTACAGCATGAACCAGTCCGCCCTGATCACGCAAATCCTCGAACGCGTGCGTCAGGAAGCAGGAGACTGAGGATGGAAGACAACACGCGGCGTGTCCCGCATTCCGCCCCCGGCTCTTCGTCTTCAGTCGTCTGTCCTGAGATATCTCTTGCATAATCCCGGCAACATGTTTTAAGATGCGCGCGCCGTTTGTCATGATGCGTCACACGGCGTCATGCCGAATTACCGGCGCGCAAGGCGGCGTCATGAAAATGTAAGAAAACTTGACAAAATGAAATACGCTAACATCATGGCTGCAGCCAGCCAGCCAGCCAGCCAGCCAGCCAGCCAGCCAGC
>JAIRLE010000015.1 GCA_031259605.1 Zoogloeaceae bacterium
AGAATGCGCGAGCCATAGCCGTAGGTGGTCGTCATTCGGCCTTCAGCGTCGATGTCATATTCCGTATCGACATCCATGTAAAGAACATCGACCTGCGGCGTGACCGGCGCTTGTGCGCCCGCCACGCCGCAAGAGAGGACAAACGCCAACCACAAAAGAACGCGCTTCATGTTCGATTTCCTTGAGGAGAGAAAAATCATGCAGGCATTATGCCGCATTTTGCGCGGCGCGGCGCGGTATTTTGTCAGGGCAACGGGGTAGCGCAGCAAGAAATCAGCGGCAGCCCTTCAGGGCTGCCGGTCTAACGTCATTGGGAAGGGGTTTCTCTCCCCTCGAAAATGGCTATGGTCGAAACCCCGGCCAAGGCCGGGGTCTCAACCTTCGCGCCTTTCTTACGGGCGGGGTTTCAAACCGGAGTTGGTTTTACGATGAATGCTCGTTTTTCCCCTCGCCTGCCGCGCGGGAGAGAAAAAGGCGCAAGATTTCCCCTCTCCCCGCTTTGCGGAAGAGGGGTTTGACCGTAGGCGCGTTGTCCCGAACGCCGTGATTTTTGCGGCTGCGCGGACTGAAAATACAATGTCGGCATTCATGCGATTGCCCTGCCCGCCGAGGCGGAATGCGATAGAATCATGGCTTTTTCATGTGCCGCTGCGCCGGATTCCGGCTTGGGCGCGCCCCGATCAGGAGAACAGCATGCGCATCAAGGTCGCCATCAACGGTTTCGGACGCATTGGCCGCTGTACTTTCCGCGCCATTTACGAACAAGGTTTGCAAAACGAATTCGACGTCGTTGCCATCAACGGCTCTGGCGGACTCGCCACCAATGCCCATCTGCTCAAATACGACACCACGCACGGGCGCTTTGGCGCGCAGGTCGCCCCCGAAGGCGACGACACCCTGATCGTCGATGGCAAGAAGATTCCCTTTTATTCCACCAAAAATCCGCAGGAAATCGATTGGGCGAAACACGGCGTCGATCTGCTTTTAGAATGCACCGGCGCTTACGCCAGCAAGGAAAAAGCCCAGGCGCTCCTCGCCCAAGGCGCAAAAAAGGTGCTGATTTCCGCGCCGGGCGGCGACGATGTGGATGCCACCGTGGTCTATGGCGTCAATGAAGGTGTGCTGTCTTCCGCGATGACGGTCGTCTCCAACGCTTCCTGCACGACCAACTGCCTCGCGCCCGTCGCCAAGGTGCTGTCCGAGTCCGTCGGCATCAAACAGGGGTTGATGACCACGATCCACGCCTACACCAATGATCAGGTAACGGTCGACGTGCGTCACAAGGATCTGCGCCGGGCGCGGGCCGCCGCGGCCAACATCATCCCGACCAAGACCGGCGCGGCCAAGGCCGTGGGCCTTGTGCTGCCGCAATTGAAAGGCCGCTTCGACGGCTTCTCGCTCAGGGTTCCGACCTTGAATGTCTCGTTGGTGGATTTGACCTTTACTCCGGAACGCGCCACGACAAAGGAAGAGATCAACGCCCTGATGACCGCCGCCGCCGAGGGCGCGCTGAAAAGCATCCTGGCGGTGAATGAGGCTCCGCTCGTCTCTTCCGATTTCAACCACACGCCGGTTTCCTCCACCTTCGACGCCACCCAGACCCGTGTGCTGACGAACGAAAACGGCGAGACGCTCGTCAAGGTGCTGGCGTGGTACGACAACGAATGGGGCTACTCCTGCCGGATGCTGGATGCGGCGCGAGCCTGGACGCTGGCGGAATGAATCGATGCATACGGCATTACGTGACACCAAGGGTATCCCAGCGCGAAAGAGAAAAAACCCGACGGCGGCGCGAACTGAAGGTACGATAGCGACATTCATGCGTTTGTCCAGTTCCGGCAGAAAGTACGTTCACGCAGCAAAAATTAGCGACAGCCCTGAAGGGCGGGGTTTCAAACCGGAGTTGGTTTTACGATGAAATGACAATGGAGGGGACGTATGCGTTTCTGGCATTCCATTCGCGGTCGCATGTTGGTGACGGTGTTGCTGTTGAACGCTTTTACCGTCGGAGCCTATACTTTCCATGTCTACAATGTGCGCAAGGACGACATCATGCAGGCGCTGGACGCGAAACTGGTGTCCGCAGCCAGCATGGCGCATGTCTTCGCGCCGCCGGAAGTCCATGACCGGGCGGCGGCGGGCGAACTGTCGCAGGAAGCGTTCGAGGAGTACGGCAGACGCCTCTACCACTACACGCAGGCATCCGGGATTGAATATGTCTATACCCTGGTGAACTCGAAAGAAGGCTATCGCTTCGTGCTGGATTCGGCGGAAGCGGAAGAAATCGATACGGGAATCTTTGAGGAACGGGCGCTGTATCTCTATGAAAACCCGGATGAAGCCGTCGCCAGGGCCTTTGCCGAAGACGGGATGCAGTTTGCCGAATACGCGGACGAGTGGGGGCAGCATCGTAGCGTCTTCATTCCCCGCGCCACGCCTGCCGGCACACGCTATGTCGCGGGCGCGGATTTGTCGCTGGCCGACATCGAGGCCGCGTTGCGGCATACCCTGTGGATTTCCATGTTGATTGGCCTTGCGGTTTTCGCGCTTTCCGGCGCGGTCAGTTATTATGCCGTCGTCAGGCTGTTGAATCCCGTCGGCAAGGCGCAGACCCTGGTACGCGGCATTGCGCGGAAACGCGATCTCACCTTGCGCGCCGAATCCGGCGACGACGAGATCGGTGAGCTGATCCGCGATTTCAACGCTCTTCTGGACGAGGTGCAAAAACTCGTCGCCAACGCCAGCGACAATGCCGTGACCACGGCCCTGGTTTCCGCGCAACTGGATGCCGCCAGCAAATCCATTTCCAGCGCCGCCCAATCGAATGAGCGGGTCATCCGCGAAGTGGTCGCGGGCGGCAATGCGGCCAAGGGGTTGCTGGGCGACATGGACAGCCGGCTTTCCGGCGCGGTCGACGTGGTGGATACGGCGGCGGGCGGTCTGGAGCGATCGCGCGCCCAGCTTGCGCGCCTTACGCGCAGCGTGAAGGAGACTTCGGCAGCGCAACAGGCGCTTTCCGCGCATTTGACGCAGCTTTCCGGCGAAGCCGATCAGATCAAGGACGTGCTTACCGTCATTGGCGAGATCGCCGAACAAACCAATCTGCTGGCGCTGAATTCCGCCATTGAAGCCGCGCGCGCCGGGGAACACGGCCGGGGATTCGCGGTGGTGGCCGATGAGGTGCGCAAACTCGCCGAACACACGCGCAAGAACCTGGAGCACACCCGAAGCCGCATCGCCGCGATTGTGCAATCCATCAACAATGCCGCCAGCACCACCCACACCAGCGCCGAGGAATTCTCGACCATGCTGGACGAGGCGGGCGAAGCCGAACGCCTGATTGACGCCAGCGTCAGCGCCATGAACATGGCCAAGGATTCCGCATTTGCCGTCTCGCGGGACGCGCGGACGGCTCTTTCCCAAACCCAGGCGGTGCTGGACGATGTGGGGCATATTGGCGAACAAAGCGAACAGAGCGCGCGCAGCATCGAAAAAATCGTCGAAGTCTCCGCACTGTTGAGCGGTATGGCCAGTACCCTGCGCGACGAATTGGCGCGCTTCATCAGCCGGAAGGCGTAGAATGCCCGCTTTTTTCCCCACCGAATGAATCGCCATGTCCGATAAGCGTCCGCCGCCTTTGCGCATCGCCATCAACGGTTATGGGCGCATCGGGCGTTCTTTTCTGCGTGCCCTGTATGAAGCGGGTCTGGAGGATGAATTGCAGGTTGTCGCCATCAATGAACCGGCGAATCTGGAAAGCATCCTCTATCTTACCCGCTTCGATTCCACGCACGGGCGGTTCATCCCTTCGGTGGAAAGGTGGGCACGGGGGATTCGCATCAAGGGGCGCGACATCGCTGTCAGTCACGCCACCTTGCCGGAAGCGGTGGATTGGCGCGCGCTGGGGCTTGACCTGTTGGTTGAATGCTCCGGTCAATATGGCGAACGCGCCGCCATCGCGCGTTTTCTCGCCGCGGGCGTACCGCGCGTCCTGCTTTCCAACCCGGCCAACAGCGCCGCCGATGTCGACGCGACCATCATCTACGGCGTGAACCAGCACGAACTCACCGGCGGGCAGCGCATCGTTTCCAACGCCTCCTGCACCACCAATGCCGTGGTTCCCGTTCTCGATCTGCTGGCGCGCGAACTGGGGCTGGAACAGGTGGCGCTCACCACCCTGCATTCGGTGATGAACGACCAACCGTTGATCGATGGCTACCACCACGCCGATTTGCGTCGCACCCGCTCCGCCATGCAGTCCATCATTCCCGTCGCCACGGGGCTTGCGCGCGGCGTCGAGCGCCTGCTGCCGCAGCTGGCGGGCAAGGTGGCGGCCAAGGCCATCCGTGTGCCGACCGCCAACGTTTCCGCCATCGACATGCTGCTGGCGTTCCAGCAGAATGTAGAGGCAAGCCGCGTCAATGACCTGTTCGTCCAGCTTGCCGCCCGCGCGATGTCGCAAGACCGCTTGGCTTACACGGAAGAAGCCCATGCCTCCATCGATTTCAACCACGCGCCGCATTCCGCCATCATCGACGGCAGCCAGACGCGCAATATCGGCCCCAGACTGGTCAATCTCTTCGTCTGGTTCGACAACGAATGGGGTTTCGCCAACCGTATGCTGGATGTCGCCCGCCATTGGCGAGGATGCTGGCTGTAACGCGCCCGCAAAAACCCGTTAGAATCACCAGGTTCCGTTCATGGAACAACTTCATTCGGGAGAGGAAAGGCGTCATGCGTCAGGATGGAAGTGAAGTCGTCATCATCGGCGCGGGGCCATCCGGCGCGGTGGCGGCTGGATTGTTGCGGCGGGCGGGGTGCGCGGTCACGCTGGTCGAAAAGGAGGTTTTCCCGCGTTTTTGCATCGGCGAGAGCCTGTTGCCGCAGAGCATGGAATACATCGATGCGGCGGGCATGTTGCAGGATGTGATCGAGGCCGGATTCCAGTTCAAGAGTGGCGCGGCCTTCGCCTGCGGCCAAAAACATGCGCAATTCGACTTTCGTGAAAAATTCAGTCCCGGATGGGGCACGACCTATCAGGTGCAGCGCGGGACTTTCGACAAGGTGCTGGCCGATGCCGCCGTCCGCATGGGGGCGGATATTCGCTATCGACATGAAGTCACCCAGGTGGACGTGTCGGGCGAAAAACCCGTGCTGTCCGTTTGTCCGAGAAACGGCGAAGCCTACACGCTCACCGGCGATTTCCTGCTCGACGCCAGTGGTTACGGGCGTGTGCTGCCGCGTTTGCTCGATCTGGAAACGCCTTCGGAATTGCCGGTGCGTCAGGCGATTTTTACCCATATCGAAGACCGCATCATGCAGAACGCGGGTTTTGACCGCGAAAAAATCCTGATTTCCGTGCACCCGCAAAAACGCGACGTCTGGTACTGGCTGATACCGTTTTCCAATGGCCGTTCCTCTGTCGGCGTGGTTGGCCGCCGCGAGCAGTTCGATGCGCGCGCGGACATGGAGCGGTTGCGCGCTTGGGTGATGGAAGCGCCCAATCTGGCGGAACTTCTGCAAGACGCGAAGTGGGATACGCCCGCGCAGCACATCATCGGCTATTCGGCCAATGTCAAGACGCTGTACGGACGCCATTTCGCGCTTCTGGGCAATGCCACGGAATTCCTCGATCCGGTGTTTTCTTCCGGCGTCACCATCGCTTTCAAGTCGGCGGATCTGGCGGTCAAGGCGCTTTTGCGGCAACTTGCGGGCGAGACTGTTGATTGGGCGCGAGAATACGCCCAGCCGCTGATGACGGGCGTCAATGCTTTTCGTGCTTTCGTGAACGCCTGGTATGACTGCCGCTTGCAGGACATCATTTTCCATCCCGGCAAGCAGCCGAAAATCGAACGCATGATTTCCGCCGTGCTGGCCGGTTACGCCTGGGACGAGAACAATCCCTTCGTCGCCGGGGCCGAGCGGCGTCTCGCCTCGCTGGAGGCGGCGTGCGCGCTCGCCGCCGATTGACGCGCGCGGCGGATGGACGGCGTGAGGGACATGCTGGCGACTTGCACGCGTTTGGGCGCTCTGCTTGCGTGCGCGGCTCTCATGGGCGCTTGCGCCTTTCTGGAAAGCAGCACGGATTTCGACAATCCGGCGCTTTTGGCTGTCGCGCCGGAAACCCTGGGCGAGCGCACGCTGGAACAGCGGCTCGTCATTCGTTGGCCGGGCGGGGAACGCAGTCTGGAGGCGGCGCTGGAAATTTCCGCGGGCAAGCTGCGTCTGGTGCTCATGAGTTTCGGGATGCGGGTGTCCACACTGGAATACGATGGCTGGACGCTGAATGAAACCAGGCACCTACCGCAAGCGCCGTCCGGCGTGCGCATCGTCAATGACTTCCTGATGATTGCCGCGCCGCTGGACGCATTGCGGGCGGCGCTGCCGGAGGGCTGGGCCGTCACGGAAAGCAAAGGGCAACGCGTATTTACGCAAGGCGACGAAACGCAAATCGTCATCCGCTACTCTGCCGCCACACCTTGGCAGGGACAAGTGGCGTTCGAGCATCGCGCTTTTGGTTATCAATTGATCCTGGATTCGCATGAATTCTGAACATATCGCTGTCTACCTGCATCAGCCGGGGGTGCTGTGCGCCCTGGGCGACGATCTGCCGGGCATTGGCGCGGCGCTTTTTTCCGGCACGAGTCCGGGAATGTGCGCGACGGAGGATTACAGTCCCGGACGCTCCCTGCATCTGGGCAGGGTGGAAGCCGATCTGCCGGATACGCGCTTCTTGCCCAAAACGGAGCGTTCGCGCAACAACGCCTTGCTGCTGGCGGCGTTTGCCCGCGTCGAGGCCGACTATCGTCGCGCCGCCGTCAATCTGTCGCCTGCCCGCATTGCAGTGGTCATCGGCACCAGCACATCCGGGATATTCGAGGCCGAAAACGCGGCGCGTTCGCTGGAAGATACAGGCGTCTGGCCAGAGTGGTTTCATTACGCGCAGCAGGAACTGGGTTCGCCCGCCAGGATGCTGGCCGGACATCTTGGCGTTTCCGGCCCGGTCTACGCGGTTTCCACCGCCTGCACGTCCAGCGCCAAGGCGCTCTCCAGCGGCGCGCGTCTGTTGAACGCCGGGCTTGCCGATCTGGTGTTGGCGGGCGGCGTCGATACCCTGACGCGCTTTACCGTCGCCGGATTTTCCGCGCTGGATGCCGTTGCGTCCGGTCCCTGTCTGCCTTTTTCGCAGAATCGCAACGGCATCAATATCGGCGAAGCCGCCGCGCTGTTCCTGCTCACCCGCGCCGCGCTAGAGGACGCGCCGCCGATTGCGCTTGTCGGCTGGGGCGAATCTTCCGACGGCTACCACATTTCCGCGCCCGACCCGAGCGGCGCGGGCGCGCGGCGGGCGATAGGCTCGGCGCTGGATGTGGCGCGCATTCATGCCAAAGACATTGATTACGTCAATCTGCACGGCACGGCCACGCGACAAAATGACGCCATGGAAAGCCGAGTCATGGCGGATTTTTTCCCGGGCACGCCGATGAGTTCGACCAAGCCCCTGACCGGTCACGCCCTGGGCGCGGCGGGCGCGCTGGAAGCGGCCATCTGCTGGCTGACGCTTGCCAATGAAGACCGGCTGTTGCCGCCGCACATATGGGATCGCCGGCCCGACCCGGATCTGCCGCCATTGAATCTGACATCCGTAGGCAGTCGCGCGCCCGGATCGCCGCGTTACGCGCTATCGACCTCATTCGCCTTTGGCGGCAGCAACACGGCGCTGATCCTGAAGCGCGAATGACGCGCCGCAGCACAGGCGCAAATAAAGAGGAAAGCATGAATGCTCGTTTTTCCCTCGCCTGCCGCGCGGGAGAGAAAAAGGCGCAAGGTTTCCCCTCTCCCGCTTCGCGGGAGAGGGTGGCGCTTTAGCGCCGGGAATGGGGGGGCAACTCCCAGCGCCTTGTTCCAGACGCCTTGATTTTTGCGGCTGCGCGGGCTGAAAATACAATGTCGGCATTCATGCGATTGCCCGGACACAATTGCCGTCCGCCAGGACTTACAGTAGGATTCGCGTCTGCCGCGCGTTTTGCGCTGTCTTCTTCCGGGAAAGCCGCCGATGAAACCCTTGAACAAATCCGACAAGCTCGCCGACGTCTGTTATGACATTCGCGGCCCGGTGCTGGCGCAGGCGCGGCTGATGGAGGAAGAAGGGCACAAGATCATCAAGCTCAACATCGGCAACCTCGCCACTTTCGGCTTCGAGGCACCGGAAGAAATCCAGTTGGACATCATTCGCAATCTGCCCAACGCGGCGGGCTATACTGATTCCAAGGGCATTTTCGCGGCCCGGAAAGCGGTGATGCACTACACCCAGCAGAAGCATATCAAGGGTGTGGATATCGAGGACATTTACATCGGCAATGGCGTGTCGGAGCTGATCGTCATGTCCATGAACGCCCTGTTGAATTCCGGTGACGAAGTGCTGGTGCCTTCGCCGGATTATCCTCTGTGGACGGCAGCGGTGTCGCTTTCCGGCGGCACGCCCGTGCATTACCTTTGCGACGAGGACAAGGGCTGGCAGCCCGACCTGGAAGACATCCGCAAGAAAATCACGCCGAAGACCAAGGCGCTGGTCGTCATCAATCCCAACAACCCGACGGGCGCGCTGTATCCGGAAACGACGCTGAAGGCGCTGATCGACATCGCCATCGAGCACAACCTGGTGATCTGCGCCGACGAAGTCTATGACAAAGTATTGTACGACGGACATGCGCACACCTCGATTGCGGCGCTCTCGGAAGACGCGCTGATCCTGATTTTCAACGGCCTTTCCAAGAACTACCGTTGTTGCGGTTATCGCGCGGGCTGGCTGGTGGCATGCGGCGACAAGCGGCACGCGCAGGATTACATCGAGGGACTGAACATGCTGGCGTCGATGCGCCTGTGTTCCAATGTGCCCGGCCAGTACGCGATCCAGACGGCGCTGGGCGGCTATCAGAGCATTGACGATCTGGTGGCTCCCGGCGGACGGCTGTGCCGCCAGCGCGACATCGCGCATGAACTGATCACCGCCATCCCCGGCGTTTCCTGCGTCAAGCCCAAGGCCACGCTGTACATGTTTCCGCGCCTGGATCCGCTGGTCTACCCGATCCAGGACGATCAGGAATTCATCCGCGATCTGCTGGTGGCGGAACGAGTGCTGCTGGTGCAGGGCACCGGCTTCAACTGGCCGAACCCCGACCATTTCCGCCTCGTCTTCCTGCCCTACGAAGACGACCTGCGCGAAGCGCTGGGACGCCTGACCCGCTTCCTGGAAGGCTATCGCAAACGGCATGGCACGGCATGATACATACCGCCAGGGCAATCGCAGCAAGAAATTAGCGGCAGCCCTTCGGGGCTGCCGGTCTAACGTCATTGGGAAGGGGGTTCTTTCCCCTCGAGAATGGCTACGGTCGAAACCCCGACCGTAAGAATGGGGTTCCAACCTTTGCACCTTTCTTACGGGCGGGGTTTCAAACCGGAGTTAGTTTTACGATGAAAAACCTCTTTTTCCCGGCGCTTCTGTGTGTCCTGCTCGCGGCGTGCGCCACCCAGCCCACGCACGAGACAGCCCATGATTCCGAACGCACAGCGCGCATCCGCCTGTTCGGACAGAACCAGAAACCCAGCATCATGACCGTCGGCAGGGATTGCGCGGCAGGTGAGAATGGTCATGAAATCAATGTGGGCGGCGGTCTTGGCGACGCTTTCCGCTCGTTTGCGGGATCCGCCGCCAATGAAGGTTTGGGCATTCCCGAAACCGGCACGACGCGCCAGTTATCCCAAAGAGACGGCATCTTGTCGAAAGCCTTCTACCGGGAATTCATCATTCCGGCGGGCAAGCCCGTCCATGTGCGCGCGGCCTTCATCGGTCTGACCACGATCATGACGAGTATCGATGGCAACCGGAAATACCGGACGACGGTCAGGGAGCCTGGTTACAGAACCCGCGCCCGGCGAGCCGGTCAAGGACAGTTGCCGTTGAACCGGGAAGAACGCCAAACACACGAGATTTGGGCGCGCGCATTCATTTGAAAACCATGTCCCTTTCCTTTTCATGCCTTACCGACGACGCGGGCGAGATTGTTGCTCCGGAATGGCTGCCGCAGGCGGAGGCCGTGCATCGCCAGTTGCGCGAAAACCTGCCGTCAGGTTCCGACGCCTACCGGGAAACCTTGACGCGGGTGTTTGCAAACGGTAGCCGCCTGACGCTTGCAATCGAAGGAGAGGCACTTAAAGGGCTGGCGCTCTGGCGAGTGCTGGAAAATACCCATGAAGGCCGCCGCCTGCATGTGGACGATCTGGTCGTTGACGCCGCCTGCCGCTCAAAAGGTGTCGGCAAGGCGCTCATCGCGTGGCTGGAAAACCACGCCCGGACGATCTCTTGCGCCGCGCTGGCGCTCGATTCCGGTGTGCAGCGTAGTGGCGCGCACCGTTTTTATTTTCGGGAAGGCTTTATGATCCCTTCCTTTTGCTTTGGAAAGAAACTCACATGAAACCAGTCAACGTTGGCCTTTTGGGCATCGGCACGGTCGGGGGCGGCACCTATACGGTACTGACGCGCAACGCGGAGGAAATCTCCCGTCGCGCCGGGCGTCCCATCCGTATTTTCGCGGTCGCCGACAGGAATCTCGAACACGCCCGGAACATTGCCAAAGACGCCTGCAAGATCACCGATGACGCCTTCGCCGTCGTGGGCGACCCGGCGGTGGATGTGGTGGTGGAACTGATTGGCGGCTACGATCTGGCCCGCGAACTCGTGCTCACCGCCATTCACAACGGCAAGCATGTCGTCACCGCCAACAAGGCGCTCCTGGCCGTACACGGAAACGAGATCTTCGCCGCAGCGCGCAAAAAGGGCGTGATTGTCGCCTTCGAGGCGGCGGTGGCGGGCGGCATTCCGATCATCAAGGCGTTGCGCGAAGGGCTTGCCGCCAACCGCATCGAGTGGGTGGCGGGCATCATCAACGGCACCACCAACTTCATCCTGTCGGAAATGCGCGACCGGGGATTGTCCTTCGCCGAGGCACTGGCAGGGGCGCAGCGCCTCGGCTACGCCGAAGCCGATCCCACCTTCGACATCGAGGGTATCGACGCCGCGCACAAGGCGACGCTCATGGCTTCCATCGCCTTCGGCATTCCCGTCCAGTTCGACAAGGCCTACGTGGAAGGCATTACGCGGCTGGAGGCCATCGACCTCAAATACGCCGAACAACTGGGCTACCGCATCAAACTCCTGGGTATTGCCAAAAGACGCGAAGACGGCGTGGAACTGCGTGTGCACCCAGTGCTCATCCCCGCCAAACGCCTGATCGCCAACGTGGAAGGCGCAATGAACGCCGTATTGGTCAAGGCCGATGCCGTGGGCGCGACGCTCTACTACGGCAAGGGCGCGGGCGCGGAACCGACCGCTTCCGCCGTGATCGCCGATTTGGTCGATGTCGCCCGCGCCGCGACCACCGACCCGAACAACCGCGTACCGCATCTGGCCTTCCAGTCCGATCAGTTGCACGATCTGCCCATCCTGCCGATTGCCGAGGCCGAAACCGCCTGCTACCTGCGCCTCACGGTCGCGGACAAGCCCGGCGTGCTGGCGGACGTGACCCGTATTCTCGCCGATCAGGAAATCTCCATCGACGCCTTCTTGCAACGCGAACCCAAGGAAGGCAAAACCGATGTCATCATGCTTACCCACCGCTGCAAGGAAAAACAGGCGGACGCCGCAATTTGCAAAATCGAAGACCTGAGCGCCGTCGTCGGCAAGGTGACGCGGCTCAGGCTGGAAGACCTGCAATAGCCCGCAATCTCCAGAGAAAGACCAGATGCCTGCGCCTCAAGGATCAAGCGGCTTTTTTTTCCTTCGTCTCTGGAAGAGTCTGTTGCTTGCCTGTTGCCTTGTCGCCTTTCCCGCTCACGCCGCGCCCGAACATCATGCCTGGTGCGACGCGCTGGACAGGCGGCTGCGCAGCGTCGACGCCGCAAGCTGCCGCAAGCGGGCGTTTCTTCCGGGCGCTTTTCGTTCGGTGGAAGGCCGTCCCCTGATGCTGCTCGATGTGCCGCCCGCCTTGCCCATCGCGTCCGCCGCGCTCGCCTTTTCGCCGCCCGCCGCGCGTGTGCGCTGGAAAGCGCCCGCCATGTCCGCCGCGCCGCCCGGAAAATCGCGAAGAATACCGCGCGGCGCGACGCGCATTCTGCTCATCGGCGGCATTCACGGCGACGAACTCACCTCGGTCTCCATTG
Organism: Zoogloeaceae bacterium; assembly: GCA_031259605.1. GTDB lineage: Bacteria > Pseudomonadota > Gammaproteobacteria > Burkholderiales > Rhodocyclaceae > Azovibrio. Next base: position 12,220 of record JAIRLE010000015.1, read on the forward strand.
TCTTTCGCTGGATGGAATGGCTCGCCGAAGCCGAGGCGCAGCGCCACCACTGGCGCATCGCGCCCCTCGCCAATCCGGATGGCCTGCTGGCCCAACCGGCGCGGCGCACCAATGGTCGCGGCGTCGATCTGAACCGCAACTTTTCCACACCGGACTGGCCGCACGACGCGCTCAATTACTGGCGAAAACGCACCGGCCAGGACCCGCGCCGCTACCCCGGCAAGTCCGCCATGTCCGAACCGGAAACCCGATGGCTGCAAGGGGAAATCGAAAGCTTCAAACCGGATGTCATTGTATCGGTACACGCCCCTTATGGCATCCTCGATTACGACGGCCCGCTGCAAAAACCGCGCCGCTTCGGCCGTCTCAACCTGAGCCAGCTTGGCGTCTATCCCGGCTCGCTGGGCAACTTCGGCGGCGTACACAAGAATATCCCCGTCATCACCATCGAACTTTCCCATGCCAGAGTCATGCCTAGCGTACAGGAACAACGCCAGATCTGGAACGACATGCTCCACTGGATACGCCGATCCTTGCGGACGGGGGACAGAGGGCAGAGGACGGAGGACTGAGCGGCGCTTCGCGCCCTTGCAATCCGTAGTCTGTCGCCGGAAAAGGCGGAGCGCGCGACAACAGACTGCTGACTGCGGACTGCAAGGCGAGCGCTCCGTCCTCGGTACCCGGAACCTGTTCATGATCCCGGGTTGTCGCGGGAAGCGCCTGGTTTTCCTTCTGCCCCTTCGGGGGAAGAAGGTGCCCGGAGGGCGGATGAGGGGGCGATTCACCCCGGAAAACACGGTTCAGGGAGCAAAAATCAGCGACAGCCCTTCAGGGCTGTCGGTCCAACTCCATTGGGAAGGGGTTTCTCTCCCCTCGAGAATGGCTACGGTCGAAACCCCGGCCGCAGCCGGGGTCTCAACCTTCGCGCCTTTCTTACGGGCGGGGTTTCAAACCGGAGTTGGTTTTACGATGAACAGGTTCTCAGCCCTCAGTCTCCTGCCTCCTGTCCAGCAACCCGGGTTGCCAGCTTGCGTGTTTTTCCAGGCCGAGCAGTTGCGCCACGCTGGCGGCGAGATGGGCGAGTCCCGCTTCCGGCAAGGCTTTCAAACCAAACCGACCGCCAGGTTCATAGAGGATGAGCGGCACGGGATTTACGGTGTGGGCGGTCTTGGCCCTGGGTCTGCCGTCCGGGTTGTGGCGCGCTTCCTGGGTTGTTCTGTCGAGTTCGAACATTTCGTCGGCGTTGCCGTGGTCGGCGGTGATCAGCGCCGCGCCGCCGGTGGCTTCCACCACCGGCAGAATGCGGGAAAGCGCCAAATCCACGGCTTCCACCGCCAGGGTTGCGGCGCAAAAATTGCCGGTGTGTCCCACCATGTCGCCGTTGGCAAAGTTGCAGCGCAGGAAACGGTATTGACCGCTTTGCATCGCGGCAATCAGCGCGTCGGCGATTTCGGCGGATTTCATCCACGGACGCTGCTCGAAAGGAATGCGGTCGCTTTGAATTTCCTGCCAGGTTTCCAGCGGGAATTTTCCGGAGCGGTTGCCGTTCCAGAAATAGGTGACATGCCCGAATTTCTGCGTCTCCGAACAGGCGAACTGCGCGATGCCGCTTCTGGAAAGCCATTCGCTCAAGGTATTGCGAATGGCGGGCGGCGACACCAAGAAACGTTTGGGCAGGGCAAGGTCGCCGTCATATTGCAACATGCCCGCGTAGACGACCTGGGGAACGCGCCTTCTGTCGAACTTGTCGAAGCGCGCCTCCTCGAAGGCGCGCGTGATTTCAATGGCGCGGTCGCCGCGAAAATTGAACAGCACCACGGCATCGCCATCCTGGATCGCGCCGATGGGCTTTTTTTCCGCACCGACAATGACAAAGGGCGGCAAATCCTGATCGATGACGCCAGGGCGGCGCGCGCGCAAGGCGCGTACCGCCGTGGCGCAATCCGGGAAAAACTCGCCTTCGCCGAGCACATGCGTATGCCAGCCTTTTTCCACCATGCGCCAGTCGGCTTCGTAGCGATCCATCGTAATCACCTGCCGACCGCCGCCGGAAGCGATGCGCGCGTCGAGGCCATCGCGGGCGAGTCCGGCAAGGAAGGTTTCAAACGGCTCGATATAGTCGAGCGCGCTGGTCTCCGGCACATCGCGGCCATCGAGCAGGACATGGATGCGCGCCCGCTGGACGCCTTCCGCCCTGGCCTGTATCAGCATGGCTTTCAGATGGTCGATATGGCTGTGCACATTGCCGTCGGAAAAAAGCCCGATCAAATGCAAAACACTTGCGGCGTTTGCCTTGATCTGGGCGATAATTTCCCGCCAGCCGCTTCCTTGCCAAAGGCTGCCGTTTTCGATGGCCCTGGCAACCAGCGTTGCGCCCTGGGCGTAAACCTGTCCCGCGCCAATGGCGTTGTGACCGACTTCGGAATTGCCCATGTCCTCGTCGGCAGGCATTCCCACCGCCGCGCCATGCGCTTTCAGAAGGATATGTGGATGTCCGGCAAAAAGTCGTTCCAGCGTGGGTTTGCGCGCGGCGGCAACGGCGTTGCCCAGGGCGGCGGGATTGGCGCTGACGCCGATTCCGTCCAGCACGATCAGCGCTACCGGCCCCGTCACGCCGGGAAATGGAGATTTGGATAACATGAGAAATTCCTGCCAGAAACAAATGACGCAAAGCCTTCACCGGATTCACGCTTCGACGAAGTATCCTTGGCGGCACACGAACCGTCAACGCAAGGAGCGGCATTCACCAAAAATCAGCGGCATCCCTTCAGGGCTGCCGGTCAAACGCCATTGGGAAGGGGGTTCTTTCCTCTCGAGAATGGCCACGGTCGAAACCCCAACCGCAAGAATGGGGTCCCAACCTTCGCGCCTTTCTTACGGGCGAGATTTCAAACCGGAGTTGGTTTTACGATGAATACGGAAAACACCAAGGAAGCGCGCGCGATCAACCTGGGCTTGCAAGGCGGCGGCGCGCATGGCGCGTACAGTTGGGGCGTGCTGGATTGTCTTCTGGAAGACGGGCGCTACGATTTCGACGGTGTGAGCGGTGCCAGCGCCGGCGCCATGAACGCCGTGGTGCTGGCCGACGGCCTGATGAAAGGCGGCAAGGAAGGCGCGCGGCAGGCGCTGGCGGAATTCTGGCGCGGCATCGCCGACAGCGTGCCGCTGGACTTTTCCATCTCCGTTCCCAGTCTGAGCGGGGAAAAACGGGCTTTGCTGCCGGCCACCAAGCTGATGCTCAACTGGGTGCATTATCTTTCGCCCTATCAGTTGAATCCGCTCAATTTCAATCCGCTGCGAAAACTCCTGAAGTCGCGCATCGACTTTACCGGCTTGCGCCTTTACAGTCCGGTGCGCCTGTTTCTTGCCGCCACCAATGCCAATACCGGCAAACTCCGGCTCTTTCGCACGGAAGAAGTCAGCGAGGACGCCATGCTCGCTTCCGCCTGCCTGCCGATGCTGCACCAGGCGATAGAAATCGACGGAGAACCATACTGGGACGGCGGCTACGCCGCCAATCCGCCCATTTTTCCCCTGTTCTACGAATGCCAGTCACGCGACATCCTCCTGATCCTGCTGGCACCGCCCGACTATGGCGGCACGCCGAAAACAGCGGAAGAAATCCGCGCCCGCGCCATGGAACTGGCCTTTAATACCAGTCTGTTGCGCGAAATGCTGCTTTTTGCCAACGTCATCGCCTACAGCCAGGCGAGAAGCCAGGAAACCTGCGAAAAGAAGGGCTGGCCTACCAGCCTGCAACGCATCCTGGGACGCGCCCTGCGCGCCCCGGACGCGCTCGAACGCTACACGCTGGAAACCCGTTTCCACCTCATGGAATCCGCCGATCTGCTGCGAAAATTCGGCAGCGCCACCAAGGTGGCTGCCGATTGGCCCTTCCTGAAAAAACTGCACGACATCGGCTACCACGAAGCGAAACAATGGCTCGAAGAACACGGCGATAAAATCGGCAAGGAAACCTCGTTCGATCTGATCGGGCGCTTCGGGGTGTAGCGCGTCAAGGGTCAAGGGCGCGGGCGCGCGCCTCCACCCCGGCCAGCGGAACCCCTGCGCGCAGGCGCGTTCCCCGTGTTGGCCTCGATATGGACGGAAAGACCGGGACGGATATTGCTCCTGCGCACACCGTAGCCCCGGAAGT
>JAIRLE010000048.1 GCA_031259605.1 Zoogloeaceae bacterium
TTGATGATGGAAGCCATGCGTAATCCTCTGCGTAAAATCTGCGTAGAGGAGTTTAGATTTTATTGCTGCTGAAAGCAAAAAATCATCAACCGAAACAGAAGAACCATTTGATTTTTATCATTTTTTGCTTTGGAGAGAAAAAATATAAACCATGATGGTGCCGGGAGAGGGACTCGAACCCTCACGCCTTGCGGCGGCGGATTTTGAGTCCGCTGCGTCTACCGATTCCGCCACCCCGGCACGGGAGGCGGAATTATCCATGAAACCGCTTATTGCAACAAGTCCAATAGCTTGACTTCCCTTACCCTACACGACTTTGATTTTGCCTTGCCGGAGGCGCTGGTCGCCCAGCATCCGGCTTCTCAACGCGCGGCCAGCCGCCTTTTGCGCGTCGAGGCCGCGAGCCTTTCGGATTTGCGCTTTGCCGATCTGCCGCAACTGCTGAATCCTGGCGACCTCTTGGTGATGAACGACACCAAGGTCATCAAGGCGCGATTTTTCGGGCAAAAGGATACCGGCGGACAGGTGGAAGTCATGCTGGAGCGCATTCTCGATGCCCGCCACGCGCTCGCCCAGGTGCGCGCCAGCAAAGCGCCGAAGGCGGGTTGCCGTCTCGATCTGGCGGGCGCGTTTTCCGTGCGGGTGAATCAGCGGCGGGATGGGTTTTTTCTCTTGGCGCTGGAGGACGGGAGAGAGGATTTCTGGTCGCTGGCGGAGGCGCATGGCCGTCTGCCGTTGCCGCCCTACATCACGCATACGCCCGCGGCGGAAGACGAGGCGCGTTATCAGACCATCTATGCCCGTGTGCCCGGCGCGGTGGCCGCGCCAACCGCCGGACTGCACTTTGATGCCGGTGTGCTGGGAAAAATTGCGGCAAGAGGTGTCCGCACGGCGTACCTGACCTTGCATGTGGGTGCGGGTACCTATCAACCGGTGCGCGTCGAGCGCATCTGCGAACATAAAATGCACAAGGAATACTTTGTCCTGCCGAAGGAGACTGCCGCCGCCATCCGGCAAACACGGGCAGCGGGCGGACGGGTCGTCGCCGTCGGCACTACGGCGTTGCGCGCGCTGGAATCCGCCGCCCGTGGGCATGACGAGGCGCGCGCCAGATGCGGAGAGACGGATATTTTCATCACGCCGGGATTCGACTTCCGGGTGACCGATGTCCTCATCACCAATTTTCATTTGCCGCGCTCCACCTTGCTGATGTTGGTTTCCGCCTTTGCCGGGGTCGAGCGCATCCGCGCCGCCTATGCTCATGCCATCGAACGGGAATATCGTTTTTTCAGCTACGGCGATGCCATGTTGTTGACGCGCGCCAAGGCGGGATGAAGCCAGTATAATCAGGAAAATTTTGTGTCTGCGCGTGACGAAGACAGGAGGCGCGAACAGAGCGCCTGCCGAAAACTGCGAATCTGAGGAGAAAACGACATGAACAAGGAATTTGCCTGGTCGGATGAATACAGCGTTGGCATCGATGAAATCGACGCGCAGCACAAGACATTGTTCAAGCTCATCAACCGTCTGCACAGCGCCATTCTGCACAAGGAAGGCAGCAAGACCTGCGGCGGCATCCTGGATGAATTGGTGGATTACACCCGCATCCACTTCACATTGGAGCAGACCTTGATGCGTATCGGGAATTTCCCGGAATATGAGGCGCATTGCGAAATGCATCGGGCGCTGGTCGCGGAAGTCGAAAGCCTGCAAAAGAAAATCGCTTCCGGCCAGGTTGCCATCAGTTTCGAGTTGTTGCATTTCCTGCGCAACTGGCTGACCAAGCATATTCTGGGCGAAGACAAGAAATACGGCGACTTTTTCAAAAGTGGCGGCCAGCAACGGCAAAGGCATATCCAGGGCTGGACGGAACATTCCCAGGAGAGCATGGAAAAGCACCGGAAGAAAAGGAAATGGTGGCAGTTCTGGTAGCCCATGCTTCTGCGTGTTCAAGGAGGTTTATCCCCATGCGTTTCATTCTTCTTTTTTCTGCACTCATCCTCTTGGGCGGTTGCGCCGCGACCGGGCCGGAAATCTACAGTCAGCGCCGTTCACAGACGGATTTCGAAGCGTACCGCAGTTTTGCCTTTCTCACGCCGATGGGGACAGACAAGGGCGAGTACGCTTCGCTCGTCTCGCAACAGTTGAAGGCGGAAACGCGCCGGGTGCTGGAAGCGCGCGAATATCGTTATGCGCCCGACGCGCCCGACCTGCTGATCAATTTCACCCTCGAGTTCAGGAAACAAACCCTGTACCCCTACCATTTTCCGGGTTCCATTTTTTATGGCGGCTTCGGCGGCAGGCGGCGCGGCGGCATGGGCGTGGGTTTTGGCTACAGTTTCCCGTTGGGGAGCGCGCGCTACCTGGAAAGCATTCTGGAAGTCGACATCATTGACGCCAGGAACAGGGAGGTTCTCTGGGAAGGCCGGGCCAGAAGCCGGATGCAGGATGCCGACAAGGAAAATCTGGAGCCGCTGCTCAAAACCGCAGTGGAAAAAATCTTCGATCGTTACCCCTCGCCGGAAGCCGCCGGCAAGGACGGCGCAAACGCCAGCGCCACGCCGCCCTGACGGGTGCCGGATGCGCGAAGTTTCATGCCATTGCCGTTGCCTTTCCCTCTCCCGCTTTGCGAGAGAGGGGCGTTTCATGCGGCGCAGTCGCAAAATTTCTGTCTTCCGGGATGAATGACGCGAGCAAGAAATTAGCGGCAGCCCTTCAGGGTTGCCGGTCTAACGTCATTGGGAAGGGGGTTCTCTCCCCTCGATTCATGCTCCGGCCCTGCGCCAGGATATGCGCTGTGGACGATAGCGGCAAAATGATGTTACTTTTCGCTTATCTCCGTTGCCGGATAAGCATAGAAGCGGCACAGGGTAAACAAGCCCGATCAACAGGGTGAAATGGATTTCCTCGAAGATGTTTTTCGCCACTGCCGTTGTTTTTGGGCAGGATCGGCAAATGTGTTTTTTTAGGAGAAGTCAATGAAATCGAAAAAACTTGAAATCGACAAAGTTGCCTCGTTCTTGCGCGATGGCATGACGATCATGTATGGCGGGTTCATGGGAAACGGTACTCCGCCGCGCCTGATGCAGGCTATCCTGGATTCTGGCGTCAAGGACCTCACGGTGATCGGCGACGACGCGGCGTTTTCCGACGCGTCCAAGGGGCCGGAAGGCATCGGTCTTCTGGTGCGCAACAAGCGGGTAAAGAAGATGATCACCGGCCACATCGGCCTCAACAAGGAAGCGCAGCGGCAGATGCTTTCCGGCGAGATGGAAATCGAGCTTTGTCCGATCGGCTCGATCGCCGAGCGCATCCGCGCGGGCGGTTCCGGCCTGGGCGGTGTGCTTACCCCCACCGGCGTGGGCACGAGCGTGGAAGACGTGCCGCAGGATCTGACCATCAATGGGCAGAAATACACGAAAAAACCGGTTTTCACCATCAATGGCCGCGATTTCCTCTACGAAACTCCGCTCAAGGCCGATCTCGCGGTGCTGGAAGCCGTGCAGGCCGACAAGATGGGCAATCTCGTGTATTACACCTCGATGAGGAACCACAACCCCCTGATGGCGCTCGCCGCCGAGACGGTGATCGTCGAGGCGCACCAGATCGTCGAGACCGGCTGCATCGATCCCGATCACGTGATGACGCCGGGCGTGTTGGTCGACTACATCGTCTATCCCCATTGAGACCAAGGAGAACATCATGTCAGAACAAATGAGCGCCAAGGAATTCATCGCGCGCCGCATCGCGTTGGAATTGAACGACGGCGACGTCGTCAATCTCGGCATCGGCCTGCCGACGCTGGTCGCCAACTACCTGCCGCCCGGCGTCACCCTGATGCTGCAATCGGAAAACGGCTTTCTCGGCATCGGCCCGGTGCCGGAGGAAATCACCCCCATCGGCCAGCCGCGCGTGGTCAACGCCGGCGGCGCGCCGTGCAGCATCATCCCCGGCGGCTCCACCTTCGACACCTCGGTCTCCTTCGCGCTGATGCGCGGCGGC
>JAIRLE010000109.1 GCA_031259605.1 Zoogloeaceae bacterium
CGGTATGGAAAAAGAGCGCCTATCTTACATCAGGGATCCGCGCTCGGGGATCGGCATTGCGGCAAAGCGCGGTCGCGCCCGCCGGGCGCATGTTTTGCGAATTCATCGTAAAACTAACTCCGGTTCGAAACCCCGCCCGTAAGAAAAGCGCGAAGGTTGGAACCTCATTCTTACGACCGGGGTTTCGACTGTAGCCATTCTCGAGGGGAGAGAACCCCCTTTCCAATGACGTTAGACCGGCAGCCCTGAAGGGCTGCCGCTAATTTCTTGCTGCTCCGGCCCCGATGGCAAGATGGCGTTCGCGTGATTTCGCAAGTTTTTGACTTGAATCAAATCCAGTGCGTTTTGCTAGGCCATAATGCGCCGCAATTCTTGCGCGGCACAAGGGAAAATTCATGAGCGGCGGCGGTGTTGGATGGCGCGCAGGACGGTTTTCCGGCGTATCGATTTTCGTTTTCTCTGTTGGGGTTGGGGTGCGTTCTCGTTTTACTTCGAGTGGCGCACCCTTTTTTTGTCAGCGCCCGCAACGCCGGGCGTTGGCGGCGGCTTACACGCGCTTACGCTCAGAAACAACTTGTCGCATTGTCTGAATTAGTTGACCTAGGTCAAATGTTTACGTCTTTTCCTCCCCTAGCATCCCGCACCATGCCCCGCCGGAGGTTTTGGGGTGGAGGCACACACGTTTTTTTTATCAAAGAGAGGTGGGTTCATGTCGGAAACGCAAACCACATACAACTATAAGGTCGTTCGGCAATTCGCCGTGATGACCGTCATCTGGGCCATCGTCGGCATGCTGGTCGGTGTCGTGATTGCCGCCCAACTGGTATGGCCGGAGCTGAATCTGGCCCCTTGGCTGTCCTATGGCCGCTTGCGTCCGCTGCATACCAATGCGGTGATCTTCGCGTTTGGCGGGTGCGCCTTGTTCGCGACGTCGTACTACTGCGTGCAACGCACCAGTCATACACGGATTCTCAGCGATGGTCTGGCGGCTTTCACATTCTGGGGCTGGCAACTGGTCATCCTGCTGGCGGCGCTGTCGCTGCCTCTGGGGATTACCACCGGTAAGGAATATGCCGAGTTGGAATGGCCGATTGACATCCTGATCACCTTGGTCTGGGTGGTTTATGCTGTTGTCTTCTTCGGCACCATTGCCAAGCGCACGGTCAGCCATATTTATGTCGCCAACTGGTTCTTTGGCGCCATGATTATCGCGGTGGCCTTGCTGCATCTGGGCAACAGCGCGGAAATCCCGGTGTTTGCCGAAGGTTTCCTGACGCCCAGATCCTACTCCTTCTATGCGGGGGTGCAGGACGCCATGGTGCAGTGGTGGTACGGACACAACGCGGTGGGTTTCTTCCTGACCGCCGGCTTCCTGGGCATGATGTATTACTTCGTGCCGAAACAGGCGGGGCGTCCGGTGTATTCCTACCGTCTGTCGGTGGTGCACTTCTGGGCGCTGATTTTCACGTACATGTGGGCAGGCCCGCACCATCTGCACTACACGGCGCTGCCGGACTGGGCGCAATCGCTCGGCATGTTGTTCTCGCTGATTCTGCTGGCACCTTCCTGGGGCGGCATGATCAACGGCATCATGACGCTCTCCGGCGCGTGGCATAAACTGCGTGACGATCCCATCCTGAAGTTTCTGGTGACTTCACTGTCTTTCTACGGCATGTCGACCTTCGAAGGCCCGATGATGTCCGTGAAGTCGGTGAATGCCCTGTCGCACTACACCGACTGGACGGTTGGGCACGTGCATTCCGGCGCGCTGGGTTGGGTGGCGATGGTTTCCGTCGGTTCGCTCTACTACTTGCTGCCGCGTCTCTTCGGGCGTCAGCAGATGTACAGCGTCAAGCTGATCACGGTGCATTTCTGGGTCTCCACCATCGGCATCGTGTTGTATGTCGCTTCCATGTGGATTGCCGGCGTGGTGCAAGGGTTGATGTGGCGCGCGCTCAATGCTGACGGAACGTTGCAGTACAGCTTTGCGGAGACGGTCAAGTTCTCCTATCCCTTCTGGACGGTTCGTCTGTTGGGCGGGGTCTTGTTCCTGGTGGGCATGATCATCATGGCCTACAACATGTTCCGGACGATTGCCGCGGGCACGGCAGAGGATGCGCCTGTGCTGGCTCCGGTTGCCCAACACGCTTAAACGGAGGTCACTGATAATGAGTCAGGAAAAAATCGAAAAGAACGTCGGTCTGTTGATCGTCGTGACATTGCTGGCGGTGATCTGGGGCGGTCTGGTGGAAATCCTGCCGCTGTTCTTCCAGAAATCCACCACTACGCCGGCTGATGGCGTCAAGCCTTATGACGCCGTGCAATTGGCTGGACGTGATGTCTACATCCGCGAAGGTTGTTACAACTGCCACTCGCAGATGATTCGTCCTTTCCGCGCGGAAACCGAACGCTACGGGGACTACTCGGTGGCGGGTGAGTTTGTCTATGATCACCCGTTCCAGTGGGGTTCCAAGCGGACGGGTCCCGATCTGCATCGCGTGGGCAATCGTTATTCCGACGAGTGGCATCGTATTCACCTGCGCAATCCGCGCGTCCCTGAAATTGACTCCAACATGCCGGCCTATGTCTGGTTGCAGGATGTCAAGGCGAAGGATAGCGTAGGCAAGAATATCGAAGCCAAGATGCAGGCGCTTTCCCTGGCGGGCGTTCCTTACCAGCCGGAAGACATTGCCAACGCGCGCAAGGCGTTGGGCGATCTGACGGAAGAAGACGTGCTGATTGCCTACCTGCAAGGGTTGGGCACGACGCTGACCACCTTCAAGTAAGGACGAGCCTGAAATGGATATCAGTGACATTCGCGGCTACCTGACGCCAGCATTGGGCATTGTCCTGTTTGCCTGGATCGTGTGGTGGGCTTACGGCAAGAAAAGCAGGCAAGTCTATGACGATGCCGCCAACTTGCCGTTCGCGGATGATGATGATGATTCGGCGTCGGTTCAGGCCGTCGTCGCAGATCAAAGGAAAAAGACATGAGCGATTTCACAAGCGATTTCTGGAACTTCTACATAGCCGGTGTTGCGCTGGTCGGCATCATTGGTTGTGCATTGTTCCTCTGGAGCCATGGGAGCGCGAGTTACGCCATTGGCAAGACTACAGGGCATTCCTGGGATGAAGACCTGGCGGAGTTCAACAACCCTCTGCCGCTATGGTGGAGCTGGCTGTTCTACATCACCGTGGTGTTTTCCCTGGGGTATCTGGTGTATTTCCCTGGTTTGGGGAGTTTCCCCGGCGTGGGCGGCTGGACTTCCGCCGGGCAGTATGTCGCGGAAGAAAAGGCGGCGGCGGAAGCCTATGCGCCGCTGTACCAGCGATTCAAGGGAATGGACATTCCGGCGATCGCCAAGGACACGGAAGCGATGCAAATGGGGCAACGTCTTTTCCGCACCTACTGCATCCAGTGTCACGGCACGGATGGCGGCGGCAAGCCGGGCGGCTTTCCCAACCTGACGGATAACGACTGGCTGCACGGCGGTACGCCGGAGCGCATCGTGGAAACCATCAGCAATGGCTGGCAGGGCATCATGACCCCGCACGAATTCCTGGGGGCGGAGACTGTGAGGAATCTGGCGCACTATGTGCGTTCCTTGTCGAGCCAGCCAGGTGTCGATGCCACGCGCGCCAACCTTGGCCGGACAGCCTGGATGAACTCCGACTGCTACACCTGTCACGGCACGGACGCCAAGGGCAATCCGGACATGGGCGGTCCCAACCTGACCGACAATATCTGGTTGTACGCGAGCGATGAAGCCACCGTGATCGATACCATCACCAATGGTCGCAATCTGGAAGGCGGCAAGACCAGCAACAACCGTATGCCGGCATGGGGAAAATTTCTCAAGGAAGACAGGGTCAGGTTGCTGGCGGCCTATGTCTACGGTCTGAGCAACAAGTAAGGCGCGCACACGAAACGGAGCGGGCAACCGTTCCGTTTTTTTTCGCAGATTTGTTGGTTTCCGAATATACTTATTCCGGCAGTTCCGGGTGCGGTGCGTTTGGCTCGCCTGGAAAACGCGTATCGGAGTATGACTACAGAGAAAACAGCGAACGAGGATAGCCAGCAAAAATTAGCGACAGCCCTTCAGGGCTGTCGGTCTAACTCCATTGGGAAGGGGTTTCTCTCCCCTCCCCAATGGCTACGGTCGAAACCCCAGCCTTCAGGCCGGGGTCTCAACCTTCGCGCCGCCCTGAAGGGCGGGGTTCCAAACCGGAGTTAGTTTTACGATGAACGACGCACCCACAACAGATGCCAGCCTCAGCGTCGACGCGAATATCGACGCAGCCGTTACGGGATCCCTGTACGAAAAACACAAGACCATTCACATTCGTTCGGTCAAGGGCTGGTGGACGAGCTGGCGCTGGGTGTTGGTTTGGGCGACGCAACTGGTATTTTATGGTTTGCCCTGGGTGGAGTGGCATGAGCGCCAGGCAGTGCTGTTTCATCTGGTGGAGCGCAAGTTCTATTTCTTTGGGCTGATTCTCTGGCCGCAGGATGTGTTTTATCTGACGGTGTTGCTGATCATTTCTGCCTACAGTCTTTTTCTGTTTACGGCGGTGGGTGGGCGATTGTTCTGTGGCTATGCCTGTCCGCAGACGGTGTATACCGAAATTTTCGTCTGGATCGAGGAACGGATCGAAGGCGATCGTCCGGCGCGCATCAAGCTGGATCAAGCGCCCATGAGCGGGCGCAAGTTCAGCCTGAAGCTGATAAAGCATTTGCTCTGGGGGGTTCTGGCCTTGTGGACGGGCTTCACCCTAGTGAGCTATTTCACGCCCATGCAGGAATTGCTGGCGGAAGCGCGGACGTTCAGTTTTGGCGGCTGGGAAATTTTCTGGATACTGTTCTACAGTGGGTTCACCTATTTGATGGCTGGGTTCATGCGGGAGCAGGTGTGCAAATACATGTGCCCCTACGCGCGTTTTCAGTCGGCGATGTTCGATCCCGATACCCTGATCGTGACCTATGACGCCGAGCGTGGCGAGCCGCGCGGTTTGCGCCGCAAGGAAACGGATAATTCCGGGCTGGGCGATTGCGTCGATTGCAGCATCTGCGTCCAGGTGTGTCCGACCGGCATCGACATTCGCAAGGGACTGCAATACGAGTGCATTGGCTGCGGCGCCTGCATTGACGCTTGCGACGCGGTCATGGACAAGCTCAAGCTGTCCAGGGGCTTGGTGTGCTATACCTCGGAGAACGCGCTAGCGGGAAAATATGATCGTTCCGGCGTTTTGAGCCATATCATCCGTCCGCGCATCATTGCCTATACCTGCATTCTCGCCTTGATTATCGCGGCGGCGGGTTGGTCTTTGTTGACGCGTGTTCCCCTGCGCGTGGATGTCGTGCGCGATCGCAGCATTTTGTCGCGTCCGGTGGAAGACAACAGAATCGAAAACCTTTACATCCTGAAAGTGATGAACGTGTCGGAGACGCCACGCAGCTTTACCATCAGCGTTAGCGGCATGGAAGGGATAGCGCTTGCGACTGAAAGCCTTGTGAATGCCGAAGCGGCGGAAAACCGGGAGATCATGGCCAAGGTGCGTGTGCCTTCCGGTTCCGTGCCTACTGGCGCGTATCAGATATTTTTTGATGTTGTCGCCACGGACGATTCCAGGATTGCCGTGCATGAAAAAACAACCTTCATGATGCCATGATGAAGCCTGCAAACCTCGGCATGACTGCCAACGCGCTGGATGTCCGTCCCTGGTACAGGGAGCCGTGGCCATGGATATTGATGTCCGGGCCGATTATCGTCGTCATCGCGGGCATTGCCACGGCCATCATTGCCATGAATGTGCATCCTGTCGCCATGGTGGAGGACGATTATTACAAACAGGGTCTGGCGATCAATCAACGCCTGCACCGCGACAAGGTGGCGAGCGATCTTTCCCTGTCTGCGCAGGTCATGTTGAGTGGACAGGAAGTGCGTGTTTTTCTGAACGCGGCGGACAGGACGAAATTACCCACAGGACTGCGTCTGCATTTCAATCACCGTACCCGGAGTGGGCAGGATCAGGTGGTGACGCTCGAGGCGGCGGGGCAAGGCTTTTATAGCGGCGTCCTGACGGCGGAAGTGCGTGGACGCTGGCATGTATACCTTGAAGATCAGGACGAAACCTGGCGCTTGGTGGGAAGCTGGCAGACGGATGCCGGCGACCTGTTGGAACTTTTTCCAACACATTCGACACAGACTGATGATCCCGTTTTACCAACCTTGAAGGAGGAGTGAACCATGTTGCAAGAACTGTTCAGCAATGAAATCGGACTTTTGAGCGTGTTTACGATTGGTTTTGTCGTCGTCATGGCGATTTTTCTGCCAATCTATTTTTCCAAGAAAATCAACGAGGACGTACAAAACGACCAGAAATGAGCGCCTTGGCGCGCTTGGCGTTTCTTGAGCCTTCCCGCTTTCTGAGCGCGAAGGCTTTTTTATTGGGCCACAATAGTGAGAAAATCCCGATAAACGCAAACCTTGCGCTTCGGACAATCATTGAGAATCTCATGTCGTTATCCTTGTCGTTTCTGTTCAAGCGGCGTTCCTGGCGGTACTGGCTTTCAGGCGGTGCGGCGTTTGTTCTGCTGGCGTTGCTGTTGCTCATGTTCGTCCGTTTCGATGGTGAAGCCCTGAAAGCCAGCCTGATTGAGCGGGTGCGCGCGGAAAAGCAGCGGGAATTGCGCATGGATGGCCCCTTGCGCCTGAAGCTTCTGCCGCGCCTGTCGGTGGAAATGAGCGAGGTGCGCCTTCTGGATGCGGCGGGCGAAGCGGATTTTCTGACATTGGGGCGGCTGGATGGCGCGTTGGAACTTTTGCCTCTGATCGGCGGCAAAATCCTGATCAACCGCATTGAAATCCGCGACTGGACGCTCCATCTCGAACGGGACGCCGATGGCCGTTACAACTTTGACGATCTGCTGTCCGACAGTGAGACGGATGACGCGCCGCTGGACGTGGAGGCGGAAAAACTGGTTCTGCTGAACGGGCGCGTCACTTGGCGGGATGCGCTTGAGGGGCGTCAATTGACGCTGGACAAAGTGTTCTTGCGTTCCGGTCGTCTGGGTCTGCACACGCAGGGCAAGCTGGAAATGGGCGCGACCCTGCGCATGGGTATGGCGGAAGACGCGCAGGCTGCGCAGATAGGTATGACATTGGATACACTGTATCGATTGGATGACGCGGCGCTGCGTCTGCGGCTGGACAATCCGCGCGTCAATCTCAAGGGACATGGAGGTGCGCTGGAACAGGCGCGGCTCGTGCTGACTGCCCGCCAGATACAAGCGGATTTGTCCGCGCCCAGCTTTGATCTCTCGCAATTGCGCGCGCAGGGGGAGCGTGTGGCTCCGGAGGCGGCGGATGATCGGCTGACGGGCGAGATTGAACTGGAAGCCCTGCGCTGGCAACATGCCGCGCCGCTGTTGCGCGGACTCAAGGCGCATCTGGCGCTGGCGGACGACACACTGAAGGCAAGTCTGAATCTGGAGGCGTTGCAGGGCGAAAATGGCCGCATGGAAAGTCCGGATATTGCTCTGGATTGGGCGGGAAACTGGCGACAACACCGCTACCAAGGCAAACTTGTCGCTCCGCTGCGGGTGGAGGATGACGCGCGCGGCCTGCATGTGCGAGTTGATGCCTTGCAGGGGGAAATGCGGGTCGATCCCGGCCCGATGCTTGCCGAGGCGCTGAATCTGCGGCTTTCCGGCGCGTTTTCCCTGGATGCGGGCGGCGCGACGGCGGAAGGCGCTGCGATAGCGGAAGAATCGGGGCAGGGCGCGGGGAATTTGCGGTTTGACCTGGATGACAGCCAATTGGCGTTGCGCTGGCAATGGAAGCAAGGATTGCCGGGACGTCCGCCACGCCTGGAATTTCAGGCGCATCTCGACCAATTGAATCTGGATCGCTACCTGCGTGCCGAAGCCGCGCTGGAGACGGCGTCGCAGGAACCCGCAGCGCGTGCCGCAACCGGTGACGCCATGAACAAGACGGAAGCAGCGGTGGCGGCGGCGAAGGAGGACAGCCTGGAAATCTCCGGCCAGGCGCGTATCGACGAATTGCGCTACAAGGGCGCGCAGATGCGGCATCTGGAAAGCCGGGTCTGCTTTTCTCATGGCGAGTTGTCCATCCGGCAAACGGAGACGGGCGGCGGCCCGAAGAACGCGAAGCGGGCAAAAAACGTCGGCGCTCGCCTCAATCCGTGCTGACCTCATATGCAGGACTTTCATAAGGACGCGCGTCTGGCGCAGATGCTGCTGTTTTCCGTTCTGGCGCATGTCCTGCTGCTGAGTATCGTCCGTTTGCCGCCGCCTTATCTTGTTCGTTCGGGCGAAGAATTGACGGTCAGTCTGCGCGCGGAAGCGCCTTCCTTCGCGTCCGCGTCGCCTTCCGCTCCGTCCGCCGTGCCATCCGCGTCGCTTGCGGTCGAACCGGAAGTCACGCCACCGCCCTTGCGCCGTCTTCTGGATACGCCGCGCCCCGCCGCGCCGCCGCGTCCGCTGGCGTCGCCAGAACGCGCGTCAGCCCATGTGGAAGCCATCGCCGCGCCTGCCGGCGTATCGGAGGAAGCGGCGGAGGCTACGGATGCGGGTGAGGCGTCGCAGGTGCTTTCCGAAGGCGTGGGGAAGGGCGGTGACACGAATGGACAGGCGACGGAGGGCATGGCGGACGCGCTGCCCGCGTATCTCATTGCCATTGGCGACAACGCGCGCAAGCTGCGCCGCTATCCGGAGCGGGCGCGAGCGTTGGGACACGAAGGCCGGGTGGATATTCGCCTGATCTGGCGGCCTGGCATGAGTGTTCCGCATGTGGAACTGCAACGGGGTTCCGGTAGTGCGTTGCTGGATCGCCAGGGCTTGAACATGCTGCGCCAAGCCGCCATCCATACCCCAATGCCGGAGGATCTGCGCCAACGTGCGTTCAGTCTGGTGCTGCCGGTGGAATTCAGTCTGGAACAACGTGAATAACCCGGGATCGGGCGTCAGGAATCAGGAATCAGGAATCAGGAATCAGCGGCGGGACGACTGTACGCAGATCACGCGTGATTCAGGATGATCGCGCGAATGCCCATTTTTCGGCTCGCCGTCGATCTCGGCAATGCGTTTCTCCAGCCAGTCAATGCGCTGCTGCAAATTCTTCCTTACCGGCTTGGAGACTGCCGCATTGAGCTGTAGCGCCTCTTGGACGCGGCTATCGACCAACGAGGCGCCGCCAGTCGAGCAATGCGTCCAGCGCGGCTCTCCTCGTCCTTGTCCGAACGTGCTTCGAGGCGAATGCAGCGGGCAAAGGCGACCAGAACAATCGTATCGACCCGGTCGGCCTTGGTCAGGCATCCCTTGGCGCGGGCAAAGTCCCGCGTCTGCCGGGGATTGACCGCGGCCACGCGAACCTCCAGTCCGCTGGTGGCCTCCAGCACACTCAGCGTGGGCGCGGCTTCCGCTCGGCATCGATATGCATCTTCAGACTTGCCTTGGAGACGTCGATTCCAGCAAATTTTTCCACGACCACTTCACTCATTTTCACTGCCCTTCCTTGCAAACATGGGCTTGCAGGCCCAGGCAACCGTTCGGGTTTCGGGTGAAAAACCGACTGGACGATTTGTGCTCTCCCACGGAATTGCAATCTTGCAAAAACCGCTGTTCCAAGGGTGTTGCGAACTATCCAGCCGGGACAGACAAAAACACGTCAATTCTTGCTGCTTTGCCCAACAAAGGAAACATGCAAGGGCGACCGAAGGCCGGAAGAGGATCGCCGGGCGGTTCGGTGGTTGAGTACGAGTGGCGGAACGCCCCTCTCTCGCCCCTTCGGGACACTCTCCCGTCAGGCAGGAGAGGGGACAGCAGGCGACGGCGCGAACTGAAAATACGATAATGGCATTCGCGTGATTGCCCTGGCAAGGGTGCGGATCATCCCGCAATTACCTCTGCGCCGCGTTACAATCCATGTCCTTTGGGGAGGATTCCGGGATGGAATGCACGGTGAACTGGCAGGGGCCGACAGGAATGGCGTTCGTGGCGGAGACAGGGAGCGGACATCTGGTGGTAATGGATGGCGCGCCGGAGGGCGGCGGACACAATCTCGCGCCGCGTCCGATGGAGATGCTGCTGGTTGGCGCGGGCGGCTGCACGGCGTATGACGTGGTGCTAATCCTGAAAAAGGGGCGGCATGAGGTGACGGATTGCGCAGTGCGGCTGACGGCGGAGCGCGCCGAGACCAACCCCAGGGTGTTTACCCGCATCCATTTTCATTTTCGCGTCCGTGGTCACCGGTTGCCACTGGAAGCCGTCGAACGCGCGATTGCGCTTTCCAGCGAAAAGTATTGTTCCGCTTCCATCATGCTGGGCAAAACCGCGCAAATCAGCCACGACTTTGAACTCGTTGAAAATGGGACGATTTCGGAGGATTGAAGGGCGTGCCGCATCGCAAATTGAAAGTGCCGGAACGGGGCATGCTGGATGCCTATGAAAGAAAACTGGCGGAACATGGGTTTGCCGCCGATGCCGCGCAATGGGCGGCGGCGGAATGTTTGCAGGCGCTGTACACGCGGCTCTTGCATTTCAAGGTGACGCGCGGCAGCGCCATCAAGCGTCTGCTGACGCGCCCCACGCCACCCAGAGGGATTTATTTCTGGGGCGGCGTCGGGCGGGGCAAGAGTTTTCTGATGAATTGCTTCTTTGCCGCCGTCCCCTATCGCCGCAAGAAACGCATTCATTTTCATGCCTTCATGCGGCGGGTTCACCACGAACTGGCGCAGCACAAAGGCGAAGCCGATCCCCTGACCAAGGTGGCGGCAAACATCGCCCGCGAAACACGGCTGTTGTGCTTTGACGAATTCCATGTTTCCGACATCGCCGACGCCATGCTGCTTGCCCGCCTGCTTGCCGCTTTTGAAGCCGAAGGCATGGTGCTGGTAATGACATCAAACTATCCTCCCGAAGGGCTTTATCCCAACGGCTTGCATCGGGAAAGTTTCCTGCCCGCCATTGAGCGCATCAAGCGGCAAATGACGGTGGTGAGAGTCGACGCGGGCGTGGATTATCGTCTGTGTGCTCTGGAACAGGCGGAGGTTTACCACTATCCGGCGGATACGGCGGCGGAGGCGCGCATGAACGATTATTTTCGTCAGGCGGCAGGCGAGGAAGGCAAGGCGGGCGGATATGTCGAAGTGATGGGACGGCGGATTTCCACCCTGCGCCAGAGTTTTTGTCCGCCCAAAAAAAGCGGGGAAAAGACCGGTGTGCTCTGGTTCGACTTCGCCAGCCTTTGTGTCGGCCATCGCTCGCAGAACGACTATCTGGAAATTGCCTGCCTCTGTCACAGCGTACTGCTTTCCGGCGTTCCCATGATGAACCGCTACCAGTCTGCCGAAGCCCGCCGCTTCACCTGGCTCGTCGATGTGCTTTATGAAAATCGCGTCAGGCTCGTCATCACCGCCGATTGCGCGCCGGACGACCTCTATCGCGAAGGTGCAAGCGCCAACGAATTCCAGCGCACCGTCAGCCGCTTGGCCGAAATGCGTTCCCGCGACTATCAAAAGGCAGAAGACAGGATTCAGAAAACAGATTGATCCCCAGGCGGACGCCTGCAAATCACACTGTTTTCCTCAATCTGGCGCACAAGGCAATCGCACTATCCATTCGCGCTGTCGAAGAAGGATTTTTTCGGATAGGCGTCCTGTATGGATAAGCGAAACGCAGCCCTTTGCAGAGAACAAGCCCTTGCGGGGAGCAAGCGCTCTCCCGCCCCTTGGGGCACACTCTCCCGCCAAGCGGGAGAGAGGACGGTGGCGGCGGCGCGAACTGTAAATACGATGACGGCATTCATGTGATTGCCCTGCCGACGCACCCGTCTTCTGATCGCCACGCAAGGACAAGGGTAGAATATGGGTTTCGATTTTCTTTTGCTGTGATGATCATGAAATTCCCCTGTTTTTCGAATAGGTTTGCCCGTTTGTTGCTGGGTGGATGGTTATGCTGGAGCGTTGTCGCCGAGGCGCAGTTGGCGATTGAGATTACCGGTGCGGGCGCGAACCGGATTCCCGTGGCGATTGCGAACTTTGTCGGCGAGGCGCAGAGCGGCCAGGCGTTGACCGCCGTGGTGAAGGGCGATCTGGAGCGCAGCGGCCTGTTCAGTCTGGTGAACGCGGGCAACGAAGCCGTAAGCGAAACTGCCGCCGTGGATTATGGCGGCTGGAAACTCCTGGGAGCGGACGCGCTGGCGGCGGGCAGTCTGAGGCGCAACACCGACGGTCGCATGGAGGCGCGCTTTCGTCTTTACGACATCAACCGCCAGGGCAATCTGGGCGGCGCGGCCTATCTTGCGGCGCCGCCGCAATTGCGCGCCGCCGGGCATCGCATTGCCGATTACATCTACGAAAAATTGACCGGCGAAAAAGGCGTGTTTTCCACGCGCATCGCCTATGTGCACAAGACCGGCGGACGCTACGAATTGCGCATTGCCGATTCCGACGGACAAAACGCCCAGACGGCGCTGGTTTCGCGCGAACCCATCATTTCCCCGGCATGGTCGCCCGATGGCGCGCGCATTGCCTATGTTTCCTTCGAGAACAAGAAGCCCATCATCTTTGTGCATTCGCTGGCCACGGGCGCACGGCAAGTCATCGCCAATTTCAAGGGATCCAATTCCGCGCCCGCCTGGTCGCCGGACGGACGGCGGCTGGCGATTGTGCTGACCCGCGACGGCAACTCGCAGATTTATACCATAGGCGCGAATGGCGGCGCGCCCGTGCGCCTGACTTCGTCGGCGGGCATCGATACCGAACCGCAGTTTTCCGCCGACGGCGCGCAGATTTACTTCACTTCCGACCGGGGCGGCAGCCCGCAGATTTATCGCGTGGCGGTCGCGGGCGGCGTTGCCGAGCGCATCACCTTCGAAAGCAATTACAACGTCTCGCCGCATCCTTCGCCAGACGGCAGGAACATGGCGTTCATCACCCGCCAGGACGGGCGTTTCCAGTTGGCGCTCATGGATTTGCAAAGCCGCCAGGTGCAGATGCTTTCGGATTTCGGACGCGATGAATCGCCCAGTTTCGCGCCCAATGGGCGCATGATCGTGCTGGCGACGGAAGTCAATGGACGCGGCATACTGTCGGCAGTATCCACCGACGGCAGCATTCGGCAGCGTCTTTCCGTTCCCGTGGGTGACGTGCGTGAGCCTGCCTGGGGGCCTTTTCCCCGATGATGTTCTATCAAGCGCGCAAAACAGATTTGCAAAGCGGGCGCAAATCCGCCAAAGTTCCATTCTTTCCGATAACCTGTTCCAATGAGGAGAAATGACATGAAAAAAATTGTTTTCCGGATTTTCGTGGCGCTTGCGGCGCTGACGCTGGCAGGCTGCCCCACCGCCCCCCCCAGGCAGGAAACCGATGCAGCGCCAGTGGAGGAGCGCGGCGGCGTCGCGCGCGTCGATACCGATGGCGTCGACAGCGGCAATCTGCCGGACATCCTCACCAAGGGGGCGCTTTCCAAGCGCAGTGTTTATTTTGCGCTCGATCGCTATGACATCGAAGAAGGCTATCGCGATCTGGTTGCCGCGCACGCCCGTTTCCTGGCGGAAAACCGGGGCTTCAAGGTGCTGATCCAGGGCAATACCGACGAACGCGGCAGTCGTGAATACAACCTCTCGCTCGGCCAGAAGCGCGCGGAAGCGGTGCGGCAAATGCTGCTCTTGCTGGGCGTTCAGGAAGCCCAGGTGGAAGCCGTCAGTCTGGGCGAAGAAAAGCCGCGCGCCGAAGGGCATAACGAAACCGCCTGGGCGGAAAATCGCCGCGCCGACATTCTTTATTCCGGTGAGTTCTGACCATGCGTCTTGCGCTCTTTTTCCGGCGCGCGCTGGGCGTTCTCTGCGTCGTGTCCTGTATTCCCGCGGCACAGGCGGGCATCTTTGACGACAACGAGGCGCGCCAGCAAATCCGGGACATGCAGGCCGCCTTCGAGGCCAGAATCGAAACCCAGTCCAAGGCGCAACTGGAACTGGCAACCCAGATCATGGGGATGCGCGAGGAGATCTCCCGTCTGCGCGGGGAAATCGAAACACTGAATTACGAGAACGCGCAGGCCAAGAAACGCTTGCAGGATTTGTATCTGGATCTGGACAGCCGTCTTGCGCGCATCGAATCCGCGCCCGCCAGCAGCAGCGCCAGCAGGACGACGGAAAACGCGCCGGAAACCCAGGCCGAAAGCCAGGCTTACGAGAACGCGCTCGCCCAGTTCAAGGCGGGTAAATACGCCGCCGCCGCCAAATCGCTGGCGGATTTCGTGCAGACCTATCCCGGCAGCGACATGACGCCCGGCGCGCAATTCTGGCTGGGGAACGCCTATTATGCCCAAAAGCAATGTCGCGAGGCTATCGACGCGCAACTGGAGGTCACGAGTCGCTGGCCGGATTCCACGCGCGCGCCGGACGCCATGCTCACCATCGCCAACTGCCAACGCGATATGGGCAACCAGACCGCTTCCCGGCGCACACTGACGAATCTCATCGAAAAATATCCCGCCTCGCAGGCGGCGGCGCAGGCGCGGCAGCGCCTCAAATAAGTCGCGGCGCAAGGTGGGGGCGACCGCGCCAACGCGCGCCTGTCTGCGGGTGAGCGAGCTTTTTTTCTCCTTGCAGGGCGAGGCTTCGCGTGTGGGGCTGCCCAGCGTGTTCATCCGCCTGACTGGCTGTCCATTGCGTTGCCGCTGGTGCGATACGGCGTATGCGTTTTCCGGCGGCGAGAACATGACGATAGCCGGGATTCTCGATGCCGCGCGCCGCTGGCCTACCCGGCACGTCTGCGTCACGGGCGGCGAACCACTGGCGCAAAAGCACTGTCTTGCCTTGCTTGTGGCGCTGTGCGACGCGGATTACGAAGTCTGCCTGGAAACCTCCGGCGCGCTCGACATCGGCGGCGTGGACGCGCGGGTGGCGCGCATCGTCGATATCAAGACGCCATCGTCCGGCGAAACGGACAATATCCGCTGGGAGAATCTTGCCTTGCTCACGGCAAAAGACGAACTCAAAATTATCATCGCCGATCGCGCGGATTACGACTGGGCGCGCGCGAAAATGGCGCAACATCGGCTTTCGGTGCGCTGTCCGGTATTCTTCTCACCGGCGCATGGCCTGCAATCCGCCGTGGAGCTGGCGGAATGGATGCTCGTCGACGGCATCGACGCCCGCTTTCAGTTACAGTTACACAAACAACTCTGGGGTAACCTGCAAGCCAGGTGAACCGGCTCATTTCTGGAGATTATCAATGGAACCCAATCGCAGACGTTTTGCGCGCATTCATTTCAATACTCCGGCTTGCCTGACATTTCCGCTCCAGGGCGCAAGACAGGAATATCCGGCGGAGGTGCTGGATTTTTCCCTGAAAGGCGCGCTTGTCCAAACCGCCGCGCCCGTCGATCTCGCGCCCGGCACAAGTTGTACGCTGGCCTTGCGCCTGGACGACATGGGCGATGACGAGACACTGGAAAGCGGCATCCGCATGCGCGCCGAAGTCGCGCGTGTCAGCGGGCGGGAGATCGGCCTTGCCTGCGTGGAAATCGATCTCGACAGCATCACCCACCTGCGCCGCCTGATCGAACTCAATCTGGGCGACGAGACCCTGCTCTCCCGCGAACTGGAACATCTGACTTCCACGGACGCCTGAACCTCGATGAAGAAATGAAGGCGGTCATCCTCCTTTCCGGCGGACTGGATTCCGCCACCTGTCTGGCCGTGGCGAAAAAACAGGGGTTTGCCGCCTACTGTCTTTCCCTTGACTACGGGCAGCGGCATCATGCCGAACTGGACGCCGCGCGGCGCGTCGCGGCGGCACTGGGCGCGACCGAACATCGGATCGTCCAGCTCGATCTGGCGCAGTTCGGCGGATCCGCCTTGACTGACGCGCATCTAAAAGTCCCCGTGACGGGCGTGCAACCGGGCATTCCCATCACTTATGTGCCCGCCCGCAACACCATTCTGCTCTCCCTGGCGCTGGCCTGGGCCGAGACGCTGGCGAGCCGCGACATTTTTGCCGGCGTCAACGCGGTGGATTATTCCGGTTACCCGGACTGCCGTCCGGAGTACATCGCCGCCTTTGAAACCATGGCCAACCTGGCGACCAGGGCCGGCGTGGAAGGCGCGAGGCTCACCTTGCACACGCCCCTGATGACGCTTTCCAAGGCCGACATCATCCGCCTGGGACAAGGCTTGGGCGTGGATTACCGCCTCACGGTTTCCTGCTATCAGGCGGATTCGGAAGGCCGCGCCTGCGGCCTGTGCGATTCCTGCCGCCTGCGCCGCGAGGGATTTGCCGCTGCGGGCCTGCCCGATCCGACGCGCTATTGTCCGTAGTCAACGAGCAAGAGCGCGCGGACGTGCGGCAGGCTCGCCAGCAAGAAATTGGCGGCAGCCCCGAAGAGCTGCCGCCAAATTTTGCTGAACATGATGCCTGACCTCAGACGGAAGGTAAAGTAGCCGCTGCGCGCGCCGTCTTCAGTCTTCTGTCCCCCGATTTTCCGGCGCGTTCAAATATCGGCGGCGAGGGCTTCCGCCTTGTCGGTGTTTTCCCAGGTGAGTTCCGGCTCGTCGCGGCCAAAGTGGCCGTAGGCGGCGGTTTTTTCGTAGATGGGACGCAGGAGATCCAGCATTTGCACGATGCCTTTCGGGCGCAGGTCGAAATGTTCGCGCACCAGCGCCGTCAGTTTTTCGTTGCTCGCCTTGCCGGCACCAAAGGTTTCCAGCATGATGGAGGTCGGCTCGGCGACGCCTATGGCGTAGGAGAGCTGCACCAGGCAGCGTTCCGCCAGACCGGCGGCTACGATGTTCTTGGCGACATAGCGGGCGGCATAGGCGGCGGAGCGGTCGACCTTGGACGGATCCTTGCCGGAAAACGCGCCGCCGCCGTGCGGCGCAGCGCCGCCGTAGGTATCGACGATGATCTTGCGCCCGGTCAGGCCGCAGTCGCCCTGCGGTCCGCCGACGACGAAGCGCCCCGTGGGATTGACCAGATATTTGATTTCCCCCCGGATGAGTTCCTTCGGCAGCACCGGCTTGATGATTTCTTCCACCACGGCCTCGCGCAGGGATTCCAGCGCGATGCC
>JAIRLE010000154.1 GCA_031259605.1 Zoogloeaceae bacterium
ACATCCCCATCTTCCTGCACGGCGAGACGCGCACCTCGCGCCACATTCCGCACGACGTGCTGCGCGAGCTGCACGGCTTCATCCACATGTACGAGGACACGCCGGAATTCATCGCCCGCTATGTGGTGCGCGAGGCGCGCGCCTATCTCGATGCCCTGCCGCCGCCCTTTTTCCGGGCGCTCACCCATTACGCGGCGGACGGCTCCTATTCCTGGCACTGCCCCGGCCATTCCGGCGGCGTCGCCTTCCTGAAAAGCCCGGTCGGGCAGATGTTCCACCAGTTTTTCGGCGAGAACATGCTGCGCGCCGACGTCTGCAACGCCGTGGAGGAACTGGGGCAGCTCCTCGACCATACCGGCCCGGTGGCGGCTTCCGAGCGCAACGCGGCGCGCATCTACAATTGCGACCACCTCTATTTCGTCACCAACGGCACGTCTACTTCCAACAAAATCGTCTGGCATTCCACCGTCGCGCCCGGCGACATCGTGATTGTCGACAGGAATTGCCACAAGTCGATTCTCCATTCCATCATCATGACCGGGGCGATTCCGGTATTCCTCATGCCGACCCGCAACCATTACGGCATCATCGGCCCGATTCCGAAGGCGGAATTTTCCTGGGAGAACATCGAGAAAAAAATCGCCGCGCATCCCTTTGCCCGTGAGGCCAAGGGCAAGCCCAGGGTGCTCGCCATCACCCAATCGACCTACGACGGGATCATATACAATGTGGAAGCCATCAAGGCGGAACTGGACGGCAAAGTGGACGCCCTGCATTTCGACGAAGCCTGGCTACCGCACGCCGCCTTCCACGATTTCTACGGCGATTACCACGCCATCGGCGCGGATCGTCCGCGCTGCAAGGCATCCATGGTCTTTTCCACGCAATCGACGCACAAGCTCCTGGCCGGGCTTTCGCAGGCTTCGCAGATCCTGGTGCAGGACGCAGAAGCGAACCAGCTCGACCGCAACGTCTTCAACGAAGCCTACCTGATGCACACTTCCACCTCGCCGCAGTATTCGATCATCGCTTCCTGCGACGTGGCGGCGGCGATGATGGAAGAACCCGGCGGCGCGGCGCTGGTGGAGGAATCCATCGCCGAGGCGCTGAATTTCCGCCGCGCCATGCGGAAAGTGGAGCAGGACTGGGCGAAAAACCAGGACAAGCCGTGGTGGTTCAAGGTCTGGGGGCCGAACGATCTTTCCGAGGAAGGCATCGAGGAGCGCGAAGCCTGGATGCTGAAGCCCGGCGATCGCTGGCATGGATTCGGCGATCTCGCGCCCGGCTTCAACATGCTGGATCCCATCAAAGCCACCATCATCACGCCGGGACTGGACGTTTCCGGTGAGTTCGCCGAACACGGCATTCCCGCCGCCATCGTCACCAAATACCTGGCCGAGCACGGCGTCATCGTGGAGAAATGCGGCCTCTATTCCTTCTTCATCATGTTTACCATCGGCATCACCAAGGGGCGCTGGAACACGCTGGTGACCGCCTTGCAGCAGTTCAAGGACGATTACGACAGAAATCACCCGCTGTGGAAGGCGCTGCCGGAATTCGTCGGCAAATGCCCGCACTACGAGCGCGTGGGCCTGAAGGATTTCTGCGGGAAAATCCACACGGTCTACAAGGAAAACGACGTGGCGCGGCTCACCACGGAGATGTATCTTTCCGACATGGAACCCGCCATGCGCCCGGCGGACGCCTTCGCCAAGATGGCGCACCGGGAAATCGAGCGGGTGGCCATCAACGACCTGGAAAACCGCGTTACCGCCGTGCTGCTCACCCCCTATCCGCCGGGCATTCCGCTCCTGATTCCCGGCGAGCGCTTCAACCGCACCATTGTCCGCTACCTCAAATTCGCCCGCGACTTCAACCGCGCCTTCCCAGGGTTTGAAACCGACGTGCACGGTCTCGTCAAGAACGAGGCGGACGGACGGTATTATGTGGATTGCGTGGCATAGGAAAATTTCTTGGGACGCCTTGACGCCATCCGTCGCCTCGCCGCAGGGCAATCGCAGCAAAAATTAGCGACAGCCCTTCAGGGCTGTCGGTCCAACTCCATTGGGAAGGGGGTTCTCTCCCCTCGAGAATGGCTACGGTCGAAACCCCGGCCGTAAGAATGGGGTTCCAACCTTCGCGCCTTTCTTACGGGCGGGGTTTCAAACCGGAGTTCGTTTTACGATGAATGCCTTCATGTCATAAAAGCAATGCGACACTTTTTCCCGAAATACGCGCTGGCCGCCTCGCTGCTGTTGGCCGCCGCCTTCCCCGCGCACGCCGAAGAAGCCCGTCCGCTGGCCGATGACCCGGCAGCCGAACAGCGACTGGTGGAGATTTCCAGCGAACTGCGTTGCCTCGTCTGCCAGAACGAAACCATCGCCGCCTCCAATGCCGATCTCGCCCAGGATTTACGCGCGCAGATTCGCAACATGATCAAGGTCGGCAAAAGCAATGATGACATCATTGACTACATGGTTGCGCGCTACGGCGATTTCGTCCGCTATCGTCCGCCTTTCAAGGGACTCACCTTGCTGCTCTGGTTGGGGCCTTTGCTCTTTTTCCTCATCGGCGGCGCCGGTCTGCGTGGTTATCTCGTCCGCCGCAACCGCGCGCTGGCGGCGGACGCGCCCTTGAACGCGGAAGACGAACGCCGCGCCAACGCCCTGATTGCGGGCGGATCCTCCGCCGCCGATTTCCCGGAATCTCCGTCATGAACGTCGTCGTCTTTTCGTTCGCGGCGCTGGCCCTGATTTTTGCGGTGCTCGCCCTGCTGCTGCCGTCCTTGTTGCGGCCTTCGCGCGAAAAAGGGGAAAAAGGCACCGCCAATCTGGACATCCTGCGCGAACAATTCGCGGAACTGTCCAGCGAACGGGCGGCAGACCGTCTGACGGAATCCGCGCTCATCGAGGCGCAAGACGAACTCAAGCGTCGTGTTCTGGAAGAAAGCGCAAGTCCCACCGCATATTCCGTTCCCTTTGCGTCCAGCCCCAAAACCGCCATCGCGCTGACGCTGCTGCTGGTCATGGGCAGCGTCACGCTCTATGGCGCGCTGGGGCAACCGCTGGCCTTGCTGCCGGAAGTGCGGGACGCCCAGCGCACCGATGCCGCGAAAGACAGCATGAGCCTGGAAGAACTGCGCGCCGCCGCCGAACGCATTACCGCGCACCTCCAGGAAAATCCGGAAGACACGGAAGGCTGGGTCATGCTGGCGCGCGTCTACAAGCTCCTCGAACGTCCCGCGGATGCCGCCGCCGCTTACGCTCGCGTCGAAGAAAAAATCAGCGGCAATGCCGATCTCCTCGCGGACTATGCCGAAATGCTGGCCATGTCCTCGAAAACGCGCCTGCGGGGCAAACCCCGGGCGCTGGCCGAGCGGGCGCTGCAACTGGATCCGCAACACGCCCACGCCCTCTTTCTCGCAGGCATGGCCGCACGGGAAGCCGGGGAAAAATCCGAAGCCGCCGCCTACTGGGAAAGACTCCTGCCCCTGGTGGAGACCGGCAGCGAACTCCATCAGGCGCTCAGCGCCAACATTGCCGAACTTCGCGCCGACAACAAGTAGTCCCGCATCCCCGCACCACCGATGACCAGCCATTTCCCGTGCGCGCGCTTTTTGCGGTTTTCCGCGATGGAATCTTTGCGCGTTTTATCCCGAATGGACAGAATTCCAACTGAATGGAGGCCAGCAAGAAACTAGCGGCAGCCCTTCAGGGCTGCCGGTCCAACGTCATTGGGAAGGGGGTTCTCTCCCCTCGGGAATGGCTGCGGTCGAAACCCCGGCCGTAAGAATGGGGTCCCGACCTTCGCGCCTTTCTTACGGACGGGGTTTCAAACCGGAGTTGGTTTTACGATGATGCGCGATAAATCAATCTGCTCGAATCACATCCGCTCGCGCCGGCGTTCGTGGTTGACCGCCTGCGTGGCATGGGTCGTGGCGCTGTGCGCCATCCTTCCTGCGAGCGCCGACGAAGCGCCGCCGCTTCTCTTGGCGGAAACGATCGACCGGGATACCGTGGTGTCTTCTTACCTCGTCAGCGAGAAGCTCGACGGCGTCCGCGCCTTTTGGGACGGACAGCGGCTCCGATCGCGCGGCGGCAAGACCTTCAATGCGCCGCGGTGGTTCGTGGAGAAATTTCCCGCGCGGTCACTGGATGGGGAATTGTGGGCTGGACGCGGCCGCTTCGAGCGACTGTCCGGAATTGTGCGCAAGGAATATCCGGTTGACGCGGAGTGGCGCGAGGTATGCTACATGATCTTCGAACTGCCCGGTGCATCGGGCGATTTCCGCGAGCGGGCGCGGCTTTTGCGGCAGGTTGCCGACGAAGCCAGTGTTCCGTGGCTGCAAGCGGTGGAACAGACCGAAGTGAAGGATCGCCAGGCGCTCGAACAGAAACTGGCGGACGTGCTTCGCGCGGGCGGCGAGGGACTCATGCTGCATCGCGCGGATGCCCCGTATTCCACGGGACGCAACGGCGACCTCCTGAAAATGAAGCCCATCCAGGATGCGGAAGCGCGGGTCGTCGGCCATGTCCCCGGCAAGGGAAAGTATCAGGGGATGCTTGGCGCGCTGCGGGTACGCACCGGGGACGGCGTCGAATTCAGCCTGGGCGCCGGCATCTCCGACGCGCTGCGCCGCGATCCGCCGCCGGTCGGCACGATCATCACCTATCGCTATCGAGGGCTGACGCGCCGGGGCTTGCCGCGCTTTGCCAGCTATTACCGGGTACGCGATAATTGAGCCTTGTTTGAACCTTGTCCATGCGGAAATTGACGCAAATGTCCTTGACTTTTCTTGTCGGCTTGAAAATCCGCATGGCCGAGCCTTCGCTACGCTGGCGCAACGGATGGCGTTGAACATGCCGAGGCAAGCGATGCCGCACCGGATGCGCCATGCCGGAAGAGATTTCGCGTGAACGTCTCCTCCTGGTCGATTCGCAATCCGGTTCCCGCGATCATGTGCTTCGTGCTCCTGTGCCTTGGGGGGATGCTTGCCTTCGGGCGCATGAAAATCCAGAATTTCCCGGATATCGAATTGCCGATGGTGACGGTTGTCGCCGCGCTCCCTGGCGCGACGCCAGGGCAACTGGAAAACGACGTGGCGCGCAAGATCGAGAACGCCATCGCGACGCAGCAGGGAGTCAAGCACATCTACACCACCGCGCAGGACGGCAGCGTCACGATCATCACGGAATTCCAACTGGAAAAACCCGTCCAGGAAGCGGTAGACGACGTGCGCTCGGCGATCGCCGGCATTCGCGCCGATCTTCCCGGCGACCTGCGCGACCCGGCGGTCAACCGGGTCGATCTCGCCGCGCAGCCGGTGCTGGCGTTTACCATCCATTCGCCGCGCCTGGACGAGGAGGCGATCTCCTGGTTCGTCGATCACGACATCACCCGCCGCCTGCTGGCGGTGCGCGGCGTCGGCGCGGTGCAGCGCGTAGGCGGCGCGAGCCGGGAAATCCGCGTGACCCTGGATCCCCTGCGCTTGCAGGCGCTGGGCGCAAACGCGCTGGATATTTCCCGCCGCCTGCGCGAGATGCAGATGGAAAGCGCCGGCGGCCGCACCGAACTGGGCGGCGGCGAGCAACCGATCCGCACCCTGGGCACGGTGGCTTCAGCCGAAGAACTGGCGCAAATGGAAATTCCGCTCTCCG
This sequence comes from Zoogloeaceae bacterium, assembly GCA_031259605.1. Classification (GTDB taxonomy): domain Bacteria; phylum Pseudomonadota; class Gammaproteobacteria; order Burkholderiales; family Rhodocyclaceae; genus Azovibrio. The sequence continues at coordinate 5,658 of JAIRLE010000154.1, forward strand.
ACGGTCGCCACATTCGCCTGATCGATGTGGCGAGCATCGCCGATACGGTAGCCGAGCCGCGCGCCCTGGCGCTCTTGAACGGCACACCGGTAGTCGGCTTCGAGATTTCCCGCAGCCGGGGCGAAAGCGAAGTCGAAGTCGGAAAAGCGGTTCGGGCCGCGCTCGACGAGATTCTGGCCGCGCGCCCGGACATCGAGATCACCGAAGCCTTCAATTTCGTCGCGCCGGTGGAGGAAACCTATGCCACTTCCATGCATCTCCTTTACGAAGGCGCGTTCCTGGCGGTGCTCGTGGTCTGGCTCTTCCTGCGCGAGGCGCGCGCCACGCTGATTTCGGCGATCGCCCTGCCGCTTTCGATCGTTCCCGCCTTCTTCGGCATGTACCTGCTGGATTTCACCGTGAACATGGTCACGCTTTTGGCGCTCATGCTGATCGTCGGCATCCTGGTCGATGACGCCATCGTCGAAGTCGAAAACATCGTGCGTCATCTCCACATGGGCAAGAAACCGTTCGATGCCGCGATGGAAGCCGCCAACGAAATCGGGCTGGCGGTGATTGCCACCACCTTTACCCTGATCGCCGTATTCCTGCCGACCGCCTTCATGGGCGGCGTGGCCGGGCGCTTCTTCCGGCAATTCGGCTGGACTGCGGCGCTGGCGGTGTTCGCCTCGCTCATGGTCGCCCGGATGCTGACGCCGATGATGGCGGCCTATCTCCTGAAGCCTGCCGGCGGCGCGCGCCATGAGCCGCGTTGGCTTGGCTGGTACGCGGACAGGGCGGCGCGGTGCCTGCGGCATCGCGGCTTGACGGTACTGGGGGCGGGCGCTTTCTTCCTCGCCTCGATTCTGCTGATTCCGTTCCTGCCGCAAGGCTTCATGCCCGCCGACGATAATTCGCAAACCCAGGTCTATCTGGAACTCCCGCCCGGCGCGGCATTGAAGGACACCCGCGCCATTGCCGAACGGACGCGTCTTCTGCTGCAAGACATCGAGCACGTGCAAAGCGTCTATACAACCATCGGCGGCGGCTCCGCCGGCAGCGACCCCTTTGCCGCCATGTCTTCGGGTGGCGATGTGCGCAAGGCAACCTTGACGATGCGCCTGTCGCCGCGTGGAAAGCGACCGCGCAAACAGGTGATCGAAAACCGCATTCGCGCCGCGCTGGAAACCCTGCCAGGCGCGCGTTTCAAGATCGGGTTGGGCAATTCTGGCGAAAAATACACGCTCGCCCTGACCGGCGAAGACCCCAAGGCACTGCAAGCCGCCGCGACAAGGGCTGAGCGCGATCTGCGCACAATCTCCGGACTGGGCAACATCACCTCCAGCGCGAGCCTCATCCGCCCGGAAATCACGGTGCGCCCCGATTTTGCCCGTGCCGCCGACCTGGGCGTCACCAGCAGCGCCATTGGCGAAACCCTGCGCGTCGCCACTCTGGGCGATTATGACATGGCCTTGCCCAGGCTGAATCTCGCGCAGCGGCAGGTTCCGATCCTGGTACGGCTCGACGAATCGGCGCGGCAAGACCTGGAATTGCTTTCCCGGCTCACGGCGCCCGGCGCGAAGGGGCCGGTCATGCTGGGGGAAGTCGCGGATTTTTCGCTGACCGGCGGCCCGGCGCTCATCAGCCGCTACGACCGTTCGCGCAACATCAATTTCGAGATCGAGCTGGCCGATCTGCCGATGGGGGATGTCTCCAGCCGCGTGGCGCGCCTTCCTTCCCTCCGCGACCTGCCGCCGGGGGTGCGCGTCATCGAGGTGGGTGACGCCGAAGTCATGGCCGAACTCTTCGAGAGTTTCGGCCTTGCCATGCTGACCGGAATCCTCTGTATCTATGTGGTGCTGGTGCTGCTCTTCAAGGACTTTTTGCACCCAATCACCTTGCTTTCGGCCCTGCCGTTGTCGCTGGGCGGCGCTTTCGTCGGGTTGTTGCTCACTCGGATGAGTTTTTCCATGCCCTCGCTCCTGGGCCTCATCATGCTGATGGGGATTGCGACGAAGAACTCGATCCTGCTTATCGAATACGCGATCGCCGCCCGCCGCGACCATGGCCTTCCACGCATGGAGGCGCTGCTGGACGCCTGCCGCAAACGCGCCCGCCCAATTGTCATGACCACGATCGCCATGGGCGCGGGCATGACCCCGGTTGCCCTGGGACTGGGCGCGGCGGACAGCAGTTTTTCCACCCCCATGGCGATTGCCGTCATCGGCGGCCTCATCACATCCACACTTCTGAGCCTGCTGGTCGTCCCGGCGGTGTTTACCTATGTCGATGACCTGGGCGCGTGGGCAAAGCGGAAGATCGGCAACTGAATTTGGAGAACACGCGATGCGCTATCATTTTTTCTACCGCAGTCCCCTGGGCCAATGGAATCGCAGGCCGTTCACCGAAGGCAATCTGCGCTTTTGTTGTGCCGAACAATACATGATGTATTACAAGGCGATCCTGTTTGGCGACGCGGAATCGGCCCGGCGGATCCTGGCCGAAAAAGAGCCGCGCCAGCATCAATGGCTCGGACGCAGGGTCAAGGGCTTCAATCAGGATATCTGGAGCAGCTTTCGCGAAGACATCGTGTTTTCCGGCAACGTGCTGAAGTTTTCCCAAAACGCGGATTTGAAGGCGCTTCTCATGGCGACGGGCGACGCTTTGCTGGTGGAAGCCTCGCCGACCGACCTGGTGTGGGGCATCGGCCTTGGCGAGGACAATCCACTGCGATTCGATGAAAAAAACTGGCTGGGACTGAATCTGCTGGGCAAAACGCTCACGCGGGCGCGCGACTATCTGAAAACCCCCGATGCCGCGCCGGAGACGATCGGCAGGGCGCTGGCCGCGCGCATCCGCGAAGCGCGCGGCACAAGACAAGGGGAAATGCTCGCGTGACATCCGGATCCCGCAAAACCAGGGCGAAACAGGGAACAGCGCAGTGACGGGAGACGGCATCAGGATTTCGCGGTCTCGTCCAGCGCGGCGGATTCCCGCTCGCGGATGCTGGCTCTTGCCAGCAACGCGCGCAGCGCCAGCGCCAGCGGAGCGCCGGGCGGCATGGCGTCGGCACAGGCGAGGAGACTGCGGGCGCTGTGCCGGGAAATGGACTTCTTATCTGAAGTCATTGATTGCGCAGGGTTTTGTATGGGTTGAACTTTGACTTCAATCTGATTACACTGCATTCCCATTTTTACAAAACCATTTTGCAGACGTTGGTTGATTTGCCGGATTTTGGCGGCAATCGCGCCGTTGTTGGCGTGGATCACCACGGTTTCTGTTTCCGGCCTGTAGTTCGCCACCCGCGCTTGCGCGCCCAGATTCGCCGGGGCGATGCGGGTGAAACATTCGCCCAGCTGCGCAATCAGGCGGGCATGAACGACGAGCCGGGTCGTGGATTCGGAGCGGACAAAAAGGTCGTTTGCAGTCAACATGGGAGGGAATCCGTGCAGATCATTCTGGTTTCCAGTCGTTTTTCTCTGGCAAAGAGCGTCGATGTCAATATGCGCCATATTGTCGCAGCATTGGGCGTTTTTTTGTTGGCGGTGTTGTGTGGTTCTTCCGCGCTGTCCTGGCTTGCCGTGCATTTGCGCCTGCCGATGGTGCAGGCGCAGATCGAGGCCATGCAGACGCGGGAAATGCAGGACAAGGAAGCAAAAGCCAAAAGCAATCTCCAGGCGTTGGCGGCCAGGGTGGGCGAATTGCAGGCGCGGATGGTGCAACTGGATGGCCTGGGGCAACACCTGTCTTCCAGGACTGGACTGGAGCCGCCCGCGCGCGGGCCGGAGAATGCGAACGAAGGCGGCCCCTTCGTGCCCATGCCGCTCGATGAAAAAAAACTGACGGAAGAGATTGACGCCCTGTCGCAGCGGATCGAGACGCAGGCAGAGCGTTTTAACAACATGGAATCCCTGCTGCGCGCTGCCATGGTGCGCCGCGCCTTCCTGCCGACGACCATGCCGGTTGCCGGCCCGTCGCGCCTGGGATCGCCATTTGGCATACGCAACGATCCTTTTGGCCGGGGAATGGCCTTGCACGAGGGTCTGGATTTCGTCGCGCCTTACGGCGCGCCCGTGCTGGCCGCCGCGGGCGGCGTGGTGGTAAATGCGAGCTATCATCATGAATTCGGCAATCTGGTGGAAATCAATCACGGCGGTGAACTGATTACCCGCTATGCGCACATGTCGGCCATCAAGGTTACTGTGGGCATGACGGTGCGACGCGGGCAGCAGGTGGGCGAACTGGGCAGCACGGGACGCTCGACCGGTCCGCATCTGCATTTTGAAGTCCGCAAGAACGGCAGTCCGCTCAATCCTTCCGATTTTCTTGCGTCGTCTTCCCTGGCTCGCCGCTGAAACATTGCTCCGGCAGCAACATGGCGTTCCCGCTCGTCCCCGCGCCGCTGGCCTTCAATCCGGATGGCGTCCTCTGGTCGCCGGATTACCGGGATGTCTATCATTCCTGTCACGGCGGCCCGGAACAGGCGCGGCACGTATTTCTGGGCGGCAACGATCTGCCCGCTCGCTGGCGCGGGCGGGAGCGATTCGTCATCCTGGAAACCGGCTTTGGCGCGGGGTTGAATTTCCTGACGACCTGGGCTGCCTGGCGCGCCGACCCGCAAGCCTGTTCGCGCCTCCATTTCGTCTCGCTCGAAAGGCATCCGTTCATCCGTTCCGATCTGCGACAGGCGCAGGCGCGCTGGACTGAATTCGCGCCGCTGGCCGCCGAACTGAACGCCTCTTGGCCGCTGCCGGTACCCGGCATCCACCGGATCCGGCTGGATGGCGGACGCCTGTTGCTGACGCTGGTGCTGGGCGACGCTCGGCAGGAGTTGCGCCGCCTGATGCTGGCCGCCGACGCCTTTTATTTGGATGGCTTTGCACCGGATAAAAACCCCGAATTGTGGACACCGGAAATCTGCAAGGCCATCGCCCGCCTTGCCGCGCCCGGCGCGACGCTGGCGACCTGGTCGGTCGCGGGACACTTGCGCGCCGCGCTGTCCGACTGTGAGTTCGCGCTGGAAAAACGGCCGGGCTTCGCGGGCAAGCGGCAGATGCTGGTTGGGCGTTATCTGTCGCGCAAACCGCATCCCTATCCCGCGCCCGCGCCTGCCGAACGGCACGTGATCATCATCGGCGCGGGCGTGGCGGGCACTTCGGTCGCGGGCGAACTTGCCGGACATGATTGGCAGGTGACGCTGCTGGAAGCGCGGGCAGCGCCGGGGCAGGGCGCATCCGGCAATATTGCTGGAGTCATGCGACCATTGCCTTCCGTGGATGACAATTTCCTGGCGCGCCTGACCCGCGCCGGGTTTCTTGCCGCCCGCGCGCATCTTGAAAGGCTCACGGCGGCGGGTCTGCCGGTGCGCTGGGGCACGAGCGGCGCGCTGCAACTGGCGCGGGACGCCGAACACGAAGCGGCGCAGATCAAGGCGGCGCGCGCGTTGGCAATGCCGGAGGAGTTCCTGCGCCATCTCGACGGAAACGCCGCCAGCGCCTTGCTGGGCTGGCCGGTCAGGCGCGGCGGCTGGTATTTTCCTTCCGGCGGCTGGGTGCAGCCTTTTTCGCTGTGCGCCGCCAACTTGCTGAGCCACCCGGAACGCATCCATTTATGCCGCAATACGCCGGTGTCCGCCATTTCCAGAGCGAACGGCATGTGGCGGGCGGACGATGCCAACGGCAAGATCATCGCGCGCGCGCCGCATATGGTCATGGCTAGTGGCGTGGCCGCGCCGCGTTTCGCGCCATTTTCCTGGCTGCCGCAGCGTTCGGCGCGCGGCCAGGTCACCTGGCTGCCGGCGGAGGCGACGCCGCCGTTGGATATCCTGCTCTGTGGTCAGGGTTACGTCACGCCGCCGGTGGATGGCGTGCGCGTCGTTGGCGCAAGTTACCAACTGGACGACGCGGCGGATGAACTCCGTCTTGCCGATCGGGATGAAAATCTGTCAAAACTGGAGGCGCTGCTGCCAGGATTTTGCGCGCGCATTGTTCCGAAAGGCTTGCATGGTCGGGTCGGCTTTCGTCCGATGTCGCCGGATCGCCTGCCCATTGTCGGCGCCGTGCCGTATGCGCCCAATGCGCCGGAGCGTCTTCTCCATCATTCCCGGCATCCGCCAATGTATCCGGGGTTGTGGTGTGTACAGGGCTTCGGTTCGCGCGGCATCGTCTGGTCAGCATTGATGGCGGATTTTCTCGTCAGCCGCATGATTGGCGCGCCGCTTCCACTCCCTCATGACCTGACGCGCGCCATCGCGCCGGAACGGTTTTTGCCGACTGGCGCTCGGGTACGGGGTGGAGGATAATCCTTGCTTTTCCAGCCCGAGTCACGCATCGACAGGACAAGCTCGCCATGCTCTTGATGATCGATAATTATGATTCCTTCACTTACAACCTGGTGCAGTATTTTGGTCAATTGGGGCAGGATGTCCGGGTTTTCCGCAACGATGCCATCAATCTGGATGGCATCGACACCCTGAAGCCCGATTATCTGGTCATTTCCCCCGGACCCTGCGCTCCGGCGCAGGCAGGGATATCGCTTGCGGCGATCAAAGTCTTCGCGGGCAAGGTTCCGCTTCTGGGCGTCTGCCTGGGGCATCAGGCCATCGGGGAAGCCTTCGGCGGCAAGGTCGTGCACGCCAGGCGGATGATGCATGGCAAGGTTTCCCCGGTCCGACATCATCATGCCGGCGTCTTTGCGGATTTGCCCGACCCGCTCACCTGCACACGCTACCATTCATTGGCAATCGAACGGGAAAGCCTGCCCGGATGCCTGGAAGTGACCGCCTGGACGGAAGACGGCGAAATCATGGGCGTGCGCCACAAAACCCTGGCGGTCGAGGGCGTGCAGTTCCATCCCGAATCCGTACTCTCCGAACACGGGCACGATCTGCTGAAGAATTTTCTGCAATGCCGGATAAGAGAGGGAAGTCAATGAGTCGTGCCGCGCCGTATTTTTCCGAAAATGAACAGGTAGTGCTGTTCGAGGGCGACTGCCTGGAATTGCTTGCCAGTCTGCCGGATGAGAGTATGCAACTGGTGGTGACTTCCCCGCCTTACAATCTGGGCAAAGCCTATGAGCAAAAAAGCGCCTTGGATCGCTATCTCGAATGGCAAGACAAAGTCATCGAAGCATGTATCCGTGTTTTGCGACCAGAGGGCAGCATTTGCTGGCAGGTGGGAAATTTCGTGCAGGCGGGCGCAATTGTGCCGCTGGATATCGCGCTGTACCCGTCCTTTGCCCAACGCGGTTTGAAATTGCGCAACCGCGTCATCTGGCATTTCGAGCATGGCCTGCATTGTTCGCGCCGTTTATCCGGAAGGCATGAAACCATTCTCTGGTTTACCAAAACAGAACAGTATTTCTTCGATCTCGACGCCATACGAGTTCCCCAGAAATACCCTGGGAAAAAGCATTTCAAGGGACCAAAGGCCGGACAATATTCGTGCAATCCCTTGGGGAAGAACCCCGGTGATGTCTGGGTGATTCCCAACGTCAAAAACAATCATGTGGAAAAAACCATTCATCCTTGCCAGTTCCCCATTGAACTGGTTGAGCGGCTTGTTTTGTCGATGACGCGAAGCGAGGACTGGATTCTGGATCCATTTGCGGGCGTCGGTTCGGCGCTGGTTGCGGCGCTAAAGAATGAACGCCGTGCCGTTGGCGCGGAATTGTCCCCGGAATATTGCGCCATCGCCAGGGAAAGGATTTTCCAGTGCGTATCGGGATTCCTGAAATCCCGGCCAATGAACCAACCTATCTACGATCCTGGAAAAGCAGGCCGCGCGTTGACGACGCCTCCCATTCGACACGCGACGCAACTTTGTTTTCCAGATGCCGTCAGTGCGCAAGGCGCGCCAGAATGAAAATCGCAAAAACCTATTCGCATCTGAATGGTCTCGAATATCTCATGGTGCATAAAAACAAACTGTGGAAAGAGATCAGGAAAGTTATTGCGGATGTGGATGCAAATGCTTGCCGAACCAAAGTAAGCAAGGAAACTCGCATGCAAGGAGAGTTGAAATTCAGCCCGATAGCAATGAACAAGATGTTTTCCCTGCGCTTGCAGGAAGCGCAATGGCATGAAAGCCGGGTATCCTATTGGGTTACGCACAGTGAAAAACTGATTCGCGGCACCATGGCGCTGCCTCCCAATGAACAAAAAAGCAAGATCGAAGCCGCGGGAGAACAGCCGATCTTCAGTTACAACCAGACGGATTTCATAAAAGACAGGGTTGCGCTCGAAGTGCAATTCGGTAAATACGCCTTCGTCGCCTATGACCTGTTCGTCAAGCATCTGGCATTCTACGTGCGTGATGAAATCGACGTGGGCATCGAGATCATCCCGATGAAGTCATTGCAGGCTGAAATGTCCTCCGGCCCCGGCTATTTCGAGGGAGAACTCTACAACGTCATTAGGAATGGGCGTGGCGTACCCTCCGTGCCTTTGGTCATGATCGGCATTGCGCCCTAAACTATCGCCTTTCCGAACGCCAGACTTTCCAGGAACATTTTTTCATGATTACTCCCCAACAGGCGCTGCAACGCACGATCGAACACCGCGAGATTTTTTACGACGAGATGGTCTCGCTCATGCGCCAGATCATGTCCGGGGAAATTTCCCCACTGATGACTGCCGCCATCCTGACGGGGCTGCGGGTGAAGAAGGAAACCATCGGCGAAATTGCCGCCGCCGCGACGGTGATGCGCGAGTTGGCCACACGCGTGCCGGTCAAGAGGGGAAGAGACCATCTGCTTGATGTGGTCGGCACGGGTGGCGACGGCTCGCACACCTTCAACATTTCCACCGCCACCATTTTCGTCGCGGCGGCGGCGGGCATTCGGATCGCCAAGCACGGCAATCGCAGCATTTCCTCGAAATCCGGCAGCGCGGATGCGCTCGCCGCCCTGGGCGTGAATCTGGAACTCACTCCCGAACAGGTCGCACAGTGTATCGATGAAATCGGCATCGGCTTCATGTTCGCGCCCCGGCACCATGGCGCGATGAAGAATGTGGCGGTGGTCAGAAACGAGATGGGCGTACGCACGCTCTTCAACATCCTGGGGCCGCTCACCAATCCGGCGGAAGCGCCCAACACGCTTCTGGGCGTTTTCCACCCCGATCTGGTCGGCATCCTGGTGCGTGTCATGGAGCGTCTGGGAGCCAGGCGTGTGCTGACGGTCTATGGCCTGGACGGCATGGACGAAGTGAGCCTGGGAGCTTCCACCATGGTGGGGGAATTGAAGGATGGCGTCATTGCCGAATACGAAATTCACCCGGAGGATTTCGGCATCCGCATGGCGGCCGTGCGCAATATCCAGGTGGGCAGCGTCGAGGAATCGAAGCGCCTCGTGCTCGCCACGCTGGAAAACCAGCCCGGCCCGGCGCTCGATATTGTCACCCTGAACGCGGGCGTCGCGCTCTACGCCGCCAACAAGGCCGCCGACATCGGCGCGGGCGTGGCGGAAGCGCGGGAAGTGATCGCCAGCGGCGCGGCGCGCGCCAAGCTGGACGAATTCGTGCGCTTCACCCGGCGATTCACGGCATAGGGCGCGGCATGGAGCGGAATCTTTCCCGGCAAGAGGCCGCTTTTCCTTCTCCCCCTTGCGGGGAGAAGGTGGCCGAAGGCCGGAGCAAGAAATCAGCGGCAGCCTTTCAGGGCTGCCGGTCTAACGTCATTGGGAAGGGGTTGCCGTTCCATCCGGCAAAGCCGCAAGTCTTCTGTCCCCTGTCTTTTGTCCACTGTCCTCTGAAATGAACATTCTCCAGAAAATTCTCGCTGCCAAGCCGGAAGAAGTCGCGGCAGCCCGCGCGCGCGTTCCGCTTGCCGAACTCCGGGCGCAAGCGCGGGACATGCCTCCGGCGCGAGACTTTGTTCATGCCCTGCGCGCGCGCGCCGACCGGAAAAAAGCTGCCGTGATCGCCGAAATCAAGAAGGCCAGCCCGTCGCAAGGGGTCATCCGTCCCGATTTTCGTCCCGCCGACATCGCCCGCTCCTACGCCCGCCACGGCGCGGCCTGCCTTTCCGTGCTTACCGACAGGAACTATTTCCAGGGCGCGCCCGAATACCTGAAGGCCGCCCGCGCCGTCGCGTCCCTGCCGGTCTTGCGCAAGGATTTTCTCGTCGACGCCTACCAGATCCACGAAGCGAGAGTCATGGGCGCGGACGCCATCCTCCTCATCGTCGCCGCGCTCACGGATACGCAGATGCAGGATTTTGCGGGCATCGCGCAGGAGATGGGCATGGCGGTGCTCGTGGAATCGCACGACAGCGCGGAGTTAACGCGAGCGCTGCGGCTCGACACGCCCCTGATCGGCATCAACAACCGCAATCTGCGCACCTTTGCAGTCGATCTGGAAACCACCTGGTCGCAGCTTCCCCGCATCCCGCCAGACCGCCTGGTCATTTCCGAGAGCGGCATCCGCACGCCCGAGGACGTACGGGCCATGCGGGACAAGGGCGTCTTCGCCTTTTTGGTCGGCGAAGCTTTCATGCGCGCACAGGGGGAGCCAGGAATGGAGATGGCGCGGTTATTCGGGACGGACGACAAAGGAGGGTAATCTCCAAAGGCGCATGGCACACTCTTTCATCGTAAAACGAACTCCGGGTTGAAACCCCGCCCGCAAGAAAGGCGCGAAGGTTGAGACCCCGGCCGCGGCCGGGGTTTCGACCGTCGCCATTCTCGAGGGGAGAGAAACCCCTTCCCAATGGAGTTAGACCGACAGCCCTGAAGGGCTGTCGCTAATCGTTCCCTGCCCCAATTACGCATGATTCGATACGTCGGCCATGTCCGGCGCGTCAGCGGGCATATACATGCCGTCACTTTTATCTTAGACTTACCCCTTTCTTCTGGCGGGAACGGGAGAGTGGAAAGGCGGCGCGTGCCGCCGTTTTGTTTCTGATTGACCCTGTTTTTTCGTCAAGGCAAAAGCACAAGGATAGAATTTTCTATGTCGCATCTGATGAATACCTACAACCGTCAGCCGGTGACATTTTCCCACGGCGAGGGTTGTTATCTGACGGATGGCGAGGGGCAGGTTTATCTGGACGCGCTGGCCGGAATTGCGGTCAATACCCTGGGGCATGCGCATCCCGAATTCGTTGCCGCGCTGGCGGAACAGGCGGGAAAACTGCTGCACGTCTCCAATGTCTATCGCATTTCGCAACAGGAGACGCTGGCGGATTTGCTGGCAGCGCGTTCTGGCTTGACCGAGGTCTTTTTCTGCAATTCCGGTTGCGAGGCGAACGAGGCGG
>JAIRLE010000171.1 GCA_031259605.1 Zoogloeaceae bacterium
AGCGACGAGCAAGCAGTCAGCGCCAGGCCAAACGACCGCCAACCAGGGCAGACAACATCATTTTTTGTGCCAGGCTGCACACAGCCACAGGAGGACAGCATCATGGAACTGGAAATCTACGAGGCATTTCAAGCGGCAGAATCCCAAACGACAAGGCAAAAAGCGCTGTAGAAGCCATCAACAAGGCCATTGACAACCGTTATGCCATACACGCCAGGAACTGGCAACAGGAGGCGATGTTGAACAAGTACGCGCCGATATGGCAAGAATTGAAGCCAATCTTATTAAATGGCCAGTCGGCACAGGACTGATCATCATCGGAACAATCGCGGCGCTCATCCGCCGATTACCAAGCTAAAAACCATCACAAGCCCGGCCATGCGCCGGTTTTTTTTGCGAGCGGCCAGCGCCAGATGAACGAGATAGAGCAAAACCGGCGACCGTGGACAGCTTGCGGCAAAAACCACGCCGCAACCTGCCCACCGCCGCATTGCATGGAAGCTACTACAACATTTTTTTGTATATAAAAAGAAATCAAAAGCAAAAGGCGGGCAGAAGTCACTAACTCAGCCAGGGCAAAGGCAAGGGCAAGGCCAACCAGCCCCCCCCGAACAAGTCCATGCAACATAGAGCAGAAGACCACAGACCAGGGCAGACAACATCATCGTAAAACGAACTCCGGTTTGAAACCCCGCCCGTAAGAAAGGCGCGAAGGTCGAGACCCCGGCCGCGGCCGGGATTTACCGTTCGCAAGGATATGAGGGTAGAATAGGAGCCTCATGATGGAGGATGGGATCATGGCTGCTTCGCCAGTGATGATGCGCAGGGTGCGCAGCATTTTTTTCTTGGCGCTGGTCTATTGTGTCCTGGGGTTGTTCTTTCTGGGCATGACCAAGCCAAGTTATGTGTTGCCGATTTTCCCTCCGGCGGGCATTGCGCTGGCGGCGTTGATTATTTATGGCAAATGGTTGTGGCCGGGGGTGTTGCTGGGCGCGTTGGCGCTGGAAGTCATGCTGGTCTTGCATCTGGGCGTTCCGCCTGGCTGGTGGGGGCTGATTGGCTTGGCTCCGGTCATCCTGTTGCAGGCGCTGGCGGGCTATTGGCTGGCTCGCAGTTTGCAAGGCTTCAAGATGCGGCACATGATGCGTTTGCTGTTCATGGTGGCGCCGTTGAGTTGTCTGATTGGCACGGTTCCGATGATGGCCTTGATGGCCTGGTCGGGGATGATTACCTTGGATGAAATTTGGTTGTCGGGCCTGGTCTGGTGGCTAGGGGATGTATTGGGCATTCTGCTTGCCGCGCCGCTGATATTCGTCCTGTTTGCCCAGCCGCGTGATTATTGGCGCGAACAGCGCGTCAGCACGGGGTTGCCGATTGTCGTGGTTTTCGTGCTGTTGATAATTTCCTTCTTGTATATACTGGGACGGGAACAGGAACGGACGGAGGCGCATTTCACCGCGGCCAGCGATCAGGCGGCGGCAACGTTTTCGCGGTATCTGGAGCAGAATGAAGGCTATCTGTTGGCCTTGGGACGGCTGATGTATCTACAGCCCGAATTGAGTGTGCGCGACTGGCAGACCTTTCTTCAACCCATCGTGCAGCGCAATGTGCCGAGCATGGACCGGTTTGGCTGGGCGCCGTATGTGCGCCACGCGCAACGCGCCGCTTTTGAAGCGCATTTGCGGGAAATGGGGGAGGCCAATTTCCAGATACGCAACATGGATGCCGAGGGACGCTTTTCCGTTGCCGCGCCTGCCGAAGGTTATCTGCCCTTTTTGTATCTGACGCCTTTCAAGGGCAGTGACACCCTTCTGGGGCTGAACATCCAAGTCCTGCCGTATGTGCGCGCCCTGCTGGAAAAGGCGAAGGATACGGACAAACCCGGCATGTTGCGCGGCAGCATCCTGGATGAGGAGGCGGAGACGGACAAATTCACGCTTTATTACGTGGTGCGCGCCGGTTCCCGGATGGAACGGCTTGGTCTGATCATCAGTCTGCTGGATGTCGGAAAAATGCTGGCGTCCGTGTTGCCGGAAGAGCTGGAAGCCTGCCTGGTGGAACGGAATCACGCGCGCGGCGATGCCGTTGTCCGTCTTGCGGGCGCGCCGGGATGCGAAGCGAACGATTGGGCGACAGCGCATTTCGTGCGCAGTCACCCCCTTTTCCCGGCGGATCAGGAATGGGAATTGCGGACGCGCACACCATTGAGGCTCAAGCTGGGATACTGGGGTTGGGACATCTGGGCGAGCATTGCCGTGTGTACCCTGGCGCTGGCCTTGTTTGTCATTTTCCTGCTCAACCATACCAGCGAACTCTGGCGCAGGCAGATCGACGCGCGCCGTCATCTTTCGCGCCTGCGCGTGTCGAATACGCGCTTGCAGGAGCAGACGGAAATCCTCTCCTGGGTGCAGCGCGCCTCGCGCATGGGCAGTTGGGAGATTCGTGGCGATGGACGATTCATCGTTTCCAGCGAATTGTGCGCCATGCTGAACATTGCCGCCGATCGGCTGGACAGTTGGGAAAAACTCTGCGCCAGGGCGTTGCCGCAGGATCGCGCGCGGCTTTCCAAGGCGCTGGAAACCGTGCAGGGTACGGAAAAAGGCAATGTTACGCTGGATTGCCATTTCCTGCCAGGCGATGCCGCCATTTTGGACAATACGGAGCGCGGCAAGGCGCTTCTGCTCTCCTTTTTCATCAATATCGGCATCGACGCCAATGGCGCGCGGCGCATCCAGGGCATTGTGCGGGACGTGAGCGCGCAGCGGCGAAGCGAAACACACTTGCGTTTCTTGTCCTATCACGACACGCTGACCCATCTGCCCAATGGCGTGCTCTGGCACGACCGCGCGCAGGCGGCGCTGGCGACCATCCAGAAGCACAGCGAATATGCGCTGGCGGTCATGGTGATCAATCTCGACCAGTTCCGGCGCGTCAATGCGTTTCATGGACGTCAGGCGGGCGACCATTTGTTGACCGTGGCGGCGCAACGCCTGAAAAACGCGCTGCGCGGCGATGATGTCGTGGCGCGGCTGGCAAATGACGAATTCCAGCTGTTGTTGCCGCAACTGGATCGTTCCGAAATCGCTGCCGACATTGCCAGCCGCTTGCTGGCGGTCTTGCGCTGTCCCGTGCAGTTCGAGGGCGTCGATCTGTTCGTCACGGCCTGTATCGGCATCGCGCTGTATCCGGAAGACGGCAGGGAACCGGATGTGCTGACCCGGAACGCCGACATGGCCATGCGCAGGGCCAAGGATGCGGGAAAGGATCGCTTCCTGTTCTTCGAGCCGCGCATGAACGCCCGCGTCTTTGAAAGCAGGATACTGGAAAACGCCTTGCGTCATGGGCTGGATCGCAATGAATTCATCCTGCACTACCAGCCGCAGATGACGATAAGCAACGGCCGTTTCTTTGTCTGCGAGGCGCTGGTGCGCTGGCGGCATCCGCAGGATGGGCTTGTTCTACCGGCGCACTTCATTCCCGCCGCCGAGGATTCCGGAGTGATTCTGCCCTTGGGCGAATGGGTGTTCGGCGAAGCGTGCCGACAGCAGACGCGTTGGCGCGCGCGCAGGCTTCGCGTGGCGGTCAATATCTCCGCGTTGCAGATTTGCCACGATGATTTTGTGTCCATGCTGGAGAGCGTTCTTTCCCAAACGGGCGCGGATCCGCATTATCTGGAACTGGAAATCACCGAAAATGTCTTGCTGCAATCGGACGAGATCTTGCGCGATCGTCTCATCCACCTGCGCGGCATGGGTTTCAACCTGGTAATGGATGATTTTGGCGCGGACGCTTTCAGCCTCGCGTCCCTGGAACGCCTTCCTCTTACGCGGCTGAAGCTGGACCAGCCGTTTGTCACGGGCTTGTCGGATAATTCAGAGATTTCCGCCATTGTTGCCGCCATGCTTTCACAGGCGGCGGAATTGGGGTTGGAAGTGGTCGCCAAAGGCGTGGAAACGCCCGCGCAGCTTGAGTTCCTGCAAAAACATGGCTGCGGCTTCGCGCAAGGATTCCTGTTTGCCAAGGGCATGGAAGCCCGCCAACTGGAAACCTGGCTGGATCTTCGGGGGCAGGGCGCAGGGGAAGAAGACGCGGGAAATCCGGCTCCAGATTCCGCCTGACCGTTATAATGTGCCCGTTTGCCGAGGCTACTTTGAAAAACAGGGACAGAGATGAAATTTTCCAGAAGAAGCGCAAACGTTTGCCGTCCCATCTCCCACAAAGCGGGAGATGGACAGGTTTTTTCCCTCGCCCCCTTTGGTGGGAGAGGGTGGCCGAAGGCCGGGAGAGGGAGAACCAGAAGGGTTTCTTTCCCTCCACAATGGCCATGGTCGAAACCCCCGACCGCAAGAGTGGGGTCTCAACCTTCGCGCCTTTCTTACGGGCGGGGTTTCAAACCGGAGTTGGTTTTACGATGAAAAATCGTCCGTTGATTGTTTCGTGCCCCGCCAGACGGCTTGCCTTTCTTCTGCTGTGCGGGTGCGCCGTTTTTCCCGGCGTTTCCATTGCCGACTCCACTGGTTCTGATGCCGCTTCGCTCATGGCCGTGGATGAAGTGTTGCCGCCGCCGGATATTCTCCAGGCCATCGATCTTACCGCGCCGACGCCCGATTTGTGGGGACGGGTGCGCAATGGCTTTCTCATGCCCGACCTGGAGGATGAGCAGGTGGCGCGGCAACAGCAGTATTACCAGTCGAATCCTGAATACCTGCGGCGCATGGTCGAACGCAGCCGCCTGTATCTGCATCACATCGTCGGTGAACTGGAGCAGCGCGGAATGCCCACTGAGCTTGTGCTCCTGCCGATGGTGGAAAGCGCCTACAACCCGCTCGCCTATTCTCCGGCACAGGCATCTGGCCTGTGGCAGTTCATTCCTTCCACCGGGAAAATCTTCAATCTGGAACAGAACTGGTGGCAGGATCAGCGCCGCGACATCGTGGCTTCCACCAGCGCCGCGCTGGATTATCTGCAATATCTGTACGAATTCCACGGCGACTGGCATTTGGCGCTGGCTTCCTACAACTGGGGCGAGGGCGCAGTTGAGCGCGCCAAGCGCAAGAATGTCGCCAAGGGCTTGCCAACCGATTTTTCCAGCCTCGTCCTGCCGAACGAAACCCGGCAGTACGTACCCAAACTACAAGCGCTGAAAAACATTTTTTCCGACCCGGATCGAGTGGCGGAACTGGGCATCCCCGAAGTGCCCAATCAACCCTATTTTCATATCCTGGTGACGGATACGGCAATGGATATCGAACTTGCCGCCCGTTTTGCCGAAATGCCGCTGGAAGCATTCGCCGCGCTGAATCCGGCGCACAACCGTCCCATCATCCCGGCAAAAAGCACTCTCATCATTCCCGCGGAGCGTGTGGATGATTTTCAGGAAAACCTGCGCGCACATGACGCGCCGCTGATCAACTGGCAGGCCTATACCCTGAAGGCCGGAGAAACGCTGGAAATGGTCGCGCCGCGTTTTGGCCTGTCGGTGACCAACCTGAAACTCATCAACGGCATTTCCCCCTTGCAGGACACGGTCGTCGCGGGCGTTACCCTGCTGACGCCCGCGCAGGGCGACGCGGCGCTGGATCATGCCGATTTCCTGGCATTGGCCGCGCGGCCTGATGCCCGTTTTTCATCCGCCCGTTTTCATACCGTGCATTCGGGCGAAACGCTTTCAGGCATCGCGCGCAAATACAAGATGTCCCTGATTGCCCTGAAACGCCTGAATCATCTCAAGACCAGCCGCATCCGGGCAGGTGGGCGGCTGATGGTCAATCCGGTCGCCGCCCAGAGCGGCAAGCCTGCCTATCTGATCGCCGCGGGCAACGCCGCGCAAGAAGCGCCAGTGGAACATTCTCCCGCGCTGGAAAGCGCCCGCGTGGCGCGTCATGTCGTACAAAAGGGCGACACCCTGTTTTCCATCGCCAGACGCTACCGTGTCCGCCTCGAAGACCTGGTGCGCTGGAACCGGCAAGCCGGGAAAATCCTGCAAATCGGCACCATCCTGCTCATCCGGCAGCGGGAAGGCTGATCGGAGGGCAGAAGACAGAGCGACTATCGGCGCAAAGCGCCGGGAGAGGGAGGCAATCCTCTGGGCGCTTTGTTCCAGACGCCCCGATCCATGAATTTGCCATTGCAACGGGGTTTGTAGTAGCATCGCCGCGCAGGAAGCGGGCGCGTGGCGTCGCAAGGTATGGTTCGACAAAGTTTGTATCCTGAAAGGAGCGTGTCATGCGGCAATACAAAGTGGTGATGTACCAGGAAAGCGCGTTAAGCTCATTGTTGCTGGGCGCGGCAAAAGCCGATCCCGTTAAATTCAGCGCGTTCCTCAACAAAAATGCGGCGGAAGGCTGGCGGGTGGTCACGATGGAAAAAGATATACGCCGAATGATGTTTTTTTGGAAAAGAGAAGCCTATCTGATAATCATGGAAAAGGAAGCAACGTGAAAAGATTGAAAATCCTGTCGTATGCCATCCCGTTGGCAATTCTTGTCGTCTGGGGAATGCTGGCGCTGATGCAGATGTGGTGGGGCATCATGTCATCCAATATATTCGGCAAATTGACCTTGTCTGCCGCGATCGTGATCGCAATCAGTGTGATTGTGGCGATCGCCGTTCATGAATACGCCGAAAACGCGGAACTGAAAAAGCAGGGCTATCTGGACGAATAGTCCGCCGCAAGCCGGATCGATCCCGGAAGCCCCGACAGGGCAACCCCATAAATGCCATTATCGTATTTCCGGTTCGCGCCACCCTCTCCCGCGAAGCGGGCGAGGGCAAAATCCGCGCCGCCGCCGGATATTCTCCCTTGTTTGGCGAAAGAGGGAAAAAACAGGTATTCATGTGATTGTCCCGGGAAGGTTCACGGTTTCGCCCAGTCGCGATGCGGGGATGGCATAATGCGGTCTCATTTGGTATTTTCCGATTTTGGAGGTTTTTTCATGCCGAAGATGTTTTTCCGCCTTTGTCTTTCCTTTCGCCTGCTGATGGGCGTTGTGTTCTGGTGCGCGGCGGGCGTTGCCTTGGGCGCGCCGCAATGCGCAAGCTATCAGGACGGTGAGGAGAATGCCACGCTCTCCATTGTAAGTCCCACCCGGCTGGAAGTCCGCCCCCGCAACCAGCCGCCCCGGTTCTATCGCTATCATCAGGATGGCGATAGGCTGGAAGCCGTCAATCTTTCCGATCTGTACGACACGCAAACCCTGACCCGACCGGCGAACGGCAAGACCCTGACGGGGTTGTACGGCGACGACTCCCAGCAGTTCCTGCGCGTGGCGTCCTTCGCCTGCCAGACGGATGCAGCGCCTTCTTCCGATTCCGATGCGCGCGCCTGCCTGGAAGACCTGACGGCCTGTCAGGATACGTTGCGCAAGAAGACCGACGCGCAGATCGAGGCGCTGTGCGCCGCGCGCCTGCCTTTTGCCTGCCTGGACCTGTTGGAGCGCGCCCAGAAGTCTTCCAGGAAGAGTGGCGTGTCCGAGGAACCGCCGCCCGTTTGCCGTGAGGGAGAAGCCAGCTTCGATGCGGACGCCTGTGGAGAGATCATCGGGCAGGCCATCGCAAAAGAAATGGCGGCGGTCTTCCAGTCCCTCTACGCGGATCCGGTCATTTTGCCGGCGGCATTGCTGGAACGTCTGCCAGACCTGTGCCAGGCCAATGTTTCCGCCGAACTCTGCGCCAAGGCCGCCGAACATCTATGGGACGCGGGACAGTTTTTACGCACGCGGGAAGTTTTTATCCACGCTTGCCAGGCACCTATCGAAGACCCGGTGGCTTGCCAGCGCGCCGAGGCGCTCGAAATCCTGTCCGGCGCGAATTCCACGCCCCTGGTGCTGGAGGCGCTGCCCTGCGGCCATTACGTTGCCTCCGGCAAGGGCGGACTGATGTCGGAATTCGATTTTGGCGACCGGGGCAAAACGCGCAGGGGGGAGTTGTTTTCCGCGCGCGCCCGTCTGGAAGATGGCCGGGTGCGCATCCGACACGACAAGGGCGGGGATTTCGTCCTGCGCGCGCTGGCGGACGGAACGCTCGTCGGGCAGGACGAATGGAACCGCTATGCCATTTACCGGCGTGATGGCGGCCAGACGCAATGTGCCGATCCCGTCATCTACCACGAAACGGAACTGAAGATGGATTGCCGCGCCGGTGAAGACATGGAAAGCTGCTGCGCGCGCGGCGGCACGCAAGGGTGCAACGGCATGGGACACGCGGCGGCGCTGCGAGGCGATTGGCAGACGGCGCTGACCTCTTATGCCAGACTGTGCCGGATGGGCGTGCGCTCCGGCTGTGAAAACGTGGTCACTGTCTTTACGAGCGGCGGCGTTGGCAAGGCGCGGGAAACGCTGGAGGCGATTTGCGCCGAAGACGCCCGGCACGTTGCCTGTGACGTCATGGAAATGATCGACTGGGATGCGCTCGACGCGCTCCGGGCATTTTCCGAAGCGATGAATGAAGCACTGAAAGAAGCACTGAAAGATAGCGAGGAAGACGCGGAAACGGACACTCCGGACGAAGCGGATTGAAGTCCGCCGCCTTGCGGGGAGACAAGCTCCTCGCAGGGCGCAAGCAGGGCAGGGCGATCGCAGCAAAAATTAGCGACAGCCCTTCAGGGCTGTCGGTCCAACTCCATTGGGAAGGGATTTCTCTCCCTTCCCCCAATGGCTACGGTCGAAACCCCGGCCGCGGCCGGGGTCTCACCTTCGCGCCTTTCTTACGGGCGGGGTTTCAAACCGGAGTTCGTTTTACGATGAATGCCGACATCGTATTTCCAGTTCGCGCCGTCGCCTGCCTTTCCCTCTCCCGCTTGCGGGAGAGGGGATTTGCACCCTGCAAGGGGTGGCGCGAAGTGCCGGGGAGAGGGGCGTTCCAATACGCGGCAAAAACCTCAAACCCGCATGGTTGTATTTGCCGGATTCATGGCGGCGGCGCGGAAGGCATCTGTGCGGAAAACAGGTCGTCCTCATTCCACGCTTTGCCGTTGAGGGTTCGCGTCTTGTTCTGGATGCGCAACGTGGTGGTCAGGAGGCCATCCTTCTCGATGAGGAAGCCCTTGTTCACCCATTCGGCGATTTGCAGGTCGACCAGTTGCGCAATGAACGTCCTGCCCATTTCCTCTGTCTGCGCGCCGTCGAGCGGCGTGTCGTTGTTCTCCATTTGACTGCTCACCTTGCCGCTGATCAGATGGGCGAGGAGCGCGCGAGAGATGTCGCTATTCGCTTCGATCAACAGATCGCGTTCCGGATCGAATTGTTCCGGGTTGTCCCCGGCGTAGCTCAGGCGCGCGTTCAGCCGGAAATCGCCCTGCTTCAAGCGGACGCCGCCATCCTTGAGCGCGATGACGGGCTTGCGGCGCAAGAAGGCGGCTGTCAGGGCGGGTTCCTGCTTCAGGGCATCGGCGAGCACTTGGGGCGTAACCTCGTTATCGCCTTGCCGGAACGTTTCGACGATCTTGAGGAAGGCATCGAGCGCGTCAGCGTCGAGGTTTTCGACGGCGAGCGTCCATTGTGCCGCGTCCAGCGTGTCATCTGCCGCTACTGCTCTGTCGAGGGAAAACGTGACGGTAGAGTCGACGCTCCCGCTATTTTCTCGGGTATCGGAAGACAATTTCAGATTTTCCAGTTCAACATGCGGGAGAAGATCGCGTTTCGTCTTCTCCAGCTTGTCCTTGATCTGTATGACGAGCTTGTCGATGCCAAGTTCCGCCTGCCCGATCCAGAAAAGATGCGCCTCGGCACGAGCGGTGTCGCCTTTGGTATGCAGGCGACCGATTTCTATCCTGTTCTTGTTGTTCGCCATGGAGAAACCAGGCAGTTCGAGCCGCCATGCGACGCTGCGCCGTCCGGGGCCAATCGAGATTTCACCGTCGATTCCGCCCCAGGCGATGTCCATTACACCCTTCGCCTTGCCTGTGAAGCCGGGCGATTCGATGCGGTGACGCATGTCGCCTGTCCAGCCAATGACGCTGTCAACCGCGAGCGGCGCTCGTCCGCCAAAGAGGTCACTGCCGAACAGGATGCGAGCCATGCCGGAAATTTCCTGCGGCAATTCGACTTCGGTGCGCACCTTTCCGTAAGACGTAAAGCCCGTACCCAGACCGTAACGGATCTTGTGGTTGATGAGAATTGACGCCGTTGGCCCCATCATGACGCGCGTTTGCGCCGTCGCGCCGAAAATGCCCAGTTCATAGCGTTCCAGCCGGATGCTGGCTTTGCCGCCGGAATGCATCTGCCACTGGAGGCTCGCCTGCTCCACATGCGACTGGAAGCCGCCCCTGAAAAAGAACCCTGTCGCGTAGCTGCCGCCAACGGCCAACAGCCCTGCCGCAACGATCACCACAACGGCAACCTTCAACAATCTGCCCATTTGAGTCTCCCTGAAAAATTACCCGCGCCAGGATCTGGAAGCAGGGCATGATGCATTTCATCGTAAAACCAACTCCGGTTTGAAACCCCGCCCGTAAGAAAGGCGCGAAGGTCGAGACCCCGGTCTTGGCCGGGGTTTCGACCGTAGCCATTCTCGAGGGGAGAGAAACCCCTTCCCAATGGAGTTGGACCGACAGCCCTGAAGGGCTGTCGCTGATTTTTGCTGCGCCTGACGAACAAAAAGAAACCCGGCGGGCGTCCGGGTTTCCATTTCCGCGTCTTGCGGAGATTACAGCAGATCCGCGACGGCGACGCGCTCGTCTTCCAGTTCCTTCAGCGTGGCGGCGATCTTGCTTCTGGAATATTCGTCGATTTCCAGACCGCGGATGAGCGAGAAACTGCCGTTTTCGCATGTGCAGGGCAGGCCGAAGACCAGACCTTCGGGGATGCCGTAGCCGTTGTCGGCGGGGGCGGGGATGCCCATTGTCACCCAGTCGGAAGAACCCAGCGCCCAGTCGCGAATGTGGCCGATGGCGGCGTTGGCGGCGGAAGCGGCGGAAGAAAGCCCGCGCGCCTCGATGATTGCCGCGCCGCGCTTGCCCACAGTGGGCAGGAAGATGTCGTTGTTCCATTTTGCGTCGTTGATGAGCGCCTTCACGCTGTCGCCGTTGGAGGTGACGAAACGATAATCGGCGTACATGGAAGGCGAGTGGTTGCCCCAGACGACGAGCTTTTTCAAGGAAGCCACGGAGCGTCCGGATTTTTGCGCCAGTTGCGTGAGCGCGCGGTTGTGGTCGAGGCGCAGCATGGCATGATAATTGGCGGGATTGGTGCGTCCCACCTTGATGGCGGCGGCGCGGGCGATGTAGGCGTTGGTGTTGCAGGGATTGCCGACCACCAGCACCTTCACGTCCTCCCTGGCGTTTTCGGCAATGGCCTTGCCCTGGAGCGTGAAGATCGCGCCGTTGTCCTTCAGGAGATCGGCGCGCTCCATGCCGGGGCCGCGCGGCTTGGCGCCGACCAGGAGCGCGATGTCGGCATCCTTGAAGGCCACATTGGGATCGCCCGTGGCAATGACGTTGGTAAGCAGCGGAAACGCGCAGTCGTCGAGTTCCATGATGACGCCCTGGAGCGCCTTCTGCACCTTTTCGACGGGCAGGTCGAGGAGTTGCAGGATGACGGGTTGGTCCTTGCCCAGCATTTCGCCGGAAGCGATGCGAAACAACAAACTGTAGCCGATTTGTCCAGCGGCACCGGTGACGGCGACGCGCAAGGGGGCTTTGGTGAAAGTCATGGAAATTTCCTCTCAGGGGGGTGATGATAAAAGCATTTTCTTGCCGGAATGCGCGCCAACGAGCGCGCGTAACCTTTGCCGAATGCGAACCGCGGAAAAGTATGGCTTATGGTAGAAGTTTGGCTTGCCTGCTGTCAAATCGATGATGTGTCTTGGAACCTGTTCATCGTAAAACCAACTCCGGTTTGAAACCCCGCCCGTAAGAAAGGCGCGAAGGTTGAGACCCCGGCCGCGGCCGGGGTTTCGACCGCAGCCATTCTCGAGGGGAGAGAAACCCCTTCCCAATGGAGTTGGACCGACAGCCCTGAAGGGCTGTCGCT
>JAIRLE010000203.1 GCA_031259605.1 Zoogloeaceae bacterium
ATTTTTGAATCAGTCAACGCCCGATCTCAAGTCGGCAGAAAAATGGTGGATTGATCGCGTACAGGATTTTTTCAGCGGCAAGCCTTTTAAGCTGAGACTTGACGCAAGCCGATCTTTACCCAAAGAAAAACAGGTACAACATCATGGCGCCAATGTGGCGGATGCGCCTACTTTACGCGCAGGCGCGATACTTTCTGTCGTCATCGTAAAACCAACTCCGGTTTGAAACCCCGCCCGTAAGAAAGGCGCGAAGGTTGAGACCCCATTCTTACGGCCGGGGTTTCGACCGTAGCCATTCTCGAGGGGAAAGACCCCCTTCCCAATGGAGTTTGACCGGCAGACCTGAAGGGCTGCCGCTGATCGGAAGACAGAAAGTTTGCGGCAGATGGCGGCGCATGTTTTACACTCTCCCGTTTCACGGGAGAGTGTGGCCAAATTCTCTCCCCTGCTCCGACTACGCATGATTTGCTATCCTTGCCCTGTTTACAAACTCTGTTACTCCGATAGAATCCGTGGGATTGCATGGCAGTTGCGAACGCAATCCCGCAGGAGAAAAAATGACGACCTTTTTCGTGACGTTTGGCATCATCGTATTTCTGGTGCTCATCATGGCTATCGGTGTTCTTTTCGGGCGCAAGCCCATTGCGGGCAGTTGCCGTGGTTACGAAGCCCTGGGCGCGGAATGCGGCGCGGGTTGTCGGACGCCCTGCGCAAAACGCCTGGCCGCCATCGCCCAGGCGCGCGCGGCGGCGGGCATGGAGATGGACACGGATCAAGGGGCTTTACCATGAATCTTCACCGTATCCAGCTTTTGCTTTGGGCGGAGCAGGGACAGCTCGATCCGGCGCGTTTGCCGGAGGCGTTGCGGCTTGCCGACGCCTTCCCCGCAACGGACGACTGGCGGCGGTTCGCGGATCGGCTGCTGCTGGCGCTGGCGGTGCTGGCCCTGTCTTCGGGCGTGATTTTCTTTTTTGCCTACAACTGGGAACGTCTGGGGCATTTCAGCCGTTTCGCGCTGGCGGAAGGCGCGTTGGCCGTGACGCTTTTCGGCGTCTGGCGGCTGGGACTGGATCGCTTGAGCGGGCAGGCCAGTCTTTTTGCTGCCGCCCTGTGTCTGGGCGCGTTGCTGGCGCTTTTGGGGCAAACCTACCAGACTGGCGCGGACGTTTGGGAACTCTTTGCCGTCTGGTGCGTCCTCATCCTGCCTTGGGCGCTGTTGGGGCGGCAAGCGTTGCTGTGGCTTTTCTGGCTGGCGCTTCTCAACGTCGCGCTGTTACTGTATCTGTCGAATGCAGATGCCATACCGCGATTATTCGGCCCCGATTTCAACTGGCAGACGTTTTTCATCGTCAATCTGTGCGCGCTGGCCTTGTGGGAGGGCGCGGGGCGGCGATTTGCCGAACTCAACCGTCGCTGGGCGCTGCGGCTGGTGGCGCTGGCGGTGACCAGCTACGTGACCTATGGCGCGGTGATCGGCGTGTGGACGGCGTGGGAATCCCCTTTCATCAACAGGAATGACGGCGGCGACGCGCTCTTGATCTGGGCGTTGTGGGCGGCGGGTTTTGGGTATTTTTATCGCTATCGCGCACGGGATTTCTTCATGCTCACGCTGATTGCCGCTTCCTCGCTCCTGCTGGCGGCTTCGACGCTGATACGCCTCCTGACGGAACACTGGAAGCAATTCGACCTCTTCACGGCGTCCCTGATGCCGGGAGTGTTGATTATCGGCATTGCCCTGGGCGTTGGCGCCGGGCTATGGCGCATCCGCAAGGACATGGCGGTGGATGCGCGGGAAAAACCACGGGAGAGCGCGCATGAAGCCGCAAGAACTCTGGAATAAGCTCCATGCCGCCGGTCTTACGCGGCAGGAAGCCATGCCCGCCATCGTGCTGCGCGCGCCCTGGTACATGGAGGCGATACTCTTTCTCGGTCTCTGGACGGGTGCCGTGCTTGTCGTGTGCGCGTTCGTGTTTTTCCTGCCAAAAGAGTCCTCTGTCATGTTGTTTTTGTCGGGCGTGGCGCTCGCGCTTGCCTGCTGGCTTTTCCGCTCATGCCCGGAGAATTTTTTCCTCGGCCAATTTGCCCATGCGGCCAGCCTGTGCGGAGCGGGGCTGATCCTGTTTGTTATTTTCCAGGAAGTCACTGGCCATGAAACACAGCTTCGCCTCCAGTTGGCGCTCGCCCTCCTTGTATTTTGCGCCATGAACAACTTTGTGCAACGCCTGGTCGCGGCCAGCGCGGCATTGTCCGTCATCGCCATGCTTTGCCGCTACTACTGGGGAGATGCCCGGTTCCTGTGGATGGAATGGCTGTATGCCGGTTGCGCCTTTGCCTTTGTCCTGGTTTGGCAGAGGGAGATGAAAACACTCCGCTACCGTCGCAACCAGATCTGGCGTGGCGTGGGTTACGCGCTGGCGCTGTTCCTGCTGGCGGCAATGAACTTTTCCTTCCTGCTTTCGCAGGATTCAATGTGGATTGCCAAGGCAACGCAAGAATCCGCGCGCGTCTTGTCGGCGTTGCGGGTACTGTCGGGGATGACGTTGCTCTGGCTTGCCGTCTGGCTCCTGCGCAGGGAAGGCGTGGCGTGCTCCAGCCGACTTGCGCTGATCCTCATGAGCGCCGCGCTTGGCGTCGCCTTGCTGGGCATGGAAATGCCTTTTGCCGCCGTCGCCCTCCTGATCCTCGTCACCGGTTTTGCGGCCAGCGCGCCGGTGTTGCTGGGGATAGGCGCGCTCATGCTGTTGAACGTCTTCGCGCAGTATTACTACTGGCTGGAAGTGAACCTGTTGCGCAAGTCGATCTATTTGCTGTTGACCGGCGGCATCCTGCTGCTCTGCCGCCTGGCGCTGCTGAAAATCCCGCCGCGCCGCGCGGAGGAAAAAGAGGAGGGCGAACATGAGTAAGCCTGGGATACGCCAGGGGCTGGCGCTTCTGACCGGCGTACTGATCCTCATCGGCGTCAATTACGTGATTTACCGTCGTGAAAACCTGCTGCGCGAGGGGCAGGCGGTGTTTCTGGAACTCGCGCCGGTCGATCCGCGCTCCTTGATGCAGGGCGATTACATGGCGCTGAATTTCCAGGTGGCGCAGGCGATCCAGGGCGAAATCAATAGCGACGATGTCCGGCATGGCGTCGCGGTGTTGCGCCTGGATGAACGCGGCGTCGGCCATTTCGCGCGCTTGGGCGAATGTTCGGCGCTTGAGGCCGATGAACGTTGCATACGCTTTCAGTGGCGGCGCGACAATTGGCGCGGCGGGATTCAGCTTTCCACCAACGCTTTCTTTTTCCAGGAAGGCACGGGCGCGCGTTACGCAGACGCGCGCTACGGCGAATTCCGCATCGCGCCAGACGGCGTCGCGCTCTTGAAAACCCTGCGCGGCGCGGATTTGCAGTTGCTGGACGATACGCCACCGACAGCGCCCGCAACCGGCAACGAGTAGCCGGTCACGTGGACATGCGCACGTTGAATGCTTTCGCTTTCAATCACACCGATTCCGACGCAACAATCTTGCAGTCCGTTATCCGCCGCCTCATTCCATATGGAATACCTTCCAACCATCCGGCCCGAACAAACACGATGAACAGGTTCTTGTTACCGACTGGCTCAATCCAGTTTCATTCGGGTCAGGCGGGGTTTGCTGTCGGCGGTCTCCAGGCTGGCCTGTACGGGCTGTTTGTTCAGTTCAGGCGGAACGCCGTTGGCGAAGGTGAGGTATGAACCGGCGATGGCGATGAGTTCCGCTTCAAAGCAGGTGGCGAAGACCCGCGCCTGGGTGTCGCCGTCTGCGCCTGCCAGGGCGCGACCGCGCAGGGGGGCGTAAATGTGGATGTCGCCGTCGGCGATGACTTCCGCGCCGGGATTCACGATGGCGGTGATGACCAGATCGCGGTCATGGGCATGGATACGCTGACCGGAACGCAGGGGGCGATCAATCAGCAGGGCGCGCCGAGGCGCGGGTTCGATGGCTGCTGGCGTCAGTTGCGGCAATTCCGGTTGTGTGGGCGGCGGTGTGAGCGCGGGCGCCGCTTTGGGCGCGACCATGTTTGCGGCGTGGCGGGCATTGCCGGCGGAAGCGTTGGGGAAAACGGCAAGTCCTGCCCTGCGCGCGGAAACCGCGATCTCCGCTTCCGCGCCGCATACGCCCACGACATGTAGTCCGTGTTGGGCAAACAGGGTACGCATACCTTGCCAGTCGGGTTCCGGTTGCGCGTTTTGGTCGTTTATCTGCGCCAGATTCAGTACGCCCGCGTCTCCTTCGAAAAAGTCGTTTTCGCCAAACAGGGTTTGCGCGACTTCTGCCAGCGTCTGGAGACACAGGGTTTGCAAATTGATCAGGATGACCGTGACGGTGCTGCCCTTGAAGGCAATGGGCAATGATGTGCTGTTCATGGGGAAAGGCCGGATTGAAGAGATGGCTTTGGAAAAGAGCGGATACGCGGCAAAAGCTGGCGCATTGTATAACAGGGATGGCGCATTCGGGATCGGAAAGGAAGTCACGTCCACGTGGCGACCGGTTGTCCGCCATGGCCGGAACATCGAATCATGCGTGACTGGGGCAGGGAGCGGTGAGTGGGCGACACCCTCTCCCGGCCTTCGGCCACACTCTCCCGCAAGCGGGAGAGCAGGAGGGAACCGGGGGTTGCGCCCCATGTAGAGGGAAAGGCAACGGCGGGCGGCGCTTCCCGTTTTTTCCCTCGCCCGCCTTGCGGGAGAGGGAGGCGTTCCATGCGGCGCAGCCGCAAACTTCCTGTCTTCCGGGATGGATGACGCGATGAATATGAAGCGCTTTTCATGCTCCTGCCCCGGGTTGTCCGCGCGGGTCGCCGCCGCCCGCCGGCGTGTCCGTCAGAGCGTTGCGAAGGGCGTCGGCAAGGAGGTTGGCAGAGAGGACGAGGATGAGCATGAAGGTGAAGGCCGTGGCAAGCGACCACCAGACAGTGGGTTCGCGCGAGAGTTCCATGCGGGCGTTGTTGATCATGGTGCCAAAACTCATCATGGCGGGATCGACGCCGATGCCGATATAGGAAAGCACCGCTTCCGTCAGCACCAGCGCGGAAAAATCCATGACCAGGGCGATGATGACGAGGTGCATGAGGTTGGGCAACAGATGGCGCGTGATGATGCGTCCGGAAGAAACGCCGAAGGCGCGCGCGGCCTGGATGTAATCGAGTTCCCGGAGTTTCAGCGTCTCACCGCGCAGGAGGCGGGCAAGCCCCGTCCAACTGGTGACGCCAAGGATGAAACAGAGCGCGACAAGGCGCAGATCGGCGCGCTCGGCGGCGGTGGCGAACCATTCGGAATGCGTGTCGATGAATACCTGCATCATCAGCACGGCGGCGGCAATCAGGAGTACGCCGGGAATGGAGTTGAGCACGGTGTATACATATTGTATGAGGTCGTCCGCCCAGCCGCGGAAGTATCCGGCGACAATGCCCAGGAAAATGGCCAGCGGCAGCATGATGAGCGTGGTCACCAAGCCAATCGCCAGCGCCGTGCGTATGCTTTTCAGCGCTTGGTACAGCACGTCCTGCCCGACCTTGTCGGTGCCGAAAACATGGTAGCCGGCGGCGAGGAAAACGATGGGCAGGGCGAAAAACAGGAAAGCGCCGAGCGCATGCAACACGCCCTCCCAGGCAAAGCCGGGGGCGTTGGCGGGGCGGCGTTTGCGATGTCGCGCCAATGCCGTCTTCAGGAGAAAAAACAGCAGCGCGGCCAGAACGATGCCTTGCGCGGCGCGCAGCAACAGGTCGCGCGAGTGTCCGGATTCGTCCGCAAGATGCGCGCCGCCATGGATGAGACGAGGATAATCCCGTGTTACGCCCGCTTGTGTTTCTTCGGTTTCCATGACGTACGACCGAATGGCCAGCGGCGCGGAATAGGTTTTTTCGTGGTTTTCGCGCAGATTGGAGAGCAGGGCGTCCAGCAGCGAATACACTTCAACAGCATAATGCGCCGCGCCGGATGCCGCGTTCGTTGCCGGGTTTTCTTCAAGACGCGGGCGGTAGTGCAGGGAATCCACGAGGCCAATCAGCAAAAAGATACACAGGATCGAAGCCATGCCGGTGGCAACGGGATTCCTGCCCAGACGCGCCCAGGCGCGTCGCAGATGTTCGACGTGGGCGGAATAGACGCCCAGTCCGATGGCGGCAAACGCCAGCAACCAGAGCAGCAGATCGGACCAGAGCAGGACGGGTTGGAAATTCATTTTTTGCCGAACTGGATGCGCGGATCGACCAGGGTGTAGGAAATGTCGGTCAGGATGAGGCCGAGGATATAGAGCGCGGAACCGATGAAAACCATGGAACGCACCACGGAAAAATCCTGCGCGTTGATGGCGTCTATGGTGTAACTCCCCAGGCCGGGAATGCCAAAAAAGGATTCGGTGAGCAGGGAACCCATGAACAGCAGGGGAATCAGGGCGACGACGCCGGTCAGGATGGGAATCAGGGCATTTCGGAGAATATGCCGGAAAAACACCTGGGTTTCCGGTAGCCCCTTGGCGCGGGCGGTGCGTACGTAATCCTTGTTGACTTCTTCCAGAAAGAAAGTGCGATACCAGCGGGTCGACGCGCCCACGCCGCTGATGATGCCAATCAGCACCGGCAGGATGAGAAAGCGCCAGCCATCCAGACTCTCGCCGAAGCCGGAAATCGGCACGAGCCGCCAGACCTTGGCGAACAGGTATTGTCCGCCGATAATGTAGAACAGGCTGGAAATGGACATCAGCAACACGCAGATCACCACGCCCCAGAAATCCAGCGCCGTGGCGCGGAAAAAGGTGAGCAGCAAGGCCAGGCAGACAGCGACGAAAAGCGTCAGGGCGAATGTCGGCGCGGCAATGGCGAGCGATGGCCCCATGCGCGCGGCAATTTCGCGGGCAATGTCGCGCCCGTTTTCGGCGCGGCCAAAATCGCCGATGAACATGCGCGCCGACTTTTGCGTGAAGATGGTATGCGTGAGTTTTTCCGTTCCCGTGGCGTTGGCGTTCCAGAAGAGCGGCAGGTCATAGCCGCGCTCGACCTTCCATTTTTCGATGGCGTCTGCCGTCACATGCTTGACGCCCAGTTGCATCCGCGCCATGTCGTCCGGCGTGTTGACCATGAAAAACAGGGTGAAAGTCAAGAGATTGACGCCGATGAGGATCGGAATGGCGTACAGCAGGCGGCGCAGCAGGTAGGCGAACATCGGGAATCAGAGGCCGGGACGCAAAGAAGAGAAGCGTGGATTTTACTGTGTCGCGGACTTTTTGTGCCGTCCTTGCCGGACAGCGACAGGGCGATTGCACGATCCATTCACGTTGCTGAAGAAGGGCAAGCCGAGGATTTTTTCGGATGGGCGTCCTATATGGAATGGATAGGTGAAGCGCGCAGTCCTTTGCAGGGCGCAAGCCCTCTCCGAGAAGCGGGAGAGGGAAAGGTGGGCAGCGGCGCGAACTGGAAATACGATAACGGCATTCATGCGATTGCCTGTCGAGAACTGTCTTGCAACCGCCGCTTTCAAGTGTACCCGTTAGAATAATGCGTTATCGTGTTGGCGGATTCTTTCATGTGCACGGGTGATCTGGTTTTACAAGGCGAGGCGTTGTCCGCGGATTTGCTGGAAAAGGCGCGGGCGGCGACGGGCGGGCGGCGGGTCTTGCCGGGTCTGCCGCAAGTGGCGCGGCTGGCAGGCGCGACGCGCGGCGCGGCCTTCGACGCCTTGCTTCCCGCCCTTGAAGCAGCGCGGGTGGATTGGGCGTTCATGCCTGCCGGAGCGCGCCTGCCGGATTATCGTTTGATTGCCTTTGACATGGATTCCACCTTGATCACCATCGAGTGCATCGACGAGCTGGCCGATTTCGCGGGCAAGAAATCCGAGGTGGCGGCAGTGACGGAAGCGGCGATGCAAGGCGACATCGATTATCCGGAAAGCCTGCGCCGCCGCCTGGCGCTGCTCGCCGGACTGGATGCGCGCATGCTGGCGCGGGTGTATGCGGAACGCCTGCGCTTGTCGCCGGGGACGCGCGAGCTGCTGGCGGCGGCAAGGGACGCGGGGTTGCGTACGGTTCTGCTTTCCGGCGGCTTCACTTATTTTACCGAGCGTCTCCGGATCGAACTGGGGTTCGACTTTGCCACCTCCAACGAACTGGAAATCGTGGGCGGCAAAATGACCGGGCGGGTCGTGGGCGGGATTGTCGACGCCGAGGCCAAGGCCGGAGCGTTGCGGCGTCTGAAAGAGGAGCAGGAGTTGCGCCGGGAGCAGGTGATTGCCGTGGGTGACGGCGCGAACGATTTGCGCATGATGGCGGAAGCCGGACTTTCCGTGGCGTATCACGCCAAGCCCGCCACCCGCGCGAAGGCGGACGTGGCGCTCAATTTCTGCGGACTGGACGGGCTGCTGCGACTCTTCGTCTGATAGCCTGTTCACAGTCTCGGAGGCACCCTGCAAGAGTCGTGAACAGGTTCTGAAAGGCTTGCCAGAAGCGCCTTGGGCGCGCATGCATTTTTTTTCATGATCTCAAATTTTTCGCTAGGCATTTCCCGAATGCTTTTGTTATCATCTCACCATATCCCACTGATTGTTTCCCATCCATATTCTTTGAACAAAGGAGAAATCATGACTACCAGCAAGAAGTCGGAACAAATCGCTGCCATTGGCAACGCCAATGCGGAAGCCCTGCTCACGATGGCGCGCAGAGCGCTGGACAGCATCGAGAAACTGGCGACGCTCAATTTCAATACCATCCGCGAAGGCATCCATGATGGCGCGAAGAGCGCGGAAGCCCTGACTGCCACCAAGGACCCCAAGGAACTGCTTTCCGTGCAGTCCGCCATTGCCGCGCCTACGCTGGACAATGTGCGTAATTTCTACCATAACGCTTATGACGTGCTGCTGGAAGCGCAACGCGGCATTACGGAAGTGATGGAAGCGCATTACCGCACCCTCTCTGAGGGGGCGGAAAGCGCCATTGAGGAAACCAAGAGCAAGATGCCCGCGGGCGGCGATATTTTTGCCTCCACAATGAAGTCCTTGTTGCAGGCCAATTCGGAAGCGTTCGATCGCCTGAATTTCATGGCGCAGCAAGCGGTGCAGATTGCCGACAGCAACATGAAGACCCTTGCCGCCAGCATTGGCGGCGTCGGCGCCAGCAGCAAGAAGGCGGCTTCCGCTACCGCCAAGGCGGCGAGCAGCGCCACCAGGAAGGCGGCTTCCAAGGGCTGATTTCTTTCGCTTGCTTGTGAAAAAAGGCGACGTTTTCAACGTCGCCTTTTTCTTGCGCGGCTTTGTCGGATAACGATCACGGATCGGAACATGAACAGGTTCTATGCCCCCGGAAGAGGCGAGGAGAAAAAGCAGGAGCAGTCACATTCCTTGGGAGAAGGGAAGAATGTGGGGAATCCGTTGCCTTCCCTCGCTCGCTTGGCGGGAGAGGGCGTCGTTCCCACGTAGCGAAGCCGCAAACTTTTCTGTCTTCCGTCCTCAGTTCCGGTATCCCGGCAATTCCCGATCCAGCCGCCGCAGCAGGGCTGCCCATTCGCGTTTGCCGACGGGCAGAAAGCTGGATTGATCGTTGAAGATGATTTTGGCTTGTCGTGTGCCGCGTTCGATGACGTGCGGCGGCAATTGCCGCAAGGGGACGCCGGCGGATTGCGCGGCGAGCTGGAAGCGGCAGGCGCGTTCCAGGCGCCAGATGCGGGAAAAGGCTTCCGGCATGTTGCGGCCGATGCTCAGGGTGCCGTGATTTCTCAGGATCAGGTTGTGTTTGCCGCCCAGGTCGGAGAGGATGCTTTGCCGTTCCCCGGCATCCAGCACCACGCCCTGGAAATCGTGATAGGCCACGTCGTCTGCGATCATCAGCGACATTTGCGTCAGCGGCAAGAGACCGTCCGCCTGGCAGGAGACGGCGACGCCTTCCCTGGAATGCAGGTGGATGACGGCTTCGGCTTCCGGCGTGCCGGTGGCGTGAATCGCGCCGTGAATCACCGTTCCGGCGGGGTTGAGATCGCCCTTGCCGCCGTGCGGGTTGCCGATGACCTGGCCTTGCAGATCGACTTCCAGAATGTCGGAGGCGGCCACTTCATCGAACAGCAGGCCGAGCGGATTGACCAGGTAACGGTCGCCGCGTCCGGGTACGCGGATGGAGATGTGTGTCGCCAGCAAATCCGTCCAGCCGAACAGATGCGTCAGCCGACAGGCGGCGGCGAGTTCGACGCGCGCGGCATGGGCAGCGTCGGAAACCGTGATGTCTGTACTCATGTCAATTCCCTTGTAGCGATGAATGAAAAGGACTGCTGCTTGAAGCGCGCAAATCCTGCGTGTCTGCTCGTGTCCGTCCCGGTTCCGATACGCCGTTTCAAGGCGCGCGGCGAGGCGTTCGCGCCACTCTTGCGCGATTACAGGGCAAGCGGATTGACGCGGTAGGGCGCAGGGTGAAGAAGCCTAAAGGGAATTCGTGCGGTCGCAAACGAATAAAAACAGATAAGCGAATCCGGCAGCGAGCATATGTATTGCAGAAAAAATTGGAATGCGCCGGAGCCGTCTTGTCTATCATCCGGCATCTCTTCGCGTCCAAACCCTCATGACCGCGCCCATATCCCAAACACCCGATCGGCTTGTGTGCACACCGGTTCGCGGCGCGATCCGACGCATCGCGCGCGGCGAGCGCGGGGCGGCCGCAATGTCTTTTTGCGGGCAGCCGCCTTTCGTCCAAAGATTCCCGCCGGCTTATCTGCCGATCTGCTGTTTGCAGGTTCCGAAATGTTCCTTGCTGAGTTCGAGGACGGCCGTCACGCCCAGATTCGTGGCGCAGGCCATGTATTCCCGTATGTCGCCGTCTGTACCGGTGCCGCAGGTTTTTTCCAGGCGCTCCTGCGCGATAGTCTCGGCCTTTGCCTTGAGTTCAGGACTTTTCAACTGTTGCCAGCATTCCTGGAATTTTGCACGATCTTCTTCCGGGAGTGTGGCGACAAAGCTTTCGACTTTCTGGAACAGTTCCTTTCCCTGTTCCATGACCACCTCTTCCGCCTTGCCCTGAAGCCATACCACCAAGATTACGCCAAGGAGAAACAGAATTGCCGCCCCACCCAAAATGATTTTTATGCCCTTGCTCATGATAGTCTTTCCAAGTAAAAACGAGTCCGGATGCTAACACAAAATTCCGCGCGGAATCCGGTGTGTCCGCACAAGGGGCGCGATGAAAAGTTGGCGGAAGACAAAACGCCTTTCCCGCCCCTCTTTCCCTCGCTCTCTTGGGGAACGATGGCAGAAGGCCGGGAGAGGGGCAGCGGCTCATCCTGAATGAACCGTATTTTCCGGTCGTCCTTCCACCTTTGGCTCCAGCCGCCTGAAGAGGGAGAAAAATCAAGCAACGGCAATCCGAATCAATGAACAGGCGCTCAGACGCGTGTCGCTGGCTGCGGCCTGTCCGTGAGGACGGATGCTTGCATGGCGATCAACTGGCGGATGCCGCCCTGGGCGAGGTCGAACAGGGTATCGAACTGGGCGCGGGTGAAGGTTGCGCCTTCCGCCGTGCCCTGGATTTCGACAATGCCGCCTTGCCCGGTCATGACGATGTTCATGTCGGTGTCGCAGGTGGAATCTTCCGCGTAATCCAGATCCAGCGTGGGATGACCGCCGACCATGCCGACAGAGACGGCGGCAACGTGGTCGCGAAGCGGATGTGCGGCGATTTTCCCCTGGGCGAGCAAGTGCATGCAGGCATCATGAAGCGCGATCCAGGCGGCGGTGATGGCGGCGCAGCGTGTGCCGCCGTCGGCCTGGAGCACGTCGCAATCCAGCGTAATCTGGCGTTCGCCCAACTGCGCGAGATCGGTGACGGCGCGCAGGGAGCGGCCAATCAACCGCTGAATTTCCTGGGTGCGACCGCTTTGTTTTCCCTTGGCGGCTTCGCGCGGGGAGCGGCTGTGCGTGGCGCGCGGCAACATGCCGTATTCCGCCGTCACCCAGCCTTGTCCCTTGCCGCGCAGGAAGGGCGGGACATCTTCCTCGATGCTGGCGGCGCACAGTACGCGGGTGTTGCCCATTTCAATGAGCGCCGAACCTTCGGCGTGGAGGGTGTAATGGCGGGTGAAGACGACGGGGCGCAATTCGTTGGCGGCGCGCTGGCTGGGACGCATGACGGGATTCCTTATTCCTTGAAGCTGATCTTGTCGATGGCGGCGCGGATTTCCTCGATGGCGCGCTCGATTTCAGCGTCGGTGAGATTGGATTTGTAATTGGAACTGCGCCCGAATTCCTCCATGCGCGTGGTGAATTCGCTCGGCCCCATGCTCAGGGTGGAAACGCTGCTTTGCGAGCGTTCTTCGTAGTTTTCTTCCCAGCGCACGGCGATCAGGGAAAGGTTGTCGCCCTGCGCGCCGCCCCACGCTTCGGCCCTGTCCATGATCTGCGCGGCGGATTGCGCCAGATCGGGATGTTGCAGGGATTGCGCCAGGATGTCGCCGGGCATGACGCCCCAGATGCCGTCGGTGCACAGTACCAGCAGATCGCCGGAATGGAGCGGCGTTTTGCGCGAACATTCCACTTCCGGCGGATGTGAGCCGCCCAGGCAGCTGTAGACCTTGTTGCGCTCCGGGTGCATTTCCGCCTGCTCCCTTGAAATCATGCCCTCATCGACCAGCATCTGCACCTGGGAATGATCGCGCGTCTGGCTGATGACCTGACCTTGGCGCATCAGGTAAAGACGGGAATCGCCCGCGTGCACCCAGTAGGCGATGTTGTTCTGGATCACGCAGGCGACGATGGTGGTGCGTGGCGAATCCTTGAGCCGGTGCGCTTCCGAGTAGGCGGAAATGGCGTAGTGCGCGTTGCTGATTTGCTTTTGCAGGAACCAGAACGGATCTTCCAGTGTGGTTTTGGCTTCCTGTTGGAAGGCGTTGGTCATGGTCTGCACGGCGATTTGCGCGGCGACCTCGCCATAGTAATGCCCGCCCATGCCGTCGGCGACGACCAGCAGGAGCGCGTCGCGCGAGTAGCTGTAGGCCATGCGGTCTTCGTTGTTTTTGCGTCCGCCGCGCCGACTTTCCTGATAAATGGTGAATCTCATGATTTTCTGGCAAAGAGGCGCGCGAACCAGGAAGCGGGACGCGTCGGCTTGACGGGCGCCTTGCTGTTTTCCAGCAAGGCTTTTTGCAGGGCGAAGGCGCTTTGCGGACGATACAGGTGGTTGAGGTTCAGGCACCAGTCTATGGTTTCCAGCAGGTGGTCCGAGAGCTGTCCTTCCCATCGCGCCATTGCCGGAATCAGTTGATCCCGCTTCATGCGCGCGTCCGCCGCCTGCGGCGTTACGCCCGACAGACAGGCGTACATGGCGGCGCCGATGCCGTAAATATCGCTCCACGGCCCCAGGTTCTTGCGCTCGCCATAGTGTTCGGGCGAGGCGAACCCTGGCGTGTACATGGGCTTCAGCATGGGCGTGCCGGAAGACAGCGTTTGTCTTGCCGCGCCGAAATCCAGCAGCACTGGCGTATTGTCCACGCGCAGGTAGATGTTGGAAGGTTTGATGTCGAGGTGCAGGAGCTTGCTGCTGTGCACGACCCGCAGCCCGTTCAGCAAACGCACGAACATCCCGCGGATGAAGCGTTCGGAAATGTGTCCCAGATGTTTGTGGATGAATTCCTGCAAGGTGCGTCCCTGTTCGTATTTCATTACCATGTACACGGTGTCGTTGGCGCGGAAGAAGTTGATGACGCGCACCACGTTGGGGTGGGAAAGGCTGGCAAGCGCCTTGCCTTCCTCGAAGAAACATTTCATGCCGTAGCGGAAAGCGCCCTGGTGTTCCGTCTGGATGGCGGGTTTGGCTTCTCCTTCGCCGCGCAGCGCCAAGCTGTTGGGCAGGTATTCCTTGATCGCCACTTCCTGTCCTGTCTGGTCGTGCGCCAGGTAGACGATGGAAAAACCGCCCAGGGAAAGCTGGCGGTCTATGGTGTACCCCTCGATTTGGAAACCGCCGGGTAAGGCGGCGTTGGCTTGTTGCCCCATTGCTGTCAAGATGGCAGGTATGATTATGCTTCTTTCGCTATTGTCCGGTCTTGCGGTCAGCCTGTAAAGTGCAACGGACATCGGAGTGTTCGACAAAGGTTTTTCTCTGTCGCGTTTTCTTCTTTTCAGGATGGGATTGCCCATGATCAGCAGCATGACCGGTTATGCCGCCCAGAGCCGCCGTTTTGCCGGCGGACAACTATACATGGAATTGAAGGGCGTCAATTCCCGCTTTCTGGATCTGCATTTTCGCCTGGCCGACGAACTGCGCATGGCGGAAAGCGGCATACGCGAACAGCTTGCCGCCCGCGTAAGGCGCGGCAAGGTGGAATGCCGTCTGTACTTCACGCTGGAGAGAAGGGCGGGCGCGGCGGAGGTGGACGAAGCGGCGCTGGAGGAAATCAGGGAAATCGGCAATCGGGTGCGCGCGCGTCTGCCCGAAATCGGGCCGCTTACGCTGGGCGATGTGTTGCGCTGGCCGACGCTCCTGGGGAACGAGGGCGTGGAATTCGACGCGCTCGCGCCGACGATTCAGGAATTGCTGGGCGTGACGCTGGATGAATTCATTGCCGCGCGCGCGCGTGAAGGCGAAAAGCTCGCCGCCCTCATCCTGGAGCGCGGGCGGCAGATGCGCGTCATCTTGTCGCGCATTGCCCCCTTGATTCCCGCCGCGCAGGCCATTCAGAGCGAAAAGCTGCGCCAGCGCCTGAACCATGCCGTCAGCGCCAGCGGCACCGGTATCGACGAGAGCCGCATCCTGCAAGAAGCCGCGCTTTTTGCCGCGCGCATCGATGTGGATGAGGAACTTTCCCGCCTCGCCGCGCATCTGGACGAACTGGAACGCATTTGCGCCGCGGGCGGCGCGGTGGGTAAACGCCTGGATTTCCTGATGCAGGAACTGAACCGCGAAGCCAATACCTTGAGCGCCAAATCCGTCCTTGCCGAAGTCACCCAAGCCGCGCTGGAATTGAAGCTCCTGATTGAGCAGATGCGCGAACAGACGCAAAATCTGGAATGAACCATGCCGACTTCGTTTTTACCTCCCGTTTTTGAACACAAGATTTGTCCGCCGGAAGCGCTTGCCCAGCGCGCCGCCGCCTTGCCCGGCCCAAGAGTGTTTACCAATGGCTGTTTCGATGTGTTGCACCGGGGGCATGTCAGTTATCTGGCGCAGGCGCGCGCGCTGGGCGCTTCGTTGATGGTGCTGGTCAATTCGGACGCTTCGCTCCGGCGTCAGGGCAAGGGAGAAGATCGTCCCGTTAATCCGCTGGCGGACCGCATGGCGGTGCTGGCGGCGCTGGAATGCGTCAGCCTGGTCAGTTGGTTCGAGGAAGACACGCCCATTCTCCCCATACTGGCCTGCCGTCCGGAGGTTCTGGTCAAGGGCGGCGACTGGCCGGTTGCGCGTATCGTTGGCGCAAACGAGGTGCTGGGCTGGGGCGGACAAGTCCACGCCATTCCCTTTTTGCACCCCCATTCCACCACCGCCCTGCTGGAAAAGATACGTGGTCGATAAAATCCTGCCGATAACGGATTTCATTCATGACGCTTACGCCTTCCGCCATACAGACTGCCCTGCAATCCCTGACGGATCCCCTGACTGGCAATGATCTGGCACGGGGCGTTTCCGGGCGCGGCATTCATGTCGAAGGCGATTGCGTCCGGCTGGAGGTTGAGGTGGGGTATCCAGTGGAGGGTCTTCGCTCCGAATTGGAAACACGCATACGCGCTCATCTGCTCGCCTTGCCGGAGGTGCGCGCAGTCGAGGCGCGGGTGACGGGAAAAATCAACGCCCATGCCACGCAGCCAGGCGCGACGCGGCGTCTGCCCGAAGTCAGGAATATCATCGCGGTCGCCTCCGGCAAGGGCGGCGTCGGCAAGAGCGCCACGGCGGTCAATCTGGCGCTGGCGCTGGCGGCGGAAGGCGCGCGGGTGGGATTGCTGGACGCGGATATTTACGGCCCGTCGTTGCCGCGGATGCTGGGGCTTGCCGGAGAGCGTCCCGTGCCGGAGGATGGCCGGATGCGTCCGCTCGTGGCGCATGGTGTGCAGGTCATGTCCATCGGCTTCCTGGTGGAAGAAGATACGCCGGTCATCTGGC
Source organism: Zoogloeaceae bacterium (assembly GCA_031259605.1). Lineage (GTDB taxonomy): Bacteria > Pseudomonadota > Gammaproteobacteria > Burkholderiales > Rhodocyclaceae > Azovibrio. Next base: position 16,084 of record JAIRLE010000203.1, read on the forward strand.
GCAGCCCGCTGGTGACGCGCGCCCTCTCCCAGCTGCTCCATGAAACCCGCTGGGGGGCTGTGGATTACCTGCTGGTGGATATGCCTCCAGGAACCGGAGACACGCAGCTTTCCTTGGCGCAGCAAGTGCCCGTCACCGGCGCGGTGATGGTGACGACGCCGCAGGATATCGCCTTGCTGGATGTGCGGCGCGGTATCCGCATGTTTGAAAAGGTGGGGGTGCGCATCCTGGGCGTGGTGGAAAACATGAGCTTTTATCTTTGTCCGCATTGTGGCGCGCGGGAGGCCATTTTTGGCGCGGGCGGCGGCGAGCGCCTGCGCGCGGAATTCGGTGTCGATTGCCTGGGCAGCCTGCCGCTGGACACGCGCATCCGCGCGGCTGGCGATGACGGCAGACCCATCGCCGTCGACGCGCCGGAGTCGCCAGTGGCCATCCGTTACCGCGATATTGCCCGCCAGCTCGCGGGCCGGATCGCCACCCTGCCCAGGGACGCGCGCGCCAGATTTCCCAACATCGTCGTCGAATCCGCGCCTCGTAAACCAGGAGATCCCACGGGAAATTAGAGCGGCAAATGGAGGGTACGCCCTATAAGAAGCTGTTTCAAAAATTGAAAGCAGCGGATAAGCGTCCTCGTCAAAAGCGAGAGCCGAAGGCTCGCGGCAATCCAGCGCGGCCTTTCCGTTTGCCTTGCCGCTTCGGAAAAGCGGAACCGCCGCGTGGATTGCCGCGTCGAACGCTCATCCAAGCCATAACTCTTTGATTAAAAAAGAATGTTTCGCCATTCCCGCATCGGGAACGGACTCAATCGTGGACTGTTTCCTGCTCCTTGGCAAGCGGATATCCTGCCCGTCGTCCACCTGAATCCATCGCCTTCCCGCGAGAAGGGGCAGTGTAATCCCAAACTGATAAACGCGTCCGGCGAGCTTGTTTGCTCTTGAAAATCATCCGTTGCAACAAAAAACTGGTGTACACGGATTCCTTATTGTTTGTCGTTTTTTGGGTCATGTTGAGGTGACATGACGGCTCTGTTCGGTTCCGTCCGATTCCATCCCGATCCGTAGCTGGCCTTTATTCCGCGCAGAAGCTCTTATACAATCAATGCTCGAATCTCATCAGCATCAGGAGTCCAAGTCATGAGTCACCTCCTTCA
>JAIRLE010000017.1 GCA_031259605.1 Zoogloeaceae bacterium
CCGCAATCCATCGGAAAATCCCGGGGCGGATGGAACAGCAAAATTCATCTGGTTGCCGCGGATGCGCGAACGGCCATAGCGTTTTCGCTGTCTGCCGGACAAGCGCATGACGCGCCGCAAGGGCGCAAGCCGCTGGAACGGCTTGCGCCAACTGGATGGATCGTGCCTGCGAAGGAGACGAAACTCGGCAACGGGCGCTTGATCTGGGGTACCTTCCTGTCGTGCCGCCCAAACACAACCGGCTCGCTCCTTGGGAATATGATCGTGTGATGTACCGTCGCCGCAACGAGGCTGAGCGCCTGTTTCGTCGGCTCAAGGGGTTCCGGCGTGTCTTCACTCGCTTCGAGAAACTTGATGTGATATTTCTTGGGTTTATCCATTTCGCACTGATCGTCGATGCTTTGCGATAGTGTGAACACTCCCTAGATAGTTTCATCGTAAAACCAACTCCGGTTTGAAACCCCGCCCGTAAGAAGCTGTTTTAAAAATACCTTGAGAGGCGTTCAAGCGTCGCATCCATTCTTCCGCCCCGTCAAAAGCGAGGCGCGAAGGTTGGAACCCCGGCCTGAAGGGCTGCCGCTAATTTCTTGCTGGAGGTTCTGCCGCCGGAGCGTCATGTGATCGGTAAATCCGGGACGCGCACGATTGAGCAAAACAACAGCAACACGACACTTCGGGACGGTTCGCGCGACGAACCAAGGTCGTCTCAAAGAGCAAGGAAATGGTGGATTTGACCATCCGCTTGTGAAGTTCACTCCACTACACCGGAAGTTTTTGCAGTTTGGCAAGAAAATCGCATATATCCATAAGCAAACACTCTCTACCCTGGTTGCCGACGCCGCACGCATCCGTCTTTGGACGCGAATATGGTATAAAGACGAAGTTATACGTCAGGAGACTCGCCATGAGCGCAAAACCGCCTTCATCAACCGAACACAAGAGCTTCGACATCAATGAGGCCAGTCCGCTGGAAACCCTGTACGAGAACGTCAGCAAGCACGTGGATCCTTTCGGCGTCACCAGCGCCATGCTCAGCGCGCACATGGCCTGGCTGATGCACCCGCAGGAGCTTTCCCGCGCCATTACCGCGCTTTCCGGCGACCTGCTGGCGCTACAGGCGCATACCGCGCGCCGCGCCCTGGGCATCCCCTCGGCAGACGTGGTGCTGCCGCACACCGACGACACCCGCTTCGCCGACCCTGCCTGGAGCGAATCCGCTTCCTGGGACATCCTCAAGGAATGGTACCTGGCATTCACCCATCGCTTGCAGGACATGTACTTCGAAACCCCCGGCATGAACGGCAAGGAGCGCCGCCGCGCCGCCTTCTGGCTACGCAAATGGCTGAACGCCGTCGCGCCGACCAATTTCTTTTGGAGCAACCCCGTCGCCCTGCGCAAATTCGTGGAAAGTCACGGCAAGAGCCTGGCGAGCGGAATACAGAACTTCTTCCGCGACATCAAGGCAAACAATATCCTGATGGTGGAAGAAGACGCCTTCCAGGTCGGCAAGGACCTGGCAACCACGCCCGGCAAGGTGATCTACCGCAACCGCCTGCTGGAAATCATCCATTACACGCCGACCACCCAGAAGGTGCGCTCCGTCCCCATTCTCATCGTCACGCCCTGGATCAACAAGTTCTACATCCTGGACTTGACCGCCAAGAAGAGCTTGGTCAAATATCTGGCGGATCAGGGATTTTCCGTGTTCATCACCAGTTGGAAGAATCCCACGGCGGATATGGCCAATATCACCTTCGACGACTATCTGCTCGAAGGCGCGGACGAAGCGGTAAAGAAGGTGCTGGATTTCTGCCAGGTTCCCAAGCTGCACATCGCGGGTTACTGCATCGGCGGTACGCTGGTCAGCGCCTGGCTGGCCTGGGCCAACCGCCAGTACGGCCCCGGCAAGGTGCCGGTAGCGGACTGGACGCTGTTTACCACGCTCACGGATTTTTCCCGCCCCGGCGACATCGAGGTTTTCATCAACGACGCGGGCATCGACGCGCTGGAAGAGACCATGGCGCAAAAAGGTTTCCTGGATGGCCGCGACATGGCCTCCTCCTTCCGTCTCCTGCGCTCCAACAGCCTGATCTGGCATTACTGGGTGCACAGCTACCTGTACGGCGAAACCCTGCCGCCCTTCGATGTGCTGTTCTGGAACGTCGATTCCACCCGCATGCCCTATGCCATGCACAGCTACTATCTGCGGGAAATGTACCTGAAGAACAACCTCGTCAAGCGCGACCACTTGACCATCGCCGGACAGCCCATAGACCTGCATCGCATCACCCAGCCACTCTACGCGGTAACGGCCATCGACGACCACATCGCGCCGTGGACACAGTGCTACCGCATCCGCAAATACATCAACGAGAACGCGCCGGTGCATTTCGTGTTGTCGACTTCCGGCCACATCGTCGGCATCGTCAATCCGCCGGTCAATCCGCCCAAGCGCGCCTTTTGGTCGGGCGAACCCGGCCCGAACGAACGTTACGACGACTGGATGAAGCGCAGCAAGAAGCAACCCGGCTCCTGGTGGGAAGAGTGGAAAGTCTGGCTGGAAGCGCGCGGCGGCGAACTCATCGACGCGCCGCCCGTCTCCAACCGCAGATACCCGGCGCTGGCCGATGCGCCCGGCGTCTATGTGCTGGAAAAATAACGCGGCGCGCGGTTTTTTGCGTATCCCGTCATTTTTGGCATTTGCCGGAATGACGGGATGATCTTGTCCGGTCACCATTGCGGCTCATTCAGGCAGCGCGGCGGATTTTCTGCTACCCTTGCCCGCCTTTTGCCTTGTCTCCTGCCTTTTGATCGGTTGTAGATTTCAATGCCTGATTCGCGCGAACCGCCTGCCCCGCTTCCTTCCGCCTCCCCCTTGCCGCCGCTCGTCCTTCGGGGAAAAACGTTGTCGCCCATCGTGCAGGGCGGCATGGGCGTTGCCATTTCCGCGCACAAACTGGCGGGCGCGGTGGCGGCTGAAAATGCCATTGGCACCGTAGCCAGCGTCGATCTGCGCCACCACCATCCCGACCTGCTGGAAATGACGCGCCGCGTCAAGGACAGGGAAGTCAACAAGGCAACCATCTGGAAAGCCAATCGCATCGCGCTTGACCGGGAAATCCGCGGCGCGCTGGAAATCGCCCAGGGGCGCGGCATGGTTGCGGTCAATGTCATGCGCGCCGTGTCGCAATACCAGGAGTACGTGCGCCAGTCCTGCGAATCCGGTGCGCACGCCATCGTCATGGGCGCGGGGCTGCCGCTGGATTTGCCGGATTTGACGACGGATTTTCCAGAAGTCGCGCTCTTTCCCATTCTTTCGGATGTGCGCGGCGTCACGTTGATCCTGAAGAAATGGATGCGCAAGAAACGCCTGCCCGACGCCATCGTCATCGAACATCCCGCTTATGCGGGCGGTCATCTGGGCGCGCAGCAGAAGGAAGACGTGAATGATCCGCGTTTCGATTTCGATATCGTCCTTCCCGGCGTCTTGCAGGTTTTCAGGGACATGGGGCTGGAATCCGAACGCATTCCCCTGATTCCCGCAGGCGGCATCTGTAGCCACGCGCAGGTACGGGAACTCCTCGGCATGGGCGCTTCCGCCGTGCAACTGGGTACCGCCTTTGCCGTCACCAAGGAAGGGGACGCGCATCTCGAATTCAAGAAGGTGCTGTTGGGCGCAACGAAAGAAACCGTGGTGGAATTCATGAGTTGCGCCGGTCTTCCCGCGCGCGCCGTGCGTACGCCCTGGCTGGAAAACTATCTGGCGCGCGAGCAAAAACTGATGCGGGCGGCGGAAGGCAAACAGCATCAATGCACCCTGGCCTGGGACTGTCTGCTCACGTGCGGCCTGCGCGACGCCAATCCCAAACACGGACAATTCTGCATCGACCACCAGCTCGCCGCCGCCATGCGCGGCGAACTCAAGCACGGCCTGTTCTTTCGCGGCAAGACAAAACTTCCCTTCGGCCAGCGTATCCGCCCGGCACGGGATTTGATCCGCTACCTGCTGACGGGCGAGGGGCTGGAAACCTGACGCGCTGAAAAAAACTGCCGAAAAATAGAACAAAGCGTGCGCCCCGCGATACGACCACGACATGACCCGCCTACGCGAAATCCCCTACAACTACACCTCCTTTTCCGACCGGGAGATCGTCATTCGCCTGTTGGGCGAGGAAAGCTGGCAAACGTTGGAGGCGCTCCGGGACGAGCGCGTCACCGGGCGGTCGGCGCGGATGCTCTATGAAGTGTTGGGCGACATCTGGGTGGTGGCGCGCAATCCCTTTCTCGAAGACGACCTGATTGCCAACCGCGAGCGACGCGAGGCGCTGATCGACGCCCTGCATCACCGCCTGAAGGAGGTTGAGAAGCGCCGCCTCGCCGCCGAACCGGAAGACCCGGAACGCAGCGCCAGGGTGGCGCAATTGGTCGAGGCGGCAAAAAACGCGGTACGGCGTTTCGAGGCGCGCTTTCGGGAAGCGAGCCGTTTGCGGCAAAAGGTGCAGAAAATCCTGGGCCGCCACACCCGCCGCGACAACATCGCCTTCGATGGCCTTTCCCGCGTCGCGCATGTGACGGACGCCACCGACTGGCGCGTCGAATACCCATTTGTCGTGCTGACGCCGGATACGGAAGCTGAAGTCGCGCCGCTCGTCAAGGGCGCAATCGATGCCGGGCTGACCATCATCCCGCGTGGCGGCGGCACCGGCTATACCGGTGGGGCCATTCCGCTCACGCCCTGTTCCGCAGTCATCAATACCGAAAAACTCGTCGATCTTTCGGCGGTGGAGAAAATCGTGCTCCCCGGTCATACGGAACCCTGCGCCACGATTCGTGCGGGCGCGGGCGTGGTCACCGAGCGCGTTTCCGAAGCGGCGGCGAAGGCCGGACGGGTATTCGCGGTCGACCCCACTTCGGCTTCGGCTTCCACTGTGGGCGGCAACGTTGCCATGAACGCGGGCGGCAAGAAGGCCGTGCTCTGGGGCACGGCGCTCGACAACCTCGCCTGGTGGAAGATGGTGACGCCGGATGGCGACTGGCTGGAAGTCGAGCGGTTGAATCACAATCTGGGCAAGATTCACGAGCAGGAAACCGTGGAATTCCGCCTGAAACGTTTCGCTCCTGACGGCAAAAAGCTGCTTTCCGAGGAAATCCTGACGCTCCCCGGCGCGCGCTGTCGCAAGGACGGCCTGGGCAAGGACGTGACCGACAAGTTCCTGGGCGGCATCCCCGGCGTACAGAAGGAGGGTGCCGACGGCATCGTCGTCGCCGCCCGCTGGGTGCTGCACCAGATGCCGCCGGTCACAAGCGCCGTGTGCCTGGAATTCTTCGGCCAGGTGCGCGAGGCGGTACCCTCCATCGTCGAAATCACCGATTACTTCAAGCCGGGTGGCAAGGGACACGCGGCGAATGTGCGGCTTGCCGGGCTGGAGCACATGGACGAGCGTTATGTGAAGGCCGTCGGCTACGCCACCAAGGCCAAGCGTGAAGGTCAGCACACGCGGCCCAAGATGGTGTTGATCGGCGACATCGTCGGCCACGACGAGGAGGCGGTGATGGCTGCCGCCGCCGAAGTCGTGCGCATGGCCAACGCCCGCGACGCCGAGGGTTTTATTGCCGTCTCGCCGGAAATGCGTAGAAAATTCTGGCTCGACCGCTCCCGCACCGCCGCCATTTCCCGGCACACCAACGCCTTCAAGGTCAATGAGGACGTGGTGATTCCGCTTCCCCGCATGGGGGAGTATTGCGACGGCATCGAGCGCATCAATATCGAATTGTCCATCGAGAACAAGATCAATCTGTGCGACGCGCTCATGGAATTCCTGCAAGGCGACCTGCCGGTCAACACGGGCGACAGTAAACTCGAAAAGGACATCCTGCTCGGCGAGCGGCGCGAAGAGGCGGAAGAACATGTGGCGCTGGTGCGGGCGCGCTGGCAATGGCTCCTGGACAACCTCGACCTGCCGCTGCCGAAGGCCGAGGCCCGTTTTGCCGAATTCGGCATCGTGGCGGGCGAATTGACCAACAAGGCGGAACGGCCGACGCTCTTCCACCGCTTGCAGGATTATTCCGTGCGGGTTTCCTGGAAGAAGGAACTGAAGGAGCCGCTGGATTTCATTTTCGATGGCCCCATCTTTCGCCCGCTTTCCGAAAAACTGGACGCCATCCAACAGGACGTGCTGCGCGGTCGGGTGTTCGTGGCGTTGCACATGCACGCCGGCGACGGCAATGTGCACACCAACATCCCGGTCAATTCCGACAATTACGAAATGCTGCAAACCGCCAACCGGGCGGTGGAACGCATCATGGCGCTGGCCCGCTCGCTTGATGGCGTCATCTCCGGCGAGCATGGCATCGGCATCACAAAGCTGGATTTTCTGAGCGAGGAAGAAATTGCGCCCTTTCGCGCCTACAAGGCAAAGGTCGACCCGGAGGGGCACTTCAACAAGGGCAAGCTCATGCCGGGCGGCAATCTTGCCAACGCCTACACGCCTTCCTTTTCGCTCCTGGGGTCGGAATCGCTCATCATGGAACAATCGGCCATCGGGCGTATTTCCGCCATGGTCAAGAACTGTCTGCGCTGCGGCAAGTGCAAGCCGGTCTGTTCCACGCACGTGCCGCGCGCCAACCTGCTCTACAGCCCGCGCAACAAGATTCTCGGCTTGAGCCTGTTGATCGAGGCGTTTTTGTACGAGGAACAGACGCGGCGCGGCGTGAGCCTGCAACACTTTGCCGAATTCAACGACGTGGCCGACCATTGCACGGTCTGCCACCGCTGCGCGCGTCCCTGTCCGGTGGATATTGATTTTGGCGACGTTACCATCGCCGTGCGCAATTTCTTGAGAAAGCGCGGCAGGAAGACCTTCTCGCCGGTCGGTTTCCTGGCGATGCGCTTTCTTTCCCTGAAAGACCCGACCGCCATCAAGCTGGCGCGCAAACTGATGATCGGCTGGGGCTACCGGGCGCAGCGCCTGGGTTATCGCCTGGGCCGTTCCTTGGGGCTGACGCAGGATACCGTCAAGCGTCCGCCCGCAACCTGTGGGCGGCCAGAAATCCGGGCGCAGGTCATCCACTTCCTCAACAAGCCCATGCCTGGCGGCCTGCCCGCCCGCACCTCGCGCGCGCTCTTCGACATCGAGGACGCCAGCGTGATTCCGGTGATCCGTGACCCGGCCAAGAGCGCGGAAGAATCGGAAGCCGTATTCTATTTTCCCGGATGCGGCTCGGAGCGGCTTTTTTCCCAGGTGGGACTGGCCGCCCAGGCCATGCTCTATCACATCGGCGCGACCACCGTGCTGCCGCCAGGTTATCTGTGCTGCGGCTATCCGCAAAGCGCCTCGGGGGCGAACGACAAGGGTCAGCAGATCACCACCGACAACCGAGTGCTCTTCCACCGCGTCGCCAACACCTTGAATTACCTGGACATCAAGACGGTGATCGTCTCTTGCGGCACCTGCATGGATCAACTGCAAAAATACGAATTCGACCGCATCTTCCCCGGCTGCCGCCTCCTGGACATCCACGAATACCTGATGGAAAAAGGCGTCCGCCTAAAAGAGCGCGCAAAAGGGAAAAACGGCAAGCACACGACGCGCTACCTCTACCACGACCCCTGCCACACGCCGATGAAGACGCATCCGGCGTTGAAGGTGGTCAATGGCCTGGTCGGCGCGGTAAGCGAAGAAGTGTCGCTCTGTGACCGCTGCTGCGGCGAATCCGGCACTTTTTCCGTCACCCGCCCGGACATTGCCACGCAAGTGCGTTTCAGAAAGCAAAAGGAAATCGAACAGGACGCCGCCCAACTTCGCGCCGACGGTTTTCCTGGACAAATAAAAGTCCTCACCGCCTGCCCCTCCTGCCTGCAAGGACTTGCCCGCTACCGGAAGGACGCCAACATCCGCGCCGACTACATCGTCGTGGAGCTTGCCCGGCGGTTGCTGGGAGAAGACTGGATGCGGGAATACGTGGAAAAAGCCAGGCGGGGCGGGGTGGAGCGGGTATTGTTGTGAGGGGATTCCCTTGCCCGCTCGCGGGAGAGGGGCGGCGGTTCATCGTAACGGCAGGAACGTTCCTCACCTCCTTTCAGCGCCAGATAAATGAGACGGGCATCCGCGAACGACGCGAAACCCGTCCCCGCGGCATGGCAGAGGAGTCAGCAAAAATTAGCGACAGCCCTTCAGGGCTGTCGGTCTAACTCCATTGGGAAGGGGTTTCTCTCCCCTCGAGAATGGCTACGGTCGAAACCCCGGCCGCGGCCGGGGTCTCAACCTTC
>JAIRLE010000037.1 GCA_031259605.1 Zoogloeaceae bacterium
TGGCTGGCTGAAGTGGTCGCCACCACCGGCCTGTTGCTGGTCGTGCTGAAAGCGCCGCCACAAAAGACAGCGGCCTGTGTCGCCGCCTACATCGGATCGGCATTTTGGTTCACGTCCTCGACTTCTTTTGCGAATCCCGCCGTCACCATCGGACGCATGTTCAGCGATACCTTTTCCGGCATCGCGCCACAGGACGCCCCGGCTTTCATCGCGGCGCAAGGGGTCGGCATCGCGCTGGCAACAGGGATCGACCGGTTGCTGCCCCGGAATGCGGGCGCCTGACCATGTTCCGTCTCCGGCGGCAAGTCTATTGCGACAACAATGCCACCACTGCCGTGAGCCGCGCCACGCGCAAAGCGGTAAATGACGTTCTCGCGCATTGTTATGCCAATCCGTCTTCGCCGTACAAGATGGCGCATGGCGCGGCGGGCATCCTTGCCAACGCGCGAGAACGTATCGCCAGGGCGATCAACGCACCGACACATACGCTGCTCTTTACCGCTTGTGCCACGGAATCCAACAACGCCTTGCGCGCCATTGTCCCCCTGCTGCCCGCCGGCAAACAGGCCATTCTGTATAACCCGCTCGAACACCCGTCAGTACTGGAAAGCCTGTATTGGCTGCGCGAGCGGGGTTTTGAGCTGATCGCGCTCATGCCCGGCGACAAGGGGCGCATCACGCCCGCCGATGTGGGAACCGCCTGGCGGGACGATGTGGGGCTTCTGGTGTGCATGGCGGCCAACAACGAAATCGGCGCCATTCATGACGTGGCAGGCATGGCGGGCATCGCCCATGCGCATGGCGCGCGGATATTCAGCGACATGGTGCAGGCTCTGGGCAAGATTCCCGTGGATGTCTCGGCGAGCGGCGTCGATTACGCCTCGTTTTCCGCGCACAAGATCCACGGCCCCAAGGGCGTCGGCGCGCTTTACGTCCGCGAAGGCGCGCCGTTCGCACCCTTCATGCTGGGCGGACATCAGGAAAGCGGTCTGCGCGCGGGCACCGAGAGTCTGCACAACATCGCCGGATTCGCGGTGGCGGCCGATGGAATAGCGCGTCTCCTGTCGCTCGCCCCGGCACTCCGGCAAAAGCGCGACGCCTTTGCCGCGACGTTGAAACACATCGCGCCGGACTGCGTCTTCAATTCGCCCTGCGGTGACGAATGCCTGCCGGGCACGCTCAGCGTGACCTTCCCCGGCACGGCGAACGCCGTGGTCATGGGTCAACTCGATTATCATGGCGTCTCGGTCGCGGCGGGATCGGCCTGCAACACGGGCGAAGACGCGCCTTCACACGTCCTCACCGGCATCGGACTGACGCCGGAAGCGGCGCGTTCCACCTTGCGCATTTCCTTTCCGCACGACCTGTCGGAAAAGGAAGCGCGCTACGTCGCCACCGTATTTGAAGACGTACTTTCAGGCAAGGCAAAGCGGATCACCGCCCTGCAACCGTCGCAATTGACCGAAGAAGTCCTGTTCGCACCGGGGCTGTTCATCATTGATCTGCGCCGCTCGGAAAAGCCCGTCTATCTGCTGAAACCGCTACCGGACAGTCACCGCTTTCCTTTCTACAGCATTGGCAAGCATTTGCATGAAATTCCGCGCGACCGTCCGATCCTGGTCACGTGCGAAACCGGCTACGACGCGCCCGTCATCGCTTACTATCTGAAACGCAAGGGCTACGCGCAGCTGACCTTTCTGATGTGGGGCATTCTGGGCTGGAAACTGTCACAGCCGGAATTGTACGAACGATTCGCAGGACAACATCCAAGGGAATAAGCCATGGAACAAACGATCCAGTTTCATCCGAAAGAAGCTCAAGAAGCTCGAAACAGTGCGCCGCAGTTCGGCGAAACCAATCTTGGCAGCACCCGTGCATGGTGTCCGGAATGCAAAAAAGTAGAGCACGCACTTTATTCCGCCACGAACGAAGGCGTGTTCATGGAGCGCATCTGTCCCAGACTCGGCAGCCAGCGTACACGGGTCTGCCGCACGAAGGAATGGTTTTTCGAGCGCACCCGGACGCCTCGCCACATCCGGCAACACACACATTCAACGCCGGTCGGGAAAGGCTGCCCGCACGATTGCGGCCCCTGTACCAATCATGCGGGCAGTTTGCGGTTGCCGATTTTTTCCATCACCAATAATTGTAATCTCAAATGTCCGATATGTTTTACACATAACCGCCCCGACATGATCTACAACAAATCAATGGAAGAACTGGAAACCCTTCTGGATGTAATCGAAGCGGAACAAAAAAACCTGGACCTGCTGGACATTACCGGCGGAGAACCCACACTGCACCCGCAATTGCCCGAAATCCTGGAACGCTGCGCCAGACGCTCGTTTCACCGCATCGGCCTGAACAGTAACGGGTTGATCATTGGCAAGAACCGGAAACTGGCGAAAAAGCTGAAAGAATCCGGCGTAGAAGTCATTTTGTCACTAGACACGCTGGCGCCGGAAAAATCCGTTCGCATTCACGGTGCCGACATCACGGAAGGTAAACAGCGCGCGCTCGCCATGCTGGAAGACCTGGACATTCCGACTGTGCTCCTGATGGTGTGGATCCCCGGCATCAATGACGAAGAAATCCCGAGGCTCATCGAACACTACTTGCCGAAAGAATTCATTTGCGGCATCACCATTCAGAACATGGCCTACACCGGACAATACGGCAGCCTCTTTTCACCGCGCATTCACAGTGCGCTGGAAGACGTGGAGCAAGGTCTGGCCCGGCATGGGCATTTTGCGGCCACCGACTTTTTCGCGCATGGCGCCTACCACCCGTTTTGCTATTCCGTCTCGTACTTCATTATCGATGGTTCGATGCGGATTCCTTTCACTCGCCTGGCGCCAACCGATTTGTTGACGAAAGCAACAGCGGACAGCTATATCATGAAGCCCTTGCCAGAACTGCAAACCAGTTTTCGGGAACGCATCGCTGAACTATGGGTGGAAGGCGCGCCTCAGGAGGAACTGGCAGTATTGAAACGTTTCATTGCACGCTTCGACCAGGCCGATGCTCACAAGCCGGGCTTTCTCCACGAAAAAGTCAAAACCGTGACCATCCATGCCCACATGGACGGAGACAATTTTGACGTGGCGCGCACTTCCCTGTGTGGCGACCTGGTTCCACACGAAGATGGCCGCATGATTCCCGCCTGTTCCTACAACCTGCTGTATCGTCAGCAGGATCAACGTTTCTGGGCGGAGATCGCCGCATGAACGCACAACTTTATTCCTATACCACTGGCTACTGCGAGCAATGCGGCGATCAGGTCACGGCGCGGATCATTCAGGAAGACGGCGCTGTCTGGCAAGAGACCCTTTGTCCTGTTCACGGCAACGCCCGTGCGCGGGTTTCGTCCGATCCGAAGTGGTTCGAGGCCAGCCGCGAATACGTCAAACCCCGGCAAATCCCGTTCGCGCTGGACACGGACGAATTCCGCGGCTGCCCCGACTCCTGCGGATTATGTCAACAACACCGCCAGCACACCTGTTTGCCCGTAGTGGAAATCACCAGCCGTTGCAATATCGAATGCCCTGTCTGCCTGAAACCCAAAGGCGGCGAATTCGGCATGACGCCCGACGAATTCCGCCATGCGCTCTCCCAGCTCATCGAATACGAAGGCAGCGTGCCGCTGTTGAATCTTTCCGGCGGCGAGCCGACCCTGCATCCCGAGTTCCCCGAATTCCTGCGTATCTGCAAAGAAATGGGGATCATACAACCCTCCGTTTCCACCAATGGGCTGAAACTCCGCGCCGACCCGGCATTACGGGCGCTATTTCGCGAAACCGGCACGGTCGCCTCCCTGCAATTCGACGGTTTTCGGCCTGAAACCTGGCAGCGTCTGCGGGGGGCGGATTTCTCCGCCACCAAACGGGAACTGATCCAGTTATTCGAAGAAGAAGGCGTCCGCTATTCACTGGTTGCCACCCTCGCAAAAGGCGTCAACGACGATGAAATCATCGACATCGCCGATTTCTTCTTCGCATCGAAGGCATTGAGCCTGATGTTCCAGCCCATCGTTTTCACGGGCGCGGCTCACGCCCATTTCGGCGAAGAAGCGCGTTTGACCGTCGACGACGTAGTGCACAAACTCTACCAGTCACACCACATCAAGGAAGGCGACTTCAATCCGCTCCCTTGCGCGCATCCAGGCTGTTTTTCACTTTCTTACTACTTCCAGCTCGCTGATGACCGCTTTTATTCGCTCAAGGATTTCCTGGGAAAAGAAGCGTTCCTGGACGTCGTTTCCAATCGCAGCCTGCCCGGACTGGATCGGGAGGGCCACGAAGCCATCCGCGCGCGCATCTACGAATGCTGGTCAGCTGCGGACAGCATCGCCGATGATCGCCAGGTGCTCGCGCGTATCAAGTCCATCCTGAAAGAACTGGAAAGCTGCAATTTCTCCGCCAAGGCCGCTTTTGATGTTGGCTCTACTGTCTTGCGCAGTGTGTTCATCCACGGTTTCATGGATGCCCGGACATTCGACCTCGGTCGACTGATGAAATGCTGCAATCATTATTTGCAGCCGGACGGGCGCTTGATTCCGATGTGCTCATTGAACGTCACGGCGGCGCCCGCATCCCTTGCGGGAAGCCCGGACTCGTCCGCGTCCACGCCTGACAAAACTTCAGCATGCTTTTCGTGACCGGTGTCGTACGGAGCTATCGGCCCGCCCCACGCAGCCTGTCCTCATGGATATGCAAACGATGAGCAAGCGCCATACCTCCTTGTCAACGCTCTCAAAAAGGGGGACGCCCGTCCTCCCCACCGCCAAGAAAACAGCGTCGCTTCGCTCCGCATGGAACGAACTGGATTGCCACGTCGCTGCGCTCCTCGCAATGACGA
>JAIRLE010000027.1 GCA_031259605.1 Zoogloeaceae bacterium
CAGCCGGTCACTGTACTTTGCCTTCCTGCCTCCGCCCGGCTTGCGTTTGCAGCCGTGCCGCGCGTCCCGCCGATTCGCGGGCAACAGCGGCTCGACAGGCGCCCGGAATTTATCTGGAATTCCCCATGCGCGTGTCCTGGCCATCTGTCGTTCCTCTTTGCCCGTTCCATTCACCTGACATGCACAGCATATCGGGAAATAGCTCGTTCGGCTAGAATTGTTTGCGGATAAGTACTTACTCACACCCGGAAGCGGAGCAAGGTGGCGTTTTGCGGCGATTGCCTGTATGATGCGCGCCTTCGCGGAAACGTGGCCGAGAGGTCGAAGGCACTCCCCTGCTAAGGGAGCATACGGGCAAAACTCGTATCGAGGGTTCGAATCCCTCCGTTTCCGCCAGTCCGTCCCCAAGGCATCCAAAAACTACCCAAGCAAAAATCAGCGACAGCCCTTCAGGGCTGTCGCTGATTTTTGCTTGCCCTGCCTCGCGTTTAGTGCGCAAAAGTATGGCGGGGTGTGGACGGTATAATCCACGTTCTCGTTTTTCCACAGGCGTTTTCCATGTCTGGATTCCTCTTTTTGCGTGGTACGGTCGCTTTTTCCGATTTTCGCTTGCGCGGACTTTTTGCGCGGCTGGCAACGGCGGGATTCCAGGTGGCGGCGATTGAAGCCGAGTATTGGCACATGGTGGCGCTGAAGGCGGCACTGGATGCGGCGGCGCGGGAAAAACTGGGGATGTTGCTGGAAGAAGCGGCAAAGACAGTGGAAACAAAGACGGCGGGCGAGACGTTTTTCGTGACGCCGCGCGTCGGCACCATTTCGCCCTGGTCATCCAAGGCGACGGAGATTGCCCGGCATTGCGGGCTGGAGGCGGTGGAACGCATTGAGCGGGGGATTTTATTTCGCGTGGTGCTGGCGGATGCGCTGTCGCCGGAGGCGCGTCCGCGTCTGGCGGCGCTATTGCATGACCGCATGACGGAATCGGTGTTGGCGGCGATAGAAGAAGGCGCGCGGCTTTTCCAGCGTGTTTCGCCCAAGCCCTTGGCCACGGTGGATGTCCTCTCCGGCGGACGGGCGGCCTTGCGGACGGCCAATGACACGCTGGGGCTGGCGTTGTCCGCGGACGAAATCGACTATCTGACGGAAACCTTCCTGGCGGCAGGCAGGAATCCCACCGATGTGGAATTGCTGATGTTCGCGCAGGCGAATTCCGAGCATTGCCGCCACAAGATTTTCAACGCGGATTGGGTCATCGACGGTCAGCCGCAGACGAAAACGCTGTTCGGCATGATCCGCGAAACCCAAGCGGCGCAACCCGAAGGCGCCGTGGTCGCCTACGCTGACAATGCCGCCATTCTTTCCGGCGCGAAAATTCCCCGCTTTTATCCCGACACCGGCGGACATTACCGCTATCACGACGAGTTGACGCATCTTTTGGCCAAGGTGGAAACGCACAATCATCCGACGGCAATTTCGCCTTTCCCCGGCGCGGCGACGGGTTCTGGCGGGGAAATCCGCGATGAGGGCGCAACCGGGCGCGGTGCCAAACCCAAGGCGGGGCTGTGCGGTTTCACGGTTGCCAATCTGCATCTGCCCGGACATCCACGTCCCTGGGAGACGGATGCGGGCAGGCCGGGGCGCATGGCTTCGGCGCTTGCCATCATGCAGGAAGGGCCGATTGGCGCGGCGGCCTTCAACAACGAATTTGGCCGTCCCAATCTCACGGGCTATTTCCGCACTTACGAGCAACAGGTCGGCAAGGTGACGCAGGGCTACGTCAAACCGATCATGATTGCGGGCGGCGTGGGCAACATCCAGGCGGCGCAGTCGTTCAAGGCGGCGGTTTTCCCGGAAGGCACGGCGCTGGTGCAGTTGGGCGGGCCGGGGATGTTGATTGGACTGGGCGGCGGCGCGGCGTCATCGATGAGCGCCGGGGCGAATGACGAGGAACTGGATTTTGCTTCCGTACAGCGCGGCAACCCGGAAATCCAGCGGCGGGCGCAGGAGGTCATCGACCGTTGCTGGCAGATGGGCAGTGAAAATCCCGTGCGCTCCATCCACGATGTCGGCGCGGGCGGCATTTCCAACGCCTTTCCCGAACTCGCGCATTCCGGCGGCGCGGGCGCGCGTTTCGAACTGCGCGACGTGCCGATCGAAGATGCGGGCATGAGTCCCGCCGAAATCTGGTCGAACGAGGCGCAGGAACGCTATGTGCTGGCGATTGCCGTCGAACGCCTCGACGATTTCGCCGCCATCTGCGCGCGCGAGCGTTGCCCGTTCGCCGTGGTGGGCGAAACGACGACGGATGGAAGGCTCGTCGTTTCCGACCGTCATTTCAGCAACCGGCCGGTGGATATGTCGATGGCGGCGCTTCTGGGCAAACCGCCGCGCATGACGCGCGCGGCAAGACGCGAGACGCCCGCGCGCATTCCCTTCGCGGCGGATGCCATCGACTTGCGCGAGGCGATCCATCGGCTGTTGCGTCTGCCGGCGATTGCCGACAAGACCTTCTTGATTTCCATTGGCGATCGCTCGGTGGGCGGATTGACGGCGCGCGATCAGATGGTGGGACCGTGGCAGGTTCCAGTGGCCGATGTCGCCGTGACCGCGATGAGCTACCAGGGGTTCGCGGGCGAGGCGTTTGCCATGGGCGAGCGCACGCCGCTGGCGGTGATCGACGCGCCCGCGTCGGGACGCATGGCGATTGCCGAGGCGCTTGCCAACCTCGCGGCGGCGGATGTCGCCGATCTTGCCGCCGTCAAACTTTCCGCCAACTGGATGGCGGCCTGTGGCGCGCCCGGCGAGGATGCGCGTCTTTACGACACTGTGGCGGCAGTCTCCGAATTCTGCCAGCGTCTTGGCCTCGCCATTCCTGTAGGCAAGGATTCGCTCTCCATGCGCACCGCATGGCAAGCGGGACAACCCGGGAAAGAAAATGGAGAAAGCGAGGAAAGGGAAGTCGTCTCGCCGGTTTCGCTCATCATCACCGCTTTCGCGCCGGTTGCGGACGTGCGCCGTACACTGACGCCGCAGTTCTGCCTCGACGCGGGCGAGACGGAATTGTTGCTGCTCGATCTGGGGCGAGGGCGTCTGGGCGGTTCGGCACTGGCGCAGGTGTTCAATGCTACCGGCGAGGATGCGCCCGACGTCGACAGGCCGGAACTTATGGGCGCATTTTTCGCCGCCGTGCGGCGTCTGAAGCAGGAAAATCTGCTGCTTGCCTATCATGATCGCTCCGATGGCGGCCTGTTCGTCGCCGCCGTGGAAATGGCCTTTGCCGCCCATGCGGGCGTGACGCTGGATATGGAAGGACTGTGCGCGGATATGCGGACGCTGGATGTCGATGGCGCGGAAAAACATCCCGAATATTTCGCCGGACGCGATCAGGAAAACATCATCCGCGCATTGTTCAACGAAGAAGCCGGGGCGCTGATCCAGATCCGGCGGGCGGACAGGGAAAAGACGACAGCCTGTCTGCGCGCTTATTTCGTGCCTTACGCCTTTGTCGGTCATCCCAATGACGCCGACGAAATCCGCGTCACGCGTAACGCCAAGTGCATATTCCAGGCGTCGCGCGTGGAATTGCAGCGCCTCTGGTCGGAAACCAGTTTTTACATGCAGTGGTTGCGCGACAACCCCGAATGCGCCCAGGAAGAATATGACTGTATCCTGGACGCGTCCGACCCTGGCCTCTCGCCCAAGCTGACCTTCGCGCTGGAAGCGCCGTATCTCGATCTGCATGCAAGACCGCGTGTGGCGATTTTGCGCGAGCAGGGCGTCAATAGTCAGTACGAAATGGCTGCCGCCTTTGATCGCGCCGGATTCGAGGCCGTGGATGTGCATATGAGCGATCTGCTTGCCGGACGCCAATGTCTCGTGGATTTCAAGGGACTGGCCGCCTGCGGCGGTTTTTCCTATGGCGATGTGCTGGGCGCGGGGCAGGGCTGGGCGCGCACCATTTTGATGAACGCGCGTTGCCGCGACGAATTCACCGCTTTTTTCCAGCGCCCCGACAGTTTCGCCCTGGGCGTCTGCAACGGTTGTCAGATGATGAGCGCCCTGAAAACGCTGATCTCCGGCGCGGAACACTGGCCGGCCTTTCGCAAGAATCGCGTCGAGCAGTTCGAGGCGCGTTTCGTGCAGGTGGAAATCCTGCCCTCGCCTTCCTTGTTTTTCGCGGGCATGGCGGGGTCGGTGCTGCCCATCGTCGTCTCGCATGGCGAAGGCCGCGCCGTGAGCGAACAAGGAGACGCGCCGCTGGCGGTGTTGCGCTACGTCGATCATCGGGGCCAGGCGACGGAAGTCTATCCGCAAAACCCCAACGGTTCGCCGGGCGGGTTGACGGGCGTGACCACGGCGGACGGGCGTTTCACCATCATGATGCCGCATCCCGAACGGGTTTTCCGCCGTTCGCAGATGTCCTGGTATCCGAAAGACTGGGATGCGCACGCCAATGATGCCAGCCCGTGGCTCACCCTGTTTGCGAACGCGCGCCGCTGGGTGGGATGAGCAGAATAAAAAAATGCCAGGGCAATCGCAGCGAAAATCAGCGACAGCCCTTCAGGGCTGTCGGTCCAACTCCATTGGGAAGGGGTTTCTCTCCCCTCGAGAATGGCTGCGGTCGAAACCCCGGCCGCGGCCGGGGTCTCAACCTTCGCGCCTTTC
>JAIRLE010000035.1 GCA_031259605.1 Zoogloeaceae bacterium
GAAAGGCGCGAAGGTTGAGACCCCGGCCGCGGCCGGGGTTTCGACCGCAGCCATTCTCGAGGGGAGAGAAACCCCTTCCCAATGGAGTTGGACCGACAGCCCTGAAGGGCTGTCGCTGAGTTTTGCTGAAAAGTGGAGGATATTCCGCCAAAAACGGGGACGCGGCGACGTGGCAATCCATGCGGCACCCCAGGTTGCTTTGCCGCGCGCGCCGCATGCCGCCGCCAGATTATTGCTTTTGCGCGGCGTGAACGTGCGAAAATCCGGGCAATCATGATTCTCGAATGGCTGACAAATGATCGCTGAAGCGCAGTCCGCAAGGACATTGACTGACCTGAACGAACCGCAGCAACGCGCCGTTGTCTTGCCCGTGACGCAGCCGCCGACGCATGGCCTGATCCTGGCGGGGGCGGGGAGCGGCAAGACCAGGGTGCTCACGACCCGCATCGCCTGGTTGCTGGCGGGCGGGCAGGCAGGCGCGCATGAGATTCTGGCGGTTACGTTCACCAACAAGGCGGCGCGGGAGATGACCACCCGCCTGGCGGCGCAGACGGCGGTGAATGTGCGCGGTCTGTGGATCGGCACTTTTCACGGCCTGTGCAATCGCCTGTTGCGTCTGCATCACCGCGAGGCGAATTTGCCGCAGACCTTTCAGATTCTCGATGTGACCGACCAGTTGGCGGCAATCAAGCGGCTCATGAAAAACCTGGGTATCGACGACGAAAGCTATCCGCCGCGCGATATCCAGTATTTCATCAATGCGCACAAGGAAAAGGGCGTGCGCGCGGATGGCGTGGAAACCTGGGACGGCATCACGCGCCGGAAGGCGGAAATCTACGCGGAATACGAAGCGCAGTGCCAGCGCGAGGGCGTGGCGGATTTTGCCGAACTGCTGTTGCGCGCCTACGAGCTTTTGTTCCGCCATGAGCCGTTGCGGACGCATTATCAACAACGTTTCCGGCATATCTTGGTCGATGAGTTCCAGGATACCAATCGTCTGCAATACGGCTGGCTGAAATTGCTGGCGGGCGGCGGGGCGGCGATGTTCGCGGTGGGCGACGACGACCAGAGCATCTACGCCTTCCGGGGCGCGGAAGTGGGCAACATGCGCGATTTCGAGCGCGATTTCGCGAATGCGCAAGTCATCCGCCTGGAGCAGAATTACCGCTCGCACGGGCATATCCTCGCCGCCGCCAACGCGCTGATCCAGCATAACCGCGAGCGGCTGGGCAAGGAATTATGGACGGACGCGGGCGCAGGCGAGCCGATTCGGGTGTATGAGGCGATGGGCGATCAGGATGAGGCCGGTTTCGTGGCCGGCGAGGCGCGCGCCTTGATGGAAGAGGGAAGCGCTTGCAGCCAGATCGCCGTGCTCTACCGTTCCAATGCCCAGTCGCGGGTGCTGGAACACGAGTTTTTTGCGCGCGGCATCGCCTACCGGGTGTATGGCGGCCTGCGTTTTTTCGAGCGGCAGGAGATCAAGCACGCGCTTGCCTATCTGCGGCTCATCGCAAATCCGGATGACGATACCGCTTTCTTGCGCGTGGTGAATTTTCCCACGCGCGGCATTGGCGCGCGCAGCCTGGAAAACCTGCAAACCGGCGCGCGCCAGATCAACGCCAGCCTGTATGCCGCCGCCGCCTCGCTTTCCGGCAAGGCCGCCGTCACGGTGGGCGGCTTCGTGCGGCTGATTGAGCGGTTGCGCGCGGAAACCCTTGCGCTCTCCCTGCCGGAACAGATTGAGCATGTCATCGAGCACAGTGGTCTTGCCGGGCACTACCAGAACGAGAAGGAAGGACAGGAGCGGCTGGAAAACCTGGATGAACTCATTAACGCCGCCGCTGTTTTTGTCGCCAGCGAGGAAGTGAGCCGCGCCGAGGAAGCGGGTGGGGCGCTCCCGGCCTTTCTGGGCTATGCCACGCTGGAATCCGGCGAACACCAGGCGGGCGAAGGCGAGGAGGCGGTGCAGCTGATGACCGTCCACGCGGCCAAGGGACTGGAATTCGACGTGGTGTTCATTACCGGGCTGGAACAGGGCTTGTTCCCGCACGACAACGCCGCCTCGGATGCGCGCGGGCTGGAAGAAGAGCGTCGTCTGATGTATGTCGCCATTACCCGCGCCCGCCGGCGGCTGTATCTTTCTTCGGCGCAGACCCGTATGTTGCACGGCCAGGTTCGCTACGCCACGCCTTCGCAGTTTCTCGCGGAATTGCCGCCCCAAAGCCTGAAACTGCTGTCGCGGCCAAGAAGCGCGCATGCGAACGCCGCTTTTTGGCGCGCGGGTTTTGCTCCGTTCCAGCGTCCGCCCGTTGTCGTCCGCGAACCAGCGGATTTTGCGCCGGAACTTCCCGGCGGACTGAAGCTGGGAATGAATGTGCGTCACGCCAGATTCGGCCTTGGCGTCATCATCGACGCCAAGGGCAGCGGCGAGGAAACCAGTGTGGAAGTGAATTTTGGCGGCGCGGGCATAAAATGGCTGGCGCTGGCCTACGCCAAACTGGAACCCGCCACAGCAAGAAATTAGCGGCAGCCCTTCAGGGCTGCCGGTCTAACTCCATTGGGAAGGGGTTTCTCTCCCCTCCCCAATGGCTACGGTCGAGACCCCGGCCGAGGCCGGGGTCTCAACCTTCGCGCCTTTCTTACGGGCGGGTTTCAAACCGGAGTTGGTTTTACGATGAAATTTCTGTTCATCCTGCTGCTGGCCTGGATTATCTGGCTTCTCCTGCGGCCTGCGCCGCAGCGGAAAATACCGCCTCATCCGCCGCGCGAGCGCGATGGCGAAAACATGATCCCCTGCGCCCATTGCGGTGTTTACGCGCTGGAGCGCGAAATGCTGCGCGCGAAAAATGGACGCTGTTACTGCTCCCCCGAGCACCGGGCGGCTGGGGAGAAAAACGCATGAGCGCCCGCGGAAACTGGCTCAAGCACGGCTTTTCGTTCTTTGTGGAAAACGAAAAGAAACCGCAGTGGAACTCCTTTTGCATTTTCAACGCCTATCGGCTCATCCAGGCGTTCCTGATCGGCCTCATGTCCATCCTGCCCTGGGGCGATCCCCTGATTTCGTCGGAGTACGGCAATATCCACCTTGCCATTGGCGTCGAGACGACCTACATCGCCCTGACGGTTCTGAGCGCTCATCTTTCGCTGTCCTGGCGCAAGTTGTTCTATTTTCAGGTGACGGTACAGGCATTGATCGACGCCATTTGCATCAGCGCCATCATGTTCGCGCTGGGCGGGATGAAGAGCGGACTGGGCGGCCTGCTGCTGGTCTCCGTAGCCGGCTCCAGCCTGGTGACGCAGGGGCGGCTGGTGCTGTTTTACGCGGCGGTTTCCAGCATCTGCATCCTGCTGGCGGAATTTCTATCCGATTTCATGGCGTTTACACGCGGCAACGCTTATATGGCGCAGTCTGGATTTTTGAGCCTGGGTTTTTTCGCCACCGCCATTTCCGCCTATCTTCTGCGGCAGCGCATTCTTTCCAATGCCGCCATTGCCCATCAGCGCAGCATCGAGCGCGATGATCAGATCGAAATCAGTCGGCAGATCACGAACCGCATGCAGGATGGCGTGTTGGTGGTCAATGGCGCGGGCGGCATCCTGAACAGCAATCCGCAGGCGCGCGACATCTTGGCGCGCGCCGATCTCGAAGGCGCGACGCTTGCCGACATCGTGCCCGCGCTGGCACACGGCTATCAGGATTGGCGCGCGCATCTGGCGCGCGACATGCTGGAATTCACCGGCGTTGGCGAACGGGAGATCGCGGCGCGTTTTGTGCCAACCCAAGCCAGCAACAACGCGGCGCTCATCTTTCTCGAAGACCTTGGCAAATTGCGGGAAACCGCGCAACAACTGAAACTCGCTTCCCTCGGTCAATTGACCGCCAGCATCGCGCATGAAATCCGCAACCCGCTGGCGGCCATCAGCCACGCCAGCGAATTGTTCATGGAAGAAGCCGACAACACGCCGCCGCCGCCTTTGCAGACGCGCCTCATCCGCATCGTGCGCGACAATACCCTGAGGCTGGAGCGCATCATCCAGGATGTGCTGGTGCTGGGACGCCAGCAGACGCGGCAATCCGGAGTGGCGACGGAGCGCGTGTTTATCCGGTCGTATCTCGAAGAATTCGCCCGTACCCTGCAAGCGCAGGAAGGTCTGGAGGAAGGCGTCATCCAGACGCGGGCGGACGAACCGGCGGAACTTTGCTTCAATCCCGAGCAGTTGCGGCAAGTGCTGTGGAATCTGGTGACGAATGCCCTGCGCTACGCCTCCCGCCAGCCGGGCGCGGTGCGGCTGGAAGTCAGGAGCCTCGACAAGGGCGTAGAATTGCATGTGCTCGATGACGGTCCCGGCATCGCCCACGAACTGCGCGATCAGATTTTCGATCCCTTTTTTACCACGTCGGTGCGCGGCACCGGGCTGGGACTGCATATCGCCCGCGAACTGTGCGCGGCAAACGGGGCGCGCCTTTCCCTGGGCGAAGGGCCGGGCGGACACTTCATTCTTTTGCAGGGCAAGGGCGATGCGCTGCCGCCTGCGAGGAAAGACGCAGCAAGAAATTAGCGGCAGCCCTTCAGGGCTGCTGGTCAAACTCCATTGGGAAGGGGTTTCTCTCCCCACAAGAATGGCTGCGGTCGAAACCCCGACCGTAAAAATGGGGTTCCAACCTTCGCGCCTTTCTTACGGGCGGGGTTTCAAACCGGAGTTAGTTTTACGATGAAACACACTGAAAATCGCATCCTGGTCATCGACGACGAAGCCGACATCCGCGAACTCATCGAACTGACGCTGACGCGCATGGGTCTGGACGCCGATTGCGTCGGCTCCGTGGAGGAGGCGCTGGCGATGCTGAAGGGAAACCGCTATCAGCTCTGCCTCACCGACATGCGCCTGCCCGATGGCGATGGTCTCGATATCGTGCGCCATATCGGCGAATCCGCGCTGGATACGCCAGTGGCGGTCATCACCGCCTACGGCAGCGCCGAAAACGCGGTTGCCGCCCTGAAAGTCGGCGCGTTTGATTACATTTCCAAGCCGGTCAGCCTCGATCAACTGCGCACACTGGTGAAATCCGCGCTGCGTTGCAATGACGACGAAAACGCGGACAAGGTGAAGGGCGGCGCGATGACCGTTGGCGTCTCGCCCGCGATGGCGCAGGTTTCCGCCCTGATTGCCAAGCTGGCGAAAAGCCAGGCGCCCATCTACATTTCCGGCGAATCCGGCAGCGGCAAGGAACTGGCGGCGCGGCAGATTCACGCGCAGAGCGCGCGCGCCAAACAGCTTTTCGTGCCGGTGAATTGCGGCGCGATTCCCGAAAACCTGATGGAAAGCGAATTCTTCGGTTATCGCAAAGGCGCGTTTACTGGCGCGGATAGCGACCGCGAAGGCTTTTTCCAGGCGGCGCGCGGCGGTACGCTGTTTCTCGATGAAGTCGCGGATTTGCCGCTGCTGATGCAGGTCAAGCTGTTGCGCGCCATCCAGGAAAAAAAGGTGCGCAAGGTGGGCAGCACCGTCGAAGAACCCGTCGATGTCCGCATCATGTGCGCTACGCACAAGGACTTGCGCGATTGCGTGGAGAAGGGCGCTTTCCGTCAGGATTTGTATTACCGCATCAACGTCATCGAATTGCGCATCCCGTCCCTGCGCGAGCGGCGCGAGGATATTCCGGCGCTGGTCGAATCCATCATGCGGCGGCTGACGGGCGGCGTGGGGCCGCGTCTCGACGCCTCCGCCTGGGCAGACCTTTCCACCTATACCTTCCCCGGCAATGTGCGCGAACTGGAGAACATCCTGGAGCGCGCCACGGCGCTGTGTTCGGGTACGCTCATCGGCGCCGCCGATCTGCAATTGGGCGACGCCCGCCTCCCCGGTCTGGCCGCCGCTGGCGAAGACGCAGTGGTTCCCGGCACGGAAACCCTGGAAGACCTGCTCGACCGCGTGGAACGCAGCGCCATCCTTTCCGCGCTGGAACAAACCAAGGGCAACCGCACCGCCGCCGCCCGCGTCCTCGGCGTTTCCTTCCGCTCCCTGCGCTACCGCATGGATCGCCTGAACATGGAGTGAGCGGGGCAAGCAAAAATCAGCGGCAGCCAGGCAGCCCCGGTACGCGCTAACCCTCATGCACGATCTGGTCGCCGCCCTGTTTCTTGGCCAGGTACATGCGGTGGTCGGCGCATTCGATCAGGGTTTGCTGGTCGGGCGTTTCGTCCTGGAGGCGCTCGGAAATGCCGATGCTGGCGGTCAGGCAGCTGCCGTCCGGACGCTTGCTCAGTCCGATGAGGCGCTGGCGGGAAAGGGCGATTTCCGCCTGGCGAATGTTGGTGTTCGGCATGATGATGATGAACTCGTCACCACCCCAGCGCGCCAGGATGTCGTTGCTGCGCAATATCTGGGTGAAGGAGACCGCCGCCTGGCGCAGCGCCAGATCGCCTGCCTCATGTCCGGCTTGGTCGTTTACGTTCTTGAAGCGATCCAGATCGACGAAGGCCAGCGCCAGCGGCATGTTGCTGCGTTGGGAGATGGCGTATTGCAGGGTCAGCAGTTCCTCGCCGCTGCGACGGGTAAAGCATCCGGTCAGCGGATCGCGCACCGCCTGGCGCACCAAGGTCAGCATGAAGGCCAACTGACTGCATCCGGCGATGGTGGAAATGCCGGCCAGCAGAACCAACAGCCAGAGGGTGACGCCAAAGGACATCATGTCCAGATTGTTGGGATTGAACAGCAGCACCAGCAACTGCGTCAGCATGATGATGCTGGAAAGCGCCAGGTTTTCCAGGATGCTCAAGGGAAAAACGGACAGCCCGCAGATGAGAATGAACGGCAAGAACGCGTAACCTACGGCAATCGCGTTGGAAATGCCGCTCAAGGCGTGCTGGGCAAGCAGAAAATAGACCGCTAGGTGAAAAACGCTGGGTATCAGGAAAAGGGCGAGCAGCGCCCGATAGGCGCGGACAAGCGCTGTGTCGGAGCGGGTAAGGAATACCAGCGACAGGAAGGCGCAACTGGCGGCAAGACGCATGCCGATCAGCGGCGCGCTGATTTCGGCGGAAAAAACCAGATAGTCGATGATGGCCCACGAAGGCGTCAGGATGGCGAACAGCAACGCGATGAAACGGGTGCGGCTGATGATCATCGCGGCGCGCTTGGAAGAAAGCAGGGGCGAGTGATGCAAGGGGGTGAGCAGGCTCAGGTATTCGTCCGCATGCAACTCATGCGCCATCGACGACAATACCCGCCGCCAGCCGGTCGGCGTATAGATTGTGTCGAACTGTGACTTGATTCGCATGAAGTGAAGGGGATTCGCTCACAAAATAACCGACAGTATAGATTAGATGATCGAGTATGGCGTAACAGTAACGGAAAATTGGGTGCGGCAAGTAGCGGTTTGCGCGTTCCTTCGTCATTCTCCGGGAGGGAATGATTCGCTGAACGCCTGTTGCCGCCAGGCTTCATATACAGTGACGGCGGCGGCGTTGGCGAGGTTGAGGCTGCGATTCCCGGCGCGCATGGGCAGGCGGAGACGTTGTTCCGGCGGAAATTCCTCGAGGAGGCGCGCGGGCAGTCCGCGTGTTTCCGGGCCGAAGAGAAAGACGTCGCCAGGCAGGAAGGCGACGTCGCTGTAGCAGCGTCCGGCCTTGCTGGAGAGCGCGAAAAACCGCCGTCCCGCCAGCGCCGCGCGACAGGCAGTCCAACCTGCATGCCGCCGTACCGTGGCGTATTCGTGGTAATCCAGCCCGGCGCGACGCAACGCCTTGTCGGCAAAATCGAAGCCCAGCGGCTCCACCAGATGCAGCTCCGCGCCCACATTGGCGCATAGGCGAATGATGTTTCCAGTATTGGGCGGAATTTCCGGCACGAAAAGAACAATGGCGAACATCACAAGACGGGGTAGAACAAGCAGTCGTGTCACCAGCCGCCATCTTGATCACGATAGATCAAGCCGGGCATTCATGTCCAGGTCGAACCGCCCATATGGATTGACGTGTTCCCAGATCAGCGGCGTCAGGGCTGCGTAGTCGCGCGGCGTGAACCTGCCTTGCCAGTGCGGCAGGGTCAAGATCTTCTGGATCATCAGCGTGTTGATATAGACCATGCAGTTCTGGATCAGATGCAGCGCGAGCATGCTGACCTCGTGATCCTCACGACGGTTGCTCGCCATCTCGCCACGGCGGGCGAAGAATACGAAGTCGGTCGCGCCGTTCCACTGCTCGACCACGTTCAACCCCTCGTTGATTTCCCGGCGCGGCGCCTCGTCGTGCAAGTAACGGCACAGGAAGATGGTTTTGATTGCTTTGCCCAACTCAGCGAATGCCTTGTAGGTCGGATGCTGCACGTTCTTCTTGGTGAAGCGGCGCAGGATGGCCTCGGTTTCCGCCGTGCCCAGGCGCAGCGCCGTAGCGTACTTGACCATCTGGTCGTACTGCTGCCGCACCGACTCCCAGTCGATGGGCTTGGTCAGAATCTGTTGCAGATTGGCATAGGCGTCGGCCTTGCCAGTCCCGGGCCGGTACAGTTTCTGCGAGTGGATGGCTTTCAGCCGTGGCAACAACTGGAAGCCGAGCAGTCGGCAGAAGGCGAACGCAACCGTGCTCTGGCCGTGCGAATCGACGTACTGCCGATCCACCTCCATCTCGGTGCAGTGATGGATCACGCCCTCGATCATCGACGCCACTTCCGACGACGATGGCGACTTGAGCTGCGAATGGATGCACAGCGAGCTACGCTCGACGTGCCAGTAGATCATGATGCCGCGTCCGCCGTAGCGCACATGCCACTGCGTGGTGAGGTTCTGATCCCACGCGCCGAAGTGTTTGGAATCCGACGCGCAGGCGGTGGTGCCGCTACCCCAGATCGCCGGGTTGCGGGCATGCAGCGTGCCGTCTGCGACGATGGCAATCGCTCGGCGCATCGCGTCCACATTGATGTAACGGCGGCGCACATAGGCCAGGTCGCGCGCCGTGGTGCCGGAATCCAGCCCGGCCATGCGCTGCAAGCCGGCATTGGTGCCCCGGCCGTGCAGACACAGCAGCAGGCACGGCTGCAACACCGAGCGATCCATCGTCTCGTAGGAGGTCGGGCTTTTCAGGGCATCGGTGAAACTCAGCCGCAGATCGGTTTCCTTGACCATATCGAGGAGGCTGGTCATCGGCCAGATGGCGTTGAGTTCGGTCTTGAGCGCAGTCAGATTGGGCGGATCGGGTTGCGCATTGAGCGGCGTCAGCGTGATCCAGCCACCGCCCTTACTGCTCAGCCGGACGGATGAGTTCTTCTTCAAGCCGGCGTCGAAGGTGGACAGCGCCTCACGCATCTCGGCCTGCAAGTCGGCGAT
>JAIRLE010000147.1 GCA_031259605.1 Zoogloeaceae bacterium
CGAGACGGAAAAATTCGTTGCCCTTGTTTGTCGCTACCAGCGGCAGGTTGCCGAATGGCTGGCCTGCTTGCCGGAACGCCTGCGGGCCGACGATGCCGCCGTCGAGCGTGTCAGCGCGCTGCTGCGCGGCTTTGCCGGGGAGGCGCGGCTGGCGGAACTCAACGCGGATCGGCCCCGGGAGGCGCGCGTCACACAGGAAATGCTGGACGCCTTCCGGGAAGAACTGGCCGCTGCTTCGCCGGGAGTGGATGCCCTCCCACCCGTCCGGGTCGAACCTGTCGAAGACCTTGCCGGGCAGAAGGCGCTGCAATCCGTTCTCGACGGTCTCGCGCCACAACAGAAGGCGCTGGCGAAGGCGCTGGAAGCGCGTCACAAATACTGGCTCGCCCTGCTGGACAAGGCCGAAAAAACCCTGCGCGCGCGCCAGTCCGCCGCCTTCGACGCCAAAGCCGCGCGCGCGGCGCGGCGCGCGCTGCTGGCGGCGGACGAGAAGAAGGAAGAAAAGCCCACGCCGCGCGACGAAGTATTGGCGGCGCTCCGGCAATCGGTCTACTTCATCGCCCAGGCGCACTGGCTGCTCAGCCGTTTTCCAGACAGTGTTTTCGAGGACGTTGCCGGCCTGTGCCGCGCGGTGACGGTGGACGAGATCGAGGCCAACGACTGGTCGCTGACGCCGGGGCGCTACGTGGGCGTGGCCGCCGCCGGCGAGGAGGAGGATGAGGACTTCGCCGAAAGGCTGCGCGGGATTCATGAAGAACTGGCGGAATTGAACGGCAAGGCGGCGGCGCTGGCGGGGAGGATTGCGGGGAATCTTGAGAGGTTATTCGCGTGAGCTGGGCCGAACACAAGCTTGGTGAGTTCATCTCCATCAAGCATGGATGGGCTTTCAAGGGTGAATTCTTCGCAGAGGACGGTAAATATCTTTTGCTCACTCCCGGCAATGCCCATGAAACAGGTGGCTTGAAATTGCGGCCCGGCAAGGAGAAGTTCTATACGGGCGAGTTTCCAGACGAGTTTCTGATGAAAGCAGGGGATATACTGGTCGTAATGACGGACCTTATCCAAACAGCGCCGATTCTTGGTGGGGCCATCGTTGTTCCCGAAGATGATAGGTATCTGCATAACCAGCGTTTGGGTTTGGTGGAGAGCTTGCCGAACAGGACAATCGACAAAACCTTCCTCTATTACGTCTTGAATTCTTCGATGTATCGTGGACAAGTTCGCGGTTCTGCAACCGGGGCAACTGTTCGCCATACCGCACCAAAGCGCATTTGTGATTGCATGGTGCTGATACCGGACTTGCTGAAAGAGCAGCAGCGGATTGGCGCAGTTCTTGGAGCCTACGACGACCTCATCGCCCTCAACCGGCGCCGTATCGTCCTGCTGGAAGACGCCGCCCGGCGGCTTTACCGCGAATGGTTCGTGCATCTGCGCTTTCCGGGGCATGAGACCGTGCCGGTAACAAATGGTGTGCCGCGGGGGTGGGTCATCAAGCCGCTGAGCGATGTCGCGCCACTGAACTACGGCAAGGCGTTGAAAGCAACCGAACGCAAAGGTGGGAAGGTGCCGGTATATGGGTCGAGCGGCATTGTTGGCTGGCACGACGCGGCATTTCTCGAAGCAGGCGCTATCGTGGTTGGACGTAAAGGCAACGTGGGTAGCCTCTACTATTCGCATGTGCCAAGCTTTCCCATTGACACCGTGTTCTTCATCAAGCCAGAAACAGCATCGTTTTTTCTATTTTTGGCGTTGCACCAACTAAATTTCATCAGCAGTGATTCCGCCGTCCCCGGCCTGAATCGAAATTACGCCCATTCGTTGCCCGTACTCATACCCAATGGCGAGGTCGCAAAGATGTTCGAGCATCAAGTTTCGCCACTGTTCGAGCAAATGCATACACTGGACACGCAAAACGCCAGGCTCGCCCGCGCCCGCGACCTGCTCCTTCCCAAACTCATGTCCGGCCAACTCGACATTTCCGGCATCGCCTTGCCTGAAGAGGCGGCGGCATGACTACCATATCCGCGTCCATTCCCGTGCTGCGCTGGGCGGCGCGGCGCGCGCGCCTGCACGATGTGGCCACGCGTTTTCGCAAATGGCCGCTGTGGCTCACGGGCGAGGCGCAGCCCACGCTGCGGCAACTGGAAACCTTCGCCCGTCTCACGCACACCGCCATCGGCTATTTCTTCCTGCCCCAGCCGCCCGCGCTGGAATTGCCGGTGCCGGATTTCCGCACCCTGCGCGACGAAACCCTGGCCGAACCCAGCAACAACCTGCTGGATACGCTCTTTCTCTGCCAGCAGCGGCAGGATTGGTACCGCGATTACGCGCGCCTGCACGGTCTGCCGACGCTGGCCTTCGTCGGCAGCGCCGATGTGCGGGACGCGCCCGAAGCCGTGGCGCAAAACATGCGTGAGGTATTGGGCCTCTTTGCCGAGGAGCGGCGGCGCGCCGCGAATTGGGAGGATGCCTTGCGCCAATTGATCGCCAGGGCAGAGGACGCCGGGGTGCTGGTGATGACAAGCTCCGTCGTCGGCAGCAACAGCCATCGCAAGCTGGACGTGGGGGAATTTCGCGGCTTCGCGCTGGCGGACGATCTCGCGCCGCTGGTGTTTTTGAACGGCGCGGACAGCAAGGCGGCACAGATGTTCACGCTGGCGCACGAATTAGCGCACCTATGGCTGGGCGCTTCCGGAGTGTCGGACAGCGCGGCGGGACAGGTCTCCGAACAACAGATCGAACGCTGGTGCAACCGGGCGGCGGCGGAACTGTTGATGCCCTTGCAGGCGCTGCGCGCAGCATACCAGTCCGATGCGCCAATCCCGGAGGAGATTCAACGCCTGGCGCGCGAATTCAGGGTCAGTACGCTGGTGGCCCTGCGCCGCCTGTTTGACGCGGGTTACATCGACAAATCCAACCTGTGGCGGCATTACCGCGAGGAGCAAACCCGGCTGCGCGGGTCAAAACACGGCGGGGGTGGAAACTTTTACAACACACTGGGATCGCGTACCGGCAAGCGTTTTGCCCGCGCGCTCGTGGGCAGCGCACTGGAAGGGCAAACG
>JAIRLE010000151.1 GCA_031259605.1 Zoogloeaceae bacterium
GCTCATTCCCTCCTCATCGGTCGGCAACAACCCGACCTGGCTTGCCTGCGCCGACAAAGTGATCCTTGAGGTGAACAGTTGGCAGAGCGCCGCGCTCGAAGGCATGCACGACATCTACAACGTGGCGTTGCCGCCCCACCGCGCGCCGATCCCGCTCGTCAGCCCGACCGACCGCATCGGCTCGCCCTATCTGGAAGTCGATTCCGCCAAGATCGTCGCCGTGGTAAAGACCCATCGTCCCGACCGCAATTCACCCTTCTCGCCGCCGGACGAAAATTCCAAGAAAATCGCCGGACACATCCTGGAATTCCTCACCCATGAAGTGAAACAGGGCCGACTGCCCAAAAACCTGCTCCCCTTGCAGTCCGGGGTCGGCAACATTGCCAACGCCGTGCTCTCCGGCCTGAACGACGGGCCGTTCGAGAATCTCACCTCCTACACCGAAGTGTTGCAGGACGGGATGCTGGACATGATCAAGTCCGGCAAGCTCGTCTGCGCCTCGGCCACCGCCTTTTCGCTCTCGCCCAATGCGCTGGAGGAGCTAAACAAGGATCTGGCGCGCTACAGCAAGAACATCATCCTGCGCCCGCAGGAAATCTCCAACAACCCGGAAGTCATCCGCCGCCTGGGGGTGATTGCCATGAACGGCATGATCGAGGCGGATATTTATGGCAACGTCAATTCCACGCACATCATGGGCACGAAGATGATGAACGGCCTGGGCGGCTCCGGAGATTTCGCCCGCAACGCCTACCTCTCCATCTTCATGACGCCTTCTGAAGCCAGGGGCGGCGACATTTCCTGCATCGTGCCGATGGCATCGCACGTCGATCACACCGAACACGACGTGCAGGTTCTGGTCACGGAACAGGGACTGGCCGACCTGCGCGGCCTCTCGCCCAAACAACGCGCCCAGGTGATCATCGAAAACTGCGCCCACCCGAATTTCAAACCCGCGCTCAAGGATTACTACAAGCGCGCCTTTGAGCGTTCGCCCGGCAAACACACGCCGCACCTGCTGGACGAGGCGCTCTCCTGGCACCAGCGCTATCTGGGCAGTGGAAAGATGTAAAAACCTGTTCATGATTTCCGATAAGCCGCAATCCAAGCCATCTCCGCCAGACAGGAGAGAGAAAAGGCCGTGGCCGCGCGGGGTTTCCCCCTCTCCCGTTGCGCGGGAGAAGGCGGCGCGAAATCATGAACAGGTTCTAAGCCTTGCCCGTCATTCCCGCCTCCGCAAGGATGATGTTGACGACGCGCCTGTATCGCCAGCCGCTCCCGCCTTCCCTGCCGCTCTCCGCGGTTGCGGAAAGCAGGTGATCGTCCGTGTCGCCGCCGTGCAGGATGTCGTTGCCCGCCCGCCCAGAAGAATATCCCGGCCCGTGCCGCCCACCACGACATCCTGATCCTGAAGGGCGTCTTTCGCCGTGGCGGTCAGCGGCCGGCTTGGATGTGGCCGTTGCTTCCCGGAGAGTGTGCTCCGGCGGTGGCGAGAGCGCGCCGTTCCGTTGCTCGCACTCAACCGCCCGGCGCTCCTCTCCCGGCGCTAAAGCGCCACCCTCTCCCACAAGTGGGCGAGGGTAAAACCCGCGCCGCTGCCTGCTTTTCTCTCTCCGGCCTGAACAGCGGGCGAAAGAGAGAGAGGGGGGACAAAACTTTTGTTTTTTAAAACAGCTTCCAAGGACAGAACGGCGCTTCGCGCCTTCGGCATCGGGAATCAGGGATCAGAGCGGAGCCAGTCATGCCCATCGCGCGGTCACTGATCACAAAGCGCGCGCAGTACGCACACTTTGTCCTCCGCCTCCTGAAAGCCGGTAAGATATGCGCTTCAGCCCTTGTTTTTCCTGTGTCCATGTCTTCGCCTTCTTTTTTGCGTTGTCTTGCCGCGCTGGCTTATGAATCCCTGCTGCTCCTGGCCGTGCTCGCGGTAGGGTTGCTCCTGCCCTACATCCTGCTGGGCGCGCTGGCAAAGGTTGCGGCAGCGCCTTGGGTGCAGCGCGCGCATTGCTTCATCCTGCTGGGCGCGTATTTCATCGGGTTTTGGCTGCATGGCGGACAGACGCTGGCGATGCGAACCTGGCGGTTGAAGCTGATCGACCAGGGCGGCGGCCGCTTGCGTCCCATGCAGGCCCTGCTCCGTTACCTCGCCGCCTGGCCCAGCGTCCTTTTTCTGGGGATTGGCCTGTTGTGGCGCTTCGTCGACCCGGACAAACAGTTTTTGCACGATCGCATCGCCGGCACACGCCTGATCCGCAGTGACTCATCGGACGCCAGATAAGGCGGCGATAACCTGCCCAAAACCCGCATGGTCACTGTGTTGGCTACCGACGAATCATTGCGCCCCGCGACCGTCCGCATTTTGGTCGTTTCCGTCGCTGTGTTATTTTTTTCTACTTTCGGGTATTGTCCGTCCTCGCTTCGGCGGACAATTCCATTTTGGAATCAACCTCGAATTCTGGGCAAACACGATGTCGAATTATGTGGTCGTAACCGGCGCGGCCGGATTTATCGGGTCAAACCTGGTCAAGGCATTGAACACGCGCGGCGAGCGGCGGATTATCGCGGTGGATAACCTCGCGCGCGCCGAAAAGTTCAAGAATCTCGCCGACTGCGAGATTGCCGACTACCTGGACAAGGAAGACTTCATCGCGCGCATCCAGCAAGGACATTTCGATGGCGAAATCGACGCCATCCTGCACCAAGGCGCGTGCTCCAACACCATGGAAACCGACGGCCGCTACATGATGGAAAACAACTACCGCTACTCTTCCATCCTGCTCAACTGGTGCCAGGATCAGGAAGTGCCGCTGCTGTATGCCTCCAGCGCCGCAACCTATGGCGGCGGCGGAATTTTCCGGGAAAAGCGCCAGTACGAAACGCCCCTGAACATCTACGGCTATTCCAAGTTCCTGTTCGATCAAGTGGCGCGCCAGCGTCTTCCGGGAAGTTCGCAGGTGGTGGGACTGCGCTATTTCAACGTCTATGGCCCGCGCGAACAGCACAAGGGACGCATGGCTTCCGTGGCCTTCCACCACTATCGCCAGTTCAGGAATGAAGGCCGGGTCAAGCTCTTCAAAGGCTCGCACGGCTATGCGCATGGCGAGCAGCAACGGGATTTCGTCTTCATCGATGATGTCGTCAGGGTCAATCTGTTTTTCCTCGAACATCCGGAAAAATCCGGCATTTTCAATCTGGGCACGGGACGCGCGCAGAGTTTCAACGCGCTGGCGCTCGCCACGGTCAATGGCTGCCGCGCCCTGCAAGGCGAAGCGCCGCTTGCCCTGGAGGAAATCGTCGAGCGCGGCCTGCTGGAATATGTCGATTTTCCACAAGACCTGGAAGGCAAGTACCAGGCTTTTACGCAAGCCGATCTGACGCGCCTGCGTTCAGTCGGCTATGCCGCGCCGTTCGCCACGGTGGAAGAAGGCGTTTCCCAATATGTGCAATGGTTGGCCAGACAATGAATACCCGCGCCCGCCCCGTTTTCAAAAAACTGGAAGATTTTGTCGGCAATACGCCGCTCATTGAATTGCAACGCCTGCCGGGCGTGGAAAACCGGCGGCGCAACAATGCCATCCTGGTGAAGCTGGAAGGCAACAATCCGGCGGGTTCGGTGAAAGACAGGCCGGCGCTTTCCATGATCAGCGAAGCGGAAGCGCGCGGCGACATCAAACCAGGCGATACCCTGATCGAAGCCACTTCCGGCAATACCGGCATTGCGCTGGCGATGGCCGCCACCATGCGCGGCTACCGCATGATTCTGGTCATGCCGGAAAATCAGAGTCTGGAACGGCGGCAAACCATGCGCGCCTATGGCGCTGAACTGGTGCTCACCCCCAAGAATGGCGGCATGGAACTCGCCCGCGACATGGCAGGCAAGATGCGCGACGCGGGCGAAGGCATCATCCTCGACCAGTTCGCCAACCCCGACAATCCCAAGGCGCATTTCACCGGCACCGGCCCGGAAATCTGGCGCGACACGGCGGGCAGCGTCACGCATTTCGTCTCCTCGATGGGCACCACGGGCACGATTATCGGCGCGGCGCGCTTCCTGAAGTCGCAAGACCCGGCAATCCGCATCATCGGCTGCCAGCCGGACGGCGACAGCCAGATTCCCGGCATCCGCAAATGGCCGGAGGCCTACCTGCCCAAAATCTATGACAAACAATGGATAGACCAACTGGAACTCGTTTCCCAGGCCGAAGCCGAGGACATGACCCGGCGACTGGCGAAAGAAGAAGGCATATTCGCCGGCATTTCCTCCGGCGGCGCGCTGGTCGTGACCCTGCGCCTTGCCAGCCAACTCGAAAACGCCGTCATCGTCTCCATCATCTGCGACCGGGGCGACCGTTACCTGACAACCGGCGTTTTCCCGGCCTGAACAGGTGTAGCCGAATGTCCGCAAGCCAGGCAGGACTGACGCCGTTCATCGCGTGATTCTGCCCAGAAAACAGATAACTTGCGACTTCGCCGTATGGTCATGATTTATTTTTTCGGATGCGTATTCATGCGGGTGTTGTTTCCCATCGGATCAGCGGCATCGGGCGGCGCTTGGCGCGGGCGCTGGCGTGTGTTCGTTCTTCTTGGCTGTCTGTTTCAGGCCGCTTGCGTTTCGCTGCAACCGCGCCTGGGCAGCGCCGCCGCCGCATGGCGGCCTTCACCCAATTTCGAACCGCGCCGCGCCAATTACGTGATTTTGCATCACACCAGCAACGACACCCTGGAATACGCGCTCGGCGTATTGACCCACCCGCTTTCCGGCGTCAGCAGCCATTACCTCATTGGCCGCGATGGACAAGTGCTGCAACTGGTGGATGAGAACCAGCGCGCCTGGCACGCGGGCGCGTCCATGTGGGGCGGACAGACGGACATGAATTCCGCTTCCATCGGCATAGAACTGGACAACACAGGCAACGAACCTTTTCCGCCCATCCAGATTGACGCCCTCATCGCCCTTTTGCGAGACATCCGGAGCCGTCACGCCATTCCCCGCGCCAATGTGCTCGCGCACGCCGACATCGCGCCGGAAAGGAAAAGCGATCCGGGCATCCTGTTTCCCTGGCGACAGTTGGCCCAAGCAGGTTTCGGTCTCTGGTGCGATCCGCCCTGGATCAGGCCGCCAGAAGGTTTCGACGCCCTCCTCGGCCTCGCCGCGCTGGGTTACAACACCCGCCATCCCGCTGCCGCCATCGCCGCCTTCAAGCGCCGTTTCGCGCCCAACGACACGGATACGGAACTGAATGCGGAAAATCACGCCCTGCTCTATTGCCTGTTGCGCTCGCCCGAAAACATCTCCCCGGAATCTCCCTGAGGCTCGACGCGCAGGCGGGGTTGACGCCGCCGGACGGCATCCACGTCACGCTCTTGCCGGAAGAGAGGGCGGCGCACACCGGCAGCATTCTTGCGGGCGATACGGAATGCACATGCCCAGAGGGCGGATGAGGGGCGATTCACCTGGAAAGTACGGTTCAGGGATGAACCGCCGCCCCTCTCCCGGCGCTAAAGCGCCACCCGCACCCCCAAGTGGGCGAGGGGAAAACCCGCGCCGCTGCCGCGTCTCTCTCCCGCCCAACGGGAGAGAGGACGGCAAGCGGCGGCGCGGACTGAAAATACGATGATGGCATTCATGCGATTGCCCTGGTGCCCGGGGCAGGTAAATCGGGGATCAAAAAGACTCCCGCATGTTGAACGCGCATGAATGATTGACAATTGCGTTCCCCTCTTGCTATAAGCCAAACCCATATGCGCTTCCCAAAATTCTTCTCTCTCCTGCTGGCCTTCTTCGTCATGTCCGCCGCCTTTCCGGGCAACATGGCGCTGGCTTCTGGCGCGCGGGATACGAACGGTTTGCATGCCATGTCGGCGAACTGCCACGCATCCGCAAACGCCGACACGCTTCCCGCCAGTCTTGTCGCCGCTCATGACCATGCCTTGCATGGGCGCCATGGGCATGACATGAAGATTGGGGCGCAAGCGCAACATGACGATTGTCCCGGTACTTCTTCCCACGGTTGTTTCAATACCGGTTGCGCCAGCGTCACGAGTTGCTCCGGCTTCATCGGTCTTTTTCCCCTGACGGAAATCTCTTCTGTCATCCCCAACGCGCAAGAAGCCATTCCTTTTCGCGCTTCCCTCTATCTCGACGCCCACGTCACGGGCATCTACCACCCTCCCCGGCAACACGCCTGATTCCAGATTGGTTCCTTGAGCGATTTCGCGCGTCCATGCGCGCCTGAAATCGTTCCCCGGCGTTTGCCCAAACGCCATCCGTCTGACGTTTCGGGGGTTTTGTCACATGAACTTGAATCGCGTGGCTGGTCTTGTGGCCAGTCTGATCTGCCTTGTGCAAGGAGAAGCCCTGGCGCTTTCCCTTGACGAGGCGCAATCCCGCGCCGCGCGCGCGCCGGAGGTTCTTTCTGGTCTGGCGGAGGAAGCGGCGGCGGAAGAATGGTCGAAGGCGGCGGGGCAATTGCCCGACCCGCGTCTCGTCCTCTCGGTCGATGACTACATGCTGGAAGGCGATGAACGCTACCGCGTTAGCGGCAGCAAGCGCATGATTGGGCTGATGCAGGAATTTCCGGCGGCATCCAAACGGGAGGCCGAACGCCAGACGGCCAACGCGGCGCGCGAAGGCAGCGTCCGGATGCGGGAGTACGCGCAGCTTGCCGCCCAACGGGAAGTGAGCCTGCTTTGGCTGCAACTGTATTTCCTCACGCAAAAAGAAGCGCTCCTGAACACTAATGCCGAAGAAATAAACCGTCGGCAAGCCGTGACCATCGCCGCGCTTTCCGGCGGCGGCGGCACGGACGCGGCTTTGGAGACACTCCTTGACCAGCGGGGTCTCGACGACAGCTTTGACCTTTTGCGCCGCGATCTTCAGCTCGTCCGCGCCCGGCTCACGCGCTGGATTGGCCCGTTGCCGTCCACTGAAGTCGCCACCGGCACCCTGCCCGCCTGGGCGCAAAACGCGCCGGAAACGCGCATCGGTATGGCGGCGGACGCTGAGACCGCGCAAGCATCCGACCCGGAAATCGAACTGCGCGCCAGTCAAGTGCGCATTCAGATGGCGCAGGCGGAATTACAGATGGCCCAGGCCGACAAGGACACCGACTGGAGCATGGAAATCGGCTTCGGTCAGGATGCCATGGGGAACGCCATGATGATGGCAAAAGTCGGCGTGTCGCTCCCTGTTTTTTCCGGCAGCCGCCAAAACCCGCGCATCGCGGCGGCGCGCGCGCAACTTGCCGGCATCGAAGCCGAGCATGACTTGAGAAAAGCGGAATTCACCCGTCAGCGCGAAGAATTGCTGGCCGAGGAGGCTGCGTTTTCCGCGATGTTGCGGCGTCTTTCAGAAGAAACCCTGCCTTTGTTGAGTCGCGGCGTCGCTCTGGCCGAAGCCTCATTTTCCGGCGGCAAGGGTTCCGCCGACATGCTTATCAAGGCGCGGGAAAAGCGGATTGCCGCCCAACTGCGCGCTCTCGACCTGGAAGCCGCACGCGCCGCCGTACGCGCCCGGCTTTATTTCCTGCAACAACGGGGAGAAATCCATCATGAATAAGCCGCGTTTGAACAGGATGCTCCCTCTTTTCCTTGCGTTGGCCGCGGGGATTTTCCTCGGCTGGCGTTTGGGCGCGCACAACGCGCATGACGCGACACCCGCCGCCAACGCCCGGGAAACCGCGCGCGCAATCCTCTACTGGTACGACCCGATGAAGCCGGACGCCCACTTTGACAAGCCCGGCAAATCGCCTTTCATGGATATGGCACTCGTGCCGCGTTATGCCGATGAGGC
>JAIRLE010000183.1 GCA_031259605.1 Zoogloeaceae bacterium
GAGGCGTTCAAGCGTCGCATCCATTCTTCCGCCCCGTCAAAAGCGAGGCGCGAAGGTTGGACCCCCATTCTTACGACCGGAGTTTCGACCGTGGCCATTCTCAAGGGGAAAGAAACCCCTTCCCAATAACGTTAGACCGGCAGTCCCGAAGGGCTGCCGCTGATTTCTTGCTCGTTTTCTGCTAGGATGGCACCCTCGGCGTGGGTGGCGGAATTGGCAGACGCACTGGGTTTAGGTTCCAGCGCCGCAAGGCTTGCGGGTTCGACTCCCGCCCCGCGCACCAGGGGTTCCGGGGGGGTGCAAATTTTCTGTGTTCTACAAAATCGATTTTGTTCTACAAAAATTATTTTATGCGTGAGCCTGATCCTGCTGAATCATTGCCCAATCCTCTGGATGGACTCACCTTTGCCCAGATCGTCCATTTGGCTTTCTTACGCTTTTTGCTTAAAAGACTAAACAGGTTCTAAAACGGCTTCTCAAAAACAATCACCTCGCCCCCAAAGGCGCTAAAGAATAAAATGCTTGAACCTTCGTAACGAAAACCACGAAAACCATGACCCTGGAAAACTGCCTGGAACGTGTCATCAAGGCCATCAAGGTATGCAAGAAGAAGACCGCGCTTGCCATCGACGGCGAAACGCGCCTGCGCGACGATCTCGCCATCGATTCATTCGAGATGCTGATGCTGGCCAACGAACTGGAAGCGGAATTCGACATCAGCATCGCGGAAGCGGATTTCGACGGCATCCGCACCGTGGGCGACATCGCGCGCCGGCTGGAAGAAAAATCATGCTGACACGCGGGCGGGAAATCGTGGCGCGCGCCGGATTCAATCCCTATCGCGTGGATTTCGATGACAAACACTTTATCGATCTGGCCTCCAACAATTATCTCGGTCTGGCTGGTCGCGCCGAGGTCAAGGAAGCGGCCATCGCCGCCATCCGGGAACATGGCGTATCGCTTTGCGGCACGCCGGTCGCATCAGGCCACAGCGCCCATGCCCGGCAAACGGCCAAGCGGCTCGCCGCCTTCTGCGGCCTGGAAGCCGCGCTTTTCTTTCCCTCCTGCTACCAGGCCAACAACGGCATTCTTGCCGTGTTGGCGGGAGAAGACGACGGCATCGTCATCGACCGCGCCGCCCATGCCTCGCTGATCGTCGGCGCGCGCGCCTGCCGCGCAAAGATCAGTCCTTTCGTGCATAACTCGGTGGAACACCTGGCGCATGTGCTCGCGCGCGCCGGAAAGCATCGGAACATCTTCGTCGTCACCGAATCGGTCTTTTCCACCGAAGGCTCGATTGCGCCCCTGCCGGAAATCCTCGCCTTGTGCCGGGAACATGACGCCATCCCCGTCGTCGACGATTCGCACGGCATCGGCGTGCTGGGCGCGAGCGGGCGCGGCGCGCTCGAACACTTCGGCATCACGGATTTTCCCGGCATCTATACCGCATCATTGGGCAAGGCGCTGGCCGGCATGGGCGGCATGGTCGCGGGCAATGCCGAAATCATGGAACGGCTGGAATACCTCTGTCCCGGCCTCGTCTATTCCACCGCCCTGACGCCGCCCGCGCTGGGAACGCTCAACGGCGCGCTCGACGTGATCGAGCGAGAATTTTCCGGACTGGGCAAACGCCTCTGGCAGTACCGCGAGATCGTGGCGGATGCGCTCGGCGCAAAACGCCTCGCAGGCGAAGCGCCGATCAACGCCGTGCCCTGCGGCGACGCGGAAACAGCGGTGCGCCTGACCGCCACGCTCTATCAAAACGGCATCCTGGCGACGCCGTTCATTGAACCTTCCGTTCCGAAGAACGCCTGTGTCGTCCGGTTGATCGCGGGAGCGGGACTCTCCGAAGAAGCGGTGCAACGGGCAGCACGCTGTATTCGGGCATGTATTTGATTTTCAACCCCGGCGCACACGGCGGCAAAAGCCGCGCATGTTTTACGCGCATCCACGCCGCCCTTGCCGCGCAGGGCATCACCTATCGTCACGCGCTCACGGACAGGCTCGAAGACGCTGAAACCCTTGCCCGGCAGGCCAACCTCGCGGGCAGCCCAAGCGTCGTGGCCGTGGGGGGCGACGGCACCATCAACCGCGTCATCAACGGTTTCTACGGCCATGACGGCGCGCGCCTTTCGGAACGGACGCGGCTCGGCGTGATTTATACCGGCACCAGCCCGGATTTTTGCCTGAGCCACGGTCTGCCGGTGCGCGATCCCGACAAGGCAGTGGCGGTACTGGCGCGTGATTGCGCCTTGCCCATCGCCGTCGGACGCATCCGGTATGCGGACGGACGCCTCCGGCATTTTTCCTGCTGCGCCAACATCGGCCTCGGCGCGCAACTGGCGCGCGCCGCCAACAACGGCATCCGTGCCAGAATCGGCGACAAGGCCGGGACGTTCCTGGCCCTTTTGTCCATCCTCAGGCGTTGGCGGCCAATCGAGCTGACGATCAATGGTCGCGCGCATGCGCATGTCTACAACCTTTTTATCGGCAAAACCCGCCACGTCGCCTCCGGCCTCAAGATCGCCCACGCGCTGACGCCGGGCGATGGCCGATTTTATGTGCTTTGCGTGAAAAACCGGATTTGGCGTCACCTGGTAAAACTCTACACGGGCGCAGCCTTGCCGCTCGAATACGCCAGCCGCCTGGACATCACGGGAGACGCCGAAGTGGAATACGACGGCGACGCCGACGGCAGGCTTCCGGTGACGATCACCGCCGCGCCGGCGATCGAGGTCATCGGCGCGGGAAATCAGTTGGGTGTCACATCGACACATGCAGCAGGGCAATCGCGCGAATGCCTGTTTTTTTCCTCTTCCACCAAGCGAGAGTGTGGCGCGAAGCGCCGGGAGAGGCTTTCCTTTGGGCGCTTTTGTTTCCAGACGCCTTGATTCTTGCGGCTTTGCCGGAGGCGCAACACCCTCTCTCGCCCCAAACCCTCTCCAAGTGTCCGGAAATCAAGATTTCCGCGTCCCCGCGCGAACCCTTTTATTCAGCCACTCACAGCCCGATTCTCCCCCCCCTGAAACCTGTCCGGAAATCAACTCCTCCCTACTAAACCCCGCCCGCAAGAAAGGCGCGAAGGTTGAGACCCCGGCCGCGGCCGGGGTTTCGACCGCAGCCATTCTCGAGGGGAGAGAAACCCCTTCCCAATGGAGTTGGACCGACAGCCCTGAAGGGCTGTCGCT
>JAIRLE010000184.1 GCA_031259605.1 Zoogloeaceae bacterium
CCCTCGGCTGGCCCGCCATGACCATGCCCTTCACCGTCGCCGGCCCCGCCCTGCTGCAAGGCTTGCAAGTGGGCGACAGGATCGGGTTCGACCTGAAGGACGAACAGACCATCAGCGCCATCCGGCGGCGGTGAATATATGGATCGCATGGCCGGGAAGCCTTCTGCCATATGTTCCTCCGCCCGTTCATTACGCCAGGAGAGAGAATGATGTCCACCACCGCGCAAACCGCCCAAGAATCATCTGACGGAAACAATCATTCGAATAGCTGTTTCCTGCCCTGCCGCGTGACGCTACAAACCGCTTCAACCGCGCCCTGAAGTGTTAGACTTCCGCCGCCTGATTTGCAGTCACTTCCGCCATGAAATCCGCCATACGCAAAAAACTCGAACAGATTGCCTTTCGTCTGAAGGAAGTCGATGCGCTGCTCTCCAGCGAAGACGCGGCGCGGGATATGCGGGCGTTTCGCCGTCTTTCGCTGGAGCGCGCCGAAATCGAACCGGCGGCGCGGCTTTATGTCCGCTATCTTCAGGTCGAGGCGGATTTGCGGCAGGCGGAGGCGATGCATTCCGACCCGGAGATGCGCGCGCTGGCGGAAGAAGAAATCGCGGCGGCGAAGGCCGGATTGCCGGAACTGGAACTCGAACTGCAAAAACTGCTCCTGCCGCGCGACCCGTACGATGCGCACAACATCCTGCTGGAAATTCGCGCCGGTACGGGCGGCGACGAATCGGCGCTGTTCGCGGGCGAACTGTTTCGCATGTACAGCCGCCATGCCGAGCGGCAAGGCTGGCGGGTGGAGACGCTTTCCGCCAACGCCTCGGAACTGGGCGGCTACCGGGAAATCATCTGCCGCGTGACCGGCGCGAACGTCTATGCCCGGCTCAAATTCGAATCCGGCGCGCATCGGGTGCAACGGGTACCGGCAACCGAAACCCAGGGACGCATCCACACTTCCGCCTGCACCGTGGCGGTCATGCCCGAAGCAGACGAAGTAGATGCGGTCGAACTCAATCCGGCGGATCTTCGCATCGACACCTTCCGCGCTGCGGGCGCGGGCGGACAGCACATCAACAAGACCGATTCGGCGGTGCGCGTCACGCATCTGCCCACCGGCATCGTCGCCGAATGCCAGGATGGCCGCTCGCAGCACCAGAACAAGGCTTCGGCCATGAAAGTGCTGGCCGCGCGCATAAGAGATGCCGAAACACGCGCGCGGCAGGCAAAAGAAGCCGCGACGCGCAAAAGCCTGATCGGCAGCGGCGATCGCTCCGAGCGTATCCGTACCTACAATTTTCCGCAGGGACGGGTAACCGACCACCGCATCAACCTGACCCTGTACAAAATCGCCGCCATCATGGAAGGCGATCTGGACGAGATCATCGACGCGCTGGCCGCCGAACACCAGATAGAACAACTCGCCGCGCTGGCACGGCAGGAAACCGGGGACTGAGGACAGAAGACTGAGCGGCGCTTCGCGCCTTTGCAGTCCGTAATCGTCCCCTGAGAACCTGTTCATCATCGCGGATTGTTGTGTGAAATGTTTGATTTTCCTTCTCCCCCTCATTCGCAGATGAACAGGTTCTGAATGGAGCGAATCATGCGAACCATGCGGCAACCGGCCACAGACCACCAAGCGCGCGCG
Source organism: Zoogloeaceae bacterium (assembly GCA_031259605.1). Classification (GTDB taxonomy): domain Bacteria; phylum Pseudomonadota; class Gammaproteobacteria; order Burkholderiales; family Rhodocyclaceae; genus Azovibrio. The sequence goes on from JAIRLE010000184.1 coordinate 1,646, forward strand.
CTGTCCTCAGCCCTCTGGCTCAGAGCGGCGCGGCGATCGATTGATGCGCTGGACGCCCGTTTGTTGCTGCAAGCGGTGACGCGGCAAACGCATGCCGAACTGATGACCCATCCCGAAAGCATGCTGTCCCCCGCCGAACAAGAACATCTGGACGCCTTGCTGCATCGCCGCGCAAGCGGGGAACCGCTGGCCTATCTGCTGGGCAGCGCGGATTTTCATGGCCGCCGCTTCCAGGTTTCGCCCGCCGTGCTGGTGCCGCGCCCCGAAACGGAAGAACTGGCGGCGCTGGCGCTATCGAAGCTCGCGCGATTTCCGGGCGCGGTCAGGGTGCTGGATTTGGGTACCGGCAGCGGTGTGCTTGCCGTCACGCTGTCGCTGGAACATCCCGCCGCCGAACTCGTCGCCGTCGACCTCTCCACTGAAGCGCTGAAAGTTGCCCGCGCCAACGCCGCCACGTTGGGCGCTTCGGTACGCTTTCTGGAAAGCGACTGGTTTTTGGCGCTGGCGGACGAACGTTTTCACCTGATCGTCGCCAACCCACCCTACATTGCCGCCGATGACGCGCATCTCGAGGGCGACGGCCTTTGTTTTGAGCCGCGCCAGGCGCTTATCGGCGGAGCCGACGGTCTCGCCGCCATCCGCGTCATCATCTCCGCCGCCCCGGCACACCTTCATCCCGGCGGCTGGCTGCTGTTTGAACACGGCTGGAACCAGGGTGCGGACGCCCGTGCCCTGCTTGCCGCCGCCGGATTCGATAGCGCGCGAACCTGGCGAGATCTTTCCGGACAAGAGCGCATCAGCGGAGGACGGATGCCCGGAATCACGGCGCAAGAAAGCAATCCCCGCCGCTGACCCCGCCCCGGCAAGCGCGGACAGGCGACAACCCGCTCCCGGATCGCGCCACCTTTTGCAGGGCGCAAGCCCTCTCCCGCTCCTGTCGAGGCGTACCATGCGGCGCGAAGAAGCGTCGGGGAATTTTACTGTCCCCTGAATTCAAGTCCGCTCACAAACGGCGCTGGCGCGTGGAAGGGAAAGCGCCTTCCGCGCTCAAAACGACCGCGCCAGCACGTAGCCGCAGGCGTTCAGCAGGAATTGCGGGAAGATGCCGATGGCGGCGACCAGGACGCTATTGACCGAAAGCAGCGTTCTGTCGGCAAACGAGGCTTCGATGGGCGCGGCGTTCTTATCCGCTTCGTCAAAGTACATGAGCCAAATGACGCGAAGATAAAAGAACGCGCCGATGAGCGAAAAGAGCACTGCCAGCACGGCGAGCCAGTAGTGTCCGGAGATGACCACCGATTCCAGCACGGCGAACTTGGCGATAAAGCCGACGAAGAAGGGTATCCCGGCCAAGGAGAGCATCATGATCAGCATCATCGCCGCAAACCAGCGGCTGCGCTGATTCAGTCCCTTGAAATCGTCCAGTTCATCGGATTCGAAGCCCCGGCGCGACAAGAGCATGATCAGGCCAAATACCGCCAGCGTCGCCAGCACGTAAGTCACCATGTAAAACAGCGAGGCGGTATACGCCTCCAGCGCAATGTAGCGATTGCCGCCGCGCACCACGCCGCTTGCCAGCCCCAGCAGCATGAACCCCATGTGGGCGATGGCCGACCATGCCAACATGCGTTTGATATTCTGCTGGGCAATGGCGACAAAATTGCCCAGCCCCATGGAGAGCACCGCCAGCAGCATCAGCATGGATTGCCAGTCGGCAAAAAGGCTGGAAAGCCCACCCACCAACAGACGGATCACCATGACAAAGGCGGCGAGCTTGGGTGCGGCGGCAATCAAGAGGGTCACGGAAGTTGGCGCGCCGTGATAGACATCCGGCAGCCACATGTGGAAAGGGACGGCCCCCAGCTTGAAGGCCAGTCCCGCCACCAGGAACACCAAGCCGAAGGCCAGCACGGTCTTGTTCGTCGGCATCCCGCGCATCGCGTGAACCTGCTCCGCCACTTCGGTGATTTCCAGGGAGCCGGTCACGCCGTAGAGCATCGACATGCCGTAGAGCAACATGCCGGAGGCCAGCGCGCCCAGCACGAAGTATTTCATCGCCGCCTCGGAAGCCGTGACGCTGTCGCGCTGCAAGGCCGTCAGGGCGCACAGCGAAAGCGAGAGGATTTCCAGCCCCAGATAGAGACTCAGGAAATGATTGGCGGAAATCATCACCATCATGCCCAGCGTGGCAAACAGGGCGAGCACGCAATATTCGCCCTGGGGAATGCTGCTTCGCTCCTCGAGATAGCGGCGCGAATAGGCAAGGCTCGCCATGACGGCAAGGCAGACCAGCGCCTTCAGGAAACTGCCCAGCAAATCGGCAATGAACATGTTGTAAAAAGTCAGCATTGCCCTGGCGGGTTCGCCCGGCGCGAACGGCATCAGATCCGCCGCGGCATACCACAGCGTCAGCAAGGCCGATACGGCAAGCGTGGCTTGCGTCAGCATGAAAGTGAGGTCACGACGCGGCGAGCGCACGCCGAGATCGACGAGCAGAATCAGGCAGACCATGAACAGCAGGAAAATTTCCGGCGCGGCGGGCAAGAGATTGGGGGCGGCAAAATTTTCAAACATGGCGGCGGTTACCCTTGATCAATACTTTTTGAGGGCAATGTGTTGCAGAAGATCATTGACCGAAACGTGCATCACCTCTGTAAATGCCTGCGGATAAAGCCCCATGCCCAACACGCAGAGTGCGAGGAGACCGAGGATGAGATATTCGCGGCCGGAAAGATCGGCAAGCGCGCGCACCGCGTCGTTGGCAACAGCGCCGAAGATTACCCGCTTGTACATCCACAGGGTATAGGCGGCGCCGAGGATGAGCGTACTGGCGGCGGCGAACGCCACCCAGAAATTGAACTGCACGGCGGCCAGAATCACCATGAATTCGCCGACGAAGCCGGAAGTCGCCGGCAGTCCGGCATTGGCCATGGCAAAGAGCATGAAGAGCGCCGCGAATTTGGGCATGGTATGCGCCACGCCGCCGTAATCGGCAATCTGGCGGCTGTGCATGCGGTCATAGAGCACACCGATGGAAAGGAACATCGCGGCGGAGACGAAACCGTGCGAGATCATCTGCACCAGTGCCCCTTCGATGGCGAGGGCGCTCATCATGAAAAAGCCCAGGGTGACAAAGCCCATGTGGGAAATGGAGGAATAGGCCACCAGCTTTTTCATGTCGGTCTGCGCGAGCGCGACAAAACCGATATAGACCACCGCGATGAGCGAAAGCGCAATCATGAGCCAGGCCAGCTCATGCGCGGCGTCCGGCGTAATCGGCAGGGAAAAGCGCACAAAGCCATAAGCGCCCAGCTTCAAGGCAATGGCCGCCAGCACCACGGAACCGCCGGTCGGCGCCTCCACGTGCGCGTCCGGCAGCCAGGTGTGCAGCGGAAACATCGGCACCTTGACGGCAAAGGCGACAAGAAAGGCGATGAACAGCCAAACCTGTTCGTGCAAGGCCAGCGGCAGCAAATGCCATTCGAGAATGGCGAAGGAGCCGGAACGGGCAAACAGATAGAGGATTGCCACCAGGAAGAGCAATGACCCTGAAAGGGTGTAGAGGAAAAATTTGATGGCCGCATAAACGCGTCTTGGCCCGCCCCAAACGCCGACGATCAGATACAAGGGGATCAGCGACGCTTCAAAAAAAACATAAAACAACAATCCGTCCAGCGCGACGAAAATGCCGTTCATCAGGCCGGACATGATGAGGAAGGCCGCGTTGTATTGCGCGACCTGGTTTTCCACCGCCTTCCATCCGGCCAGGATGACGAATACGGTAACCAGGCTGTTCAGGATGACGAACAACAGGGAAATGCCATCGACCCCCAAGTGATAACGCGCATTGAAATGCGGAATCCAGGCGTGGATTTCCTCGAACTGCATGCCGCTCCTTGCCGTGTCGAAGCCCGCGTACAGGGGCAGCGTCACCAGAAAGCCGAGCGCCGCGCCGGCAAGGGCGATCCGGCGCGCCAGCGCCGCGTTGCGATCCGCGCCCGTCGCCAGCACGGCAAACCCGGCGGCAACGGGTATCCAGACGGCAAGAGAAAGCAGAGGGTAGGATGACATGGCGTTCCTTTATCAATCAGCGCGCGTAAATCCAGCGCCACCACCATTCCTGCGCCCCCATGCCGAACAACAGGGGGAAGGAAACCCAAAGGCCGAGAAATACCGCCAGACCAATAATCATGGTAAACGCATAGTGATGAACGTAGCCCGTCTGGAACCGCCGCAAGAACGTCGCGCCCCAGGCCACGACCCGCGCCATGCCGCCAACGGCAAGACTGTCGATGACCGCCACATCCACGCCGCGCCACAGGCCGCGCCCCAAAAGTCGCGCCCCGCCCGCGAACACCGCCTCGTTGACGCTGTCGAAATAGTATTTGTTGTCCAAGAGGGTGTAGAGAAAGGAAAAGCGCCGCCGGATGGCCGCCGGAATATCCGGGCGCTTCAGATAGAACGCCCAGGCAAGGCCGACGCCTGAAAGCGCAAGCCAGAAAGGCCACGTCATGAAGGCATGGAGGCTCATGCCGAGCGCGCCGGAAAAATGATGACGCAACGCCGCCATGACGCCGTGCGCTTCAGTGTCCACATGGATGACGCCCTCGAAGAACGAGCCGTACAGCAAAGGTTCGATGACAAAACCACTCAGGATGGAAGGAATCGCCAGCACGATGAGCGGCACGACCACCACCCAGGGCGATTCATGCGGCTTTTGTCCCGGAGAAAGGCCGTGATGTTCCTCTGCCCCCCGTCCCCTGTCCTCTGTCTTCCGACCCCCAAAGCGTTCCTCGCCGTGGAATACCAGGAAGTACAGGCGGAAGGAATAGAAGGCGGTGACGAATATGCCCGCCAGCACGGCAAAATAGGCAAAGCCGGAACCAGGGATGTTGGACAGGGCTACCGCCTCGATGATCGAATCCTTGGAATAGAAACCGGAAAAGAACGGTGTGCCGATGAGCGCCAGCGAGCCGATGAGGCAGGTAGCCCAAGTCCAGGGCATGTATTTTTTCAGGCCGCCCATGCGGCGCATGTCCTGGTCGTGGCGCATGCCGATGATGACCGACCCGGCGGCCAGGAAGAGGAGCGCCTTGAAGAAGGCGTGGGTCATCAGGTGGAAAATGGCGACAGAATAGGCGGAAGCGCCCAACGCCACGGTCATGTAACCCAGTTGCGAAAGCGTCGAATAGGCCACCACCCGCTTGATGTCGTTCTGGACGATGCCCAAAAAGCCCATGAAGAGCGCCGTAATCGCGCCGATGGTCATCACGAGGGAGAGCGCCGTGGCGGAAAGCTCGAACAAGGGCGACATGCGCGCGACCATGAAGATGCCCGCCGTGACCATCGTTGCCGCGTGAATCAGGGCGGAAATGGGAGTGGGGCCTTCCATGGAATCCGGGAGCCAGACGTGCAGCGGCACCTGGGCGGATTTCCCCATCGCGCCGATAAAGAGGCAGACGCAGACGACCGTCATCAGCGACCATTCGCTCGCGCCCCAAAGATTGATCGTTGCGTGGGCAAGTTCCGGCGCTTTCTGAAATACCGTCGCGTAATCAAGCGAACCGAAATGCGCGAGCACGAGACCGATGCCGAGCAGAAAGCCGAAGTCGCCGACGCGGTTCACCAGAAAGGCTTTCAGGTTGGCGTGTATCGCCGTCGGACGGGTGTACCAGAAGCCGATCAACAAGTAGGAAACCAGTCCCACCGCTTCCCAACCGAAGAACAACTGCATGAAATTGTTGGCCATCACCAGCATCAGCATGGAGAAGGTAAAGAGCGAGATGTAGCAAAAGAAACGGTTGTAGCCGGGGTCGTCTCGCATGTAGCCGATGGTGTAGATGTGCACCATCAGGGAGACGAAGGTGACGACGAGCATCATCGTCGCGGTGAGGGTGTCGATGAGAAAGCCGACGGAGAAGGTGTACGCGCCGCTCGTCATCCAGGTGTAGACGGGGCCGTTGAAGAAGTGTTCCGCCCCCTTGAGCACGTCAAGGAAGACGCACAGGGAAGCCAGGAAGGAAACGGCAACCCCGGCGATGGTCACGCCCGCCGCCAGCCAGCGCGGGACGACCCGGCAAAAGAGACCGGCAATCAGCGCGCCGACCAGGGGCGCGAGCGCCGCGATGAGGGAAAGGGTTTCTGTCTTCATGCATCAGCCTTCGGTTGATGGAGATTCTTCGCCTGGGCGCGAGTCTGGTCTGCCAGGCCGGGAGAAGGGGACTGTTTCTTGGTCTTGACGCACTGGATGCTGAACACGAGGCCAAGCAGCGAATAGCCCGCGGCGAGCCAAGGCAGAAAATTGTCCTTGCCTCGAAGAAAGTGGCGTGTGGCGGCGATAGATAGACATAGACACGCGGCGATGGCCAGGACGCGCTCCAACCAGTCCGGGATCGAAGGACGAAAAAGGACGATGAAAAAAACCTCCCGGGACCGGTAAGGACGCCACGAGCATCACGATGAGTTCAACGGTTTTCGTCTCCATGTCAGCCCTTCAGTTTGTCCAGATCATCGACGTGGATGCTCTTCAGATTGCGAAAGAGGAGCACGAGGATCGCCAGTCCCACCGCCGCTTCCGCCGCAGCCACGGCGAGGATGAAGAAGACGAACAACTGGCCGTTCGGATCTTGCAGGTAGCGGGAGAACGCGACGAAATTCATGTTGACGGAGAGCAGCATCAATTCGATGGCCATCAACAACACGATCAGGTTTTTCCGGTTCAGGAAAATGCCGACGATGCTGATCGCAAAAAGGATCGCGCCCAGAATGAGGTAATGGGAAAGCGTCAAGGTCATGCGCTCTGCTCCGGTGGGTTGTCGATCATGGCGGCAGGCTCGTCCGCGGGCGCGTCCGTTTCCGCTGGCATTTTGACGATGCGCAGCCGGTCGGCGGCCTGGACACGAATCTGGCTGGCGGGATCGTCGTGGCGTCCCGGTTTCCTTCCCCGGAAGGTCAGCGCCACGGCGGCGACAATCGCCATCAACAGGAGCGCCGCCGTCAGTTCAAAGGGATAGACGTATCTGCTCACCAGAAGCGCCCCCAGTTCGCGGGTATTGGAAGCCGCGGCAGCAGGCAGGCTCGCGTCCGGCGCGTAAAAATAGCCGCCGCCCAGCACCAGCGCCATTTCCAGCGCCACCACCAGACCGACGAACGCGCCCAGCGGCAGGTAACGCCAAAACCCCTGCCGCAGCTTGTCAAGGTCGATGTCGAGCATCATCACCACGAAGAGAAAGAGCACCATCACCGCGCCGATGTAGACCATCACCAGCACCATGGCGAGAAACTCGGCTTCGAGCAGCAGCCAGACGCCCGCCGCCGTGAAGAAGGCGAGGATGAGGTTCAGCACCGCGTGTACGGGATTCCGCGCGGTGATGACGCGCAGGGCGGCGAAAACCAGGATGGCCGCGAAGAAGAAGAAAACAAAAGTCTTGAAATCCATGGTTGAGCCTTTATGCCTTCGGATTGCGTGCCGAGCAGTGGGGAGATGGAGGGCAAACATTTGCGCTTCGTCTGGAAGCGCATCGTAGCGGGTCAATGTTTCGCTTTGTCTCGCCCATGTCTCGCCTCACCGATACCTCGCGTCCAGCGCCTTGTCCCCGGCGATCCGTTTTTCGTGGCGGTCGCCGTTGGCCAGGAGCATGTCCTTGGTGTAATACAGATCCCCCTTCTTCTCGCCGTGGTATTCGTAGACGCGAGTTTCCACGATGGCGTCCACCGGGCAGGCTTCCTCGCAGAAGCCGCAGAAGATGCACCGGGTCAGATCGATGTCGTAGCGCGTGGCGTGGCGGGAACCGTCCTCGCGCTCGCCGATGTCGATGGCAATCGCCGTCGCCGGGCAGATCGCCTCGCAGAGCTTGCAGGCGATGCAGCGCTCCTCGCCGTCGGGGTAGCGTCGGAGCGCATGCAGGCCGCGAAAGCGGAAGCTCTGCGGCGTCTTTTCCTCCGGGTACTGCACGGTGATCTTGCGGGCGAAGAAATATTTGCCCGTTACCGCCATGCCCTTCAGGAGTTCCCACAGGGCAAAGGTCTTCAGGAAGTCGTTGATTTTTCGCATGCTCATCACCTGCCCGCCGCCTCGAAAAACGGCTTCGCCCATTTCTCGAAAGAGAAAAAAGCGCCATCGTGGTCAACGGAAATTCCTGAGTCATATCCCGGAAGCCGCCAGGGCATTTGCAGATTTTCCGCGACGATGTGCTCGCCGCCCTCGTCCCCGAACACGACGATGGGCATCTGGTTCAGGGGATGACCGGATCCGTCGTCCCAGATCGCGTAGAACGAACCGCTGCCGTTTGCCGCGGCAAAGGGATGGAGCCGATCCAGAAAGGCTTTCTGGCTGGACCAGGCCGACAGGCCGGTTTTTCCGTCGTCCAGGATGGAAAAACTCTCGGAAATGTCTCCTTCATCCAGTCCGTCGATGCGCTCCAGGAAAACAATCAGTTTTTCCAGATCTTCCGGCAGCGACTTCCAGTCCGGGTTTTTCCTGAATTCGTCGATGAATCGTTTGTTCGTCATGTGTGCCTCGCTTTTCAATGTTTTGCGCTCCGCCCCCTGAATCTGGCGGTCTCCGAACGCCGCGACCAGCAGGATGCCGATGACGGCCCCGAGCGGAAGATAGCGCCGGAGTATTCGATCCCTGATGCCTGACATCTGGCGCGCCTCATTGTTTCACCAGTTCCACGCGCCGATTTTGCGCGCGGGCGGCTTCATTGCCGTCCTTTTCGGGGACGAGCGGACGGGTCGCGCCGTAGCCCTTGGCTTGCAGGCGGGCGGCGTCGATCCCCTTGCCGGTAAAGTAGCGCACGACCGCAGCGGCGCGCCGTTCCGACAGTTTCCGGTTGTACTCGGCGGAACCCAAGCTGTCCGTGTGTCCGCCGATCTCGAATTTCCAGGTCGGGTTGGCCTGGGCGAGTTTGACCACTTCGTCCAACACCGCGCCGGATTCGGGGCGCAGGGTGTCGGAATCGAAATCGAAAT
>JAIRLE010000032.1 GCA_031259605.1 Zoogloeaceae bacterium
CTTGCAGCCATGTTCGGCAACGTACAGAATGGCATTGAGCAGTTGAAGGTTCGATAGACGGACGTTGCCTCGCTGCCGAGGCAGGCAGTCCGCGATCTGGCGGTATTGGGTTTCAGTGATTCCCATCTGCAAAATATACCACTTTTTGACAGTAGTGTGAACACGAACGAGTTTTACGATGAATGCTCGTTTTTTCCCTCGCCTGCCGCGCGGGAGAAAAAGGCGCAAGTTTTCCCCTCTCCCGCCCCTTTGAGGCACGCTCTCCCACTGAATGGGAGAGGATGGCGTATTTCACGGCACGAAGCGCCGCAACTTTCCTGTCCTCTGTCTTCTGTTACGCGAGATTTGGCGCTCCGGTTTTTTCTGTTGCCGAATACCTGATCTCTGCGCGCCAATGTCGTATAATCGGAAAGTTCAGTTTAACCAGGATAGGCAGAGGCTTCTGTTATGAGTGATCAAGGAAAAATGGACTGCGGCAGGCGGCGGTTGATTGTCGCGACAGCGACGGTAGGCGGTGTTGGCGTGGCGGCGACGGCGGTGCCGTTCGTGGCTTCCATGCTGCCTTCCGAGCGCGCCAAGGCGGCGGGCGCACCGGTCGAGGCGGACATCAGCAAACTCGGCCCCGGCCAGATGATGGTGGTCGAATGGCGCGGCAAACCGGTGTGGATACTCCGCCGCACTCCGGAAATGCTGGAGACCTTGCCGCAACTGAATGGCGAGCTGGCCGACCCCGAATCCACAAAACAACAGCAGCCGAAATACTGCGCCAATGCCGCGCGCGCCATCAAGCCGGAACTTTTCGTGACCATCGGCATCTGCACCCATCTGGGCTGCTCGCCCTCCTCCAAATTCAAGCCGGGTGCCAGCGAAGGCATGTCCGCCGACTGGAAAGGCGGATTTCTCTGCCCTTGCCATGGTTCCACCTTCGATTTCGCGGGTCGCGTCTTCAAGGAAAAACCGGCACCGACCAATCTGGAAATTCCGCCGCACCGTTATCTTTCCGACACGCGCATTCTCATTGGCGAAGACACTCAGGGAGCTTAAAGCATGGCTACCAACAGCAATTTCGAGAAATACAAATCCAACGGGACGCTTCTGGGCAGTGTGCTGGAATGGATAGATGCCCGTTTTCCGGCAACCTCCCTGTGGAAGGCGCACCTTTCCGAATACTACGCGCCGAAGAACTTCAACTTCTGGTATTACTTCGGCTCGCTGGCGCTCCTGGTGCTGGTGATCCAGGTCGTGACCGGCATCTTTCTGGCGATGAACTACAAGCCGGACGCCGCGCTCAACGCCGCCGGGCTGCCCTTCGCCTTCGCCAGCGTCTCCTACATCATGAATGACGTAGACTGGGGCTGGCTGATCCGCTACATGCACTCCACTGGCGCTTCCGCCTTCTTCATCGTCGTCTATCTGCACATGTTCCGGGGGATGCTCTATGGTTCCTACCGCAAACCGCGCGAGCTGATCTGGATTTTCGGCATCCTGATTTTCCTCTGCCTGATGGCGGAAGCCTTCATGGGCTACCTGTTGCCCTGGGGTCAGATGTCCTACTGGGGCGCACAGGTCATCGTCAATCTGTTCAGCGCCATCCCGCTGATTGGCGATCCGCTTTCCCTGTGGATACGCGGCGACTTCGTCATTGGCGACGCCACGCTGAACCGCTTCTTCGCCTTTCACGTGATAGCCGTGCCGCTGGCGCTGATCGGCCTGGTCGTGGCGCATCTCCTGGCGCTGCATGAGGTCGGATCGAACAACCCGGACGGCATCGAAATCAAGAAGGTCACGAACGAAAAAGGCATTCCGCTGGACGGCATTCCCTTCCATCCGTACTACACGGTCAAGGATATCGTCGGCGTTGCGGTGTTCCTTGCCTTCTTCTCGATTGTCGTGTTCTTCGTGCCGGAAGGCGGCGGTTATTTCCTGGAATACAACAACTTCTTCCCGGCCGACCCGATGAAGACGCCGGAGCACATCGCGCCGGTGTGGTACTTCACTCCCTTCTACTCGATGCTGCGGGCGATGGTGTGGAATTTCTTCTGGCTTGAAGCCAAGTTCTGGGGCGTGGTCGCCATGGGCGGCGGCGTGGCGATTCTGGCGCTCCTGCCCTGGCTTGACCGCAGTCCGGCGAAATCCATCCGCTATCGTGGCCCGATCTACAAGACGTTGCTCGCCATTTTCGTGTTCTGCTTCCTGGTGTTGGGCTATCTGGGCACCAAGGTGCCGGGGTTTTACCTTTTCGGTTACCAACCCGCCACGAACCCCGATGGATCGATCATTTTCAATCCGCTGAACTACCTCTTGTCGGGCGATCTCATCGCGCAGGCGTTCACCGTCTATTACTTTCTGTTCTTCCTCACCATGCCCTGGTGGTCGAAGATAGACAAATGCAAACCTGTACCGGAAAGGGTGACCTGGAAATGAAGATCATGCATAAGCTGAAAATTCTGCTGCTGACGGCAGTTCTTTTTGCGCCCGCGCTCGTTGTTTCCACGGCGACGCTGGCCTCCGAGAAATTGCATCTGGAACGCGCGCCGGATGTTTCCGGCGACAAGACCGCCCTGCAAAACGGCGCACGGCTGTTCGTGAATTACTGTCTTTCCTGCCACGGCGCCAGCGCTCTGCGGTACAACAAGCTCTTGGAACTGGGGTTGACGGAAGCGCAGATCATGGAAAACCTGATGTTTACCACCGACAAGATCGGCGACCCGATGACGGTGGCGATGGCGCCTGCCGACGCGAAGAAATGGTTTGGCGTCGCGCCGCCCGATCTATCGCTGGCGGCGCGCGCGCGCGCCACCGCCGACGGTAGCGGCTCGGACTGGCTCTATACCTACCTGCGGGGCTTCTACCGCGATGAGGCCCGGCCAACCGGATGGAACAACACGGTCTTCGCCAACGTCGGCATGCCGCACATCCTGTTCGACCTGCAAGGCGAACAAGTTCTGGGCGCGGACGGCAAACCGCAACTCGCCACGCCGGGAAAACTCTCGGCGGAAGATTACGACAAACAGGTTGCGGATCTCGTCGGCTTCCTCACCTGGATGTCCGAACCGCAGGCGGAATTCAGGAAACTCTTGGGCGTGGGTGTGCTCATTTTCCTGGTCTTGTTGTTTGGCTTTGCCTATGCCTTGAAGAAGGAATACTGGAAAGACGTGCATTAGTCTTTCTCTTCACCACATCGGCATCGCGCTCCGGGTTACCGGGGGCGATGCCGCATCAGTTTCAGGTTGAATGCTCATGATGAATCTTTATTCGGGGACGACCTGTCCCTTCAGCCACCGTTGCCGGATTGTGCTCTACGAAAAGGGCATGGATTTCCAGGTCATCGATGTGGACATCTTCAACAAGCCAGAAGAATTGGCGGCGGTCAATCCCTACCATCGCGTTCCGGTGCTGGTGGAACGCGACCTGGAACTCTACGAACCGAACATCATCAACGAATACATTGACGAGCGTTTTCCGCATCCGCAACTGATGCCGCCGGATCCCATCATGCGGGCGCGGGCGCGGCAACTGCTTTCCAGCATGGAGCGGGAAATTTTCTGTCATATCGACCCGCTGGAAAAAACCCTCAAGACGGCGGCCAAGGCCAAGGAAAGCATTCGTGATCGCTTGAATGAGCTTGTGCCTATTTTCAGCAAACAAAAATTCATGCTGGGGGACGATTTTTCCATGCTTGACGTCGCCATCGCGCCCTTGTTGTGGCGTCTTGACCATTACGGCATCGAATTGCCGAAAAGCGCCGCGCCCTTGATGAAATACGCCGAACGCATTTTCAGCCGCCAGGGTTTCATTGACGCCCTGACGCCTTCCGAAAAGGCGATGCGCAGATGACGGACGCTCATCCGCCCGAACTCAAACCCTATATCGCGCGCGCCCTGTACGAATGGTGCACCGACAACGGGCTGACGCCTTACCTGGCCGTAGCGGTAGATGCGAGTTGCCGGGTGCCACAGGGTTTCGTGCGCGACGGGCAGATTGTCTTCAACATCGGCCAGGAAGCGGCCGAGCGGTTGCAAATGCAAAACGACTTCATCGCCTTCCGGGCGCGCTTCAACGGCATCGCGCAGGAAGTATGGGTTCCCGTGGCGCGCGTGGCCGCCCTGTATGCGCGGGAAAACGGTCTGGGCATGGCTTTTGAAGTGAGCAGCACAGCCAGCGCGACGGAGAAACCGGAAGAACCGCCAAGGGAACCGCCGCCTTCCGGCAAACGCAGCGAACGTCCCTGGCTGCGGCGGGTAAAATGAACGAAACGCCTCGCACCAAAGCGGGGCGTTGCGGCAAGTGTTTTTGCCTTTTTGGCGCAAAAACAGGCGGCAAGGGTGGGAAACCCGAAAAAAATTCATGGCATGGCAGTTGCATCCATGCATGCGCAACGACCGAGGAGAGCACATGAATTTTTCCCATTACATCCGGAAAATCGGGCGCGGCGCACAGGGTGCCGCCGATCTGGACTTTGATGACGCAGAAAGGCTCTATGCGGCCATATTGGATGGCGGCGTCCCAGAACTGGAACTGGGAGCCATCCTCATCGCGTTGCGGATGAAGGGCGAAACGCCCGTGGAGCTGGGCGCTTTCCTGCAGGCGGTGGAAGCGCGCAGTTACCGTCTGGAACGGTCGACCGGCGAAATTCGTCCGGTGGTGCTGCCTTCCTACAATGGCGCGCGCCGGGGCATGAATCTGACGCCGCTCCTGGCGCTGTTATTGCAGCGTTTCGGTGTGCCGGTACTGGTGCATGGGTTGCTTGAGGGCTTTGGACGCACCACTTCGGCGCAGGTTTTCCGCGAACTGGGCATTTCGCCCGCCGCCAATCTGCAACAGGCGCAACAGCGGCTCGATCAGGAAGGACTGGCGTTTGTGCCGCTTTCCGTTTTTTCGCCCGCGATGGCCGAACAACTGGCCTTGCGCGCACGGCTGGGACTGCGCCATTGTGCGCACACGCTGGTCAAACTGCTGGATCCGTTCATCAGCGGTCAGGGGATGCTGATGGCTGCCGCCACGCATCCCGGAGCGCTGGACAAAATGCGGGAAATCCTGCTGGACAGAGGCCAGACCGCCCTGTTGTCGCGCGCGACGGAAGGTGAACCCTTCGTCAATCCCCTGCGCCGTCCCTCTATCGAATTCCTGTGCGCCGGCGTTGCCCAGACGCTGTTCGCGGCCGAAAGCGCCAGTATCCAAACCCTGCCGCACCTGCCGGAAGCGGCGGACGCCAGGAGCACGGCGCAATGGATAGAGAAGGCGCTGGAAAAGAAACTGCCGCTGCCGCTGCCGCTGACCAACCAACTGGTTTGCTGCCTCCATGCCAGCAATGCCGCCAGCGATCTGAACGAGGCGCGCGCGCGGGTCGCGGCGAGCAGAAATTGACAAAGAGGAGGATGCCGCCAGACTGCGTCCTGGCGCTTCTGGGACACGGGGCGCGCGATCCGGCATGGGCGGAGGTGCTTTTGGCGGTACGCGCGAAAATTCGCGCGCGCGATCCGGCGTGCCGGGTGGAACTGGCGTTTCTTGTGCACCTGCCGCCGGCCCTGGAAGACCTGCTGGCCGACTTGCGGGCGGAAGGCGGCGTGACGCATGTGCTGATCCTGCCGATGTTCATCGCGGCGGGCGGCCACCTCAAAGACGATCTGCCCGCGCGCATCGCCCGTCTGCGGACGCAATTCCCGCAAATCCACATCGAACTCGCCGCCGCCATCGGCCTTTCCGATACTGTTCAGGAAGCCATGAGCGAAGCGGCGCTACGCGCCTTCAAAACCTACTCATGATATCTCTGCCGCCGCTCTCCATCTCCTCGTCATTGCGATGTCCGTAGGTCCATGGCAGTCCAAGGGGCGTTTCAGCTCGCCTTGACCTTTGGGTAGCGGAACCCCGCGTCATGGATTGCCACGGGCTTTGCCCTCGCTTGTGGCGAGGTTGGAGGTTTTCCTCCGCTGGATTGCGCCCGGTAATCAATATGCAGATTCGAGCATTTTCCCTTCGATGAGGCAAGAGAATGGCACAGCGCCGCAGTCGGAAACGATTGCTGCCCGGCTTGCGTTTTGGTGCGTTGTGCCCGCTGTTTCGTACTTCCTCGTCCCCTTTCGTACCTCCTGTACGCGCCTTTGCTTTGTTTTACCGCCCATGTTCGTTCGCAAAGGTTCAAAAACCCGCAATCGTTCTTCCCCGTGCGTCTTTGCCGCCATTTCCAAGACTGTGCGGGGGTTGGCATGGGGTTTGCGTAGAAAGTGTAAACGCGCACGATATTTGGATGCTTGACTTCTCTCCGCTGAATCAATTTCCTGTGGTGTCGCAACGATGATGCCATTCTGATGCAACTAAACCTGTCAACCTACGCCACTCCGGAAACGCGGGCGGCGGCCTTGCAGGACAGGAATGGCGCGCACACCCATGCGCACCGGACGGAACTGCAAAGCTATCTCGCCCTGGTCAAGGCCGCCAATCCCGATGTCCGCACCAGCGTCACCGGCACGGTGCGCAATCCGCTCAAATACAACGCCGACCCCTATGGGGTAATCGACGAGAACAACATCCGGGACGCCTATCTCGTCATGAAGTTCGGCGACGAAGCCCTGGTCATCGCCAACACGCGCGAGGGCAATGCGTACTACTTCACCGAATGGGCCGCGCGCAACGACATGAAGAACGCTTCCGACTGCGCCGCAGCGCTGATGCTCGCGCATGTGGACGCGGCGGCGACCCAGCCGATCGACCGGTACACGCTTTCCTGCGCGCCGACGAACGGCTTCCTGATTGAGATAAATCGAAACTGATTTATCACGCGCGGCTTCACGTCGCCCGCGAAGGAGCGCCATTCTTCTCCACTATCGCAACTGCCGCTTGAAGGAAGGCGTTCATCGTAAAACCAACTCCGGTTTGAAACCCCGCCCGTAAGAAAGGCGCGAAGGTTGAGACCCCGGCCGCGGCCGGGGTTTCGACCGTAGCCATTCTCGAGGGGAGAGAAACCCCTT
>JAIRLE010000036.1 GCA_031259605.1 Zoogloeaceae bacterium
CTTGCAGCCATGTTCGGCAACGTACAGAATGGCATTGAGCAGTTGAAGGTTCGATAGACGGACGTTGCCTCGCTGCCGAGGCAGGCAGTCCGCGATCTGGCGGTATTGGGTTTCAGTGAGTTCCATCTACAAAATATACCACTTTTTGACGGTAGTGTGAACACGTTCTAAAAAATCAAGCACGGCGGTTTTGCTTCTCCCTCGCCCGCTTCACGGGAGAGTGTGGCGCGCCAGCGCCGGGAGATGGCGCTTAAAACCGCGCGCGCGCACCCCAGCCATCGAGCCACCCGGCGCACCCCTCTCCCGGCCTTTGGCCACCCTCTCCCCAAGGGGGCGAGGGTAAAAAGCTCCGCCCCTCTCCCGCAAAGCGGGAGAGGGAATGGCAAGCGTTCGCGCTCCGTCTGGAAGGTTTTCTCTCCGTCCTTGCTTTTTTAAAACAGCTTCACAGGCAATCCGCTGACGCGCTTGCCGTCGCGGCGGCGTGCGTCTGCAACCAATATTCGAATGCCGCCAGATGCCAGAGTTTGTTGCCTTGCAATGGGGTGAAGTGTTGCAAAGGTTCGACGAGAAGCTGGTCGATGTAGGCGCGATTGTAGAGACTGCGGGTACGACAGGCGGAGGCGGAAAGCGTGTCGCGGATGAAATCGAGAAAGCCGCCGCGCAGGTATTTCAAGGCGGGCGTGGGGAAATAGCCTTTCGGGCGATCGATGATTGCACACGGCAGCAGGGCGCGCGCCAGGTGTTTCAGCGGGAACTTGCCGCCTTCCTTCAGGCGTAGCGCGGGCGGCAGGCTCATGGCGGTTTCCACCAGCGTCTTGTCGAGAAAGGGGACGCGCGCTTCCAGGCCGTGCGCCATGCTCATGTTGTCGAGGCGTTTTACCGGATCGTCGACGATCAGCGTGGTGACGTCCAGGCGCAATACCTGATCCATGAAACTGTCGGCGCCCTCCTCTTCCAAGCGGGCGGCGATAAACGGACTGACGTAATCGCGGGCGGCGGCGTCATGGGCGGCAACCCATTGCGCATCCAGCATGCGCAGGAATCCGGTGTGTGAACGGTCGAAATAGCGTGGCGCGAAACGAGCGAGCGGCGGCAGGTTTTCCGGTTCCGCCGCCATTTGCGGATACCAGTAATAGCCGCCGAATACTTCGTCCGCGCCCTGGCCGGAGAGCACGGCCTTGACTTCCTTTTTGACCTCGCGGGAAAGCAGCCAGAAGGCGACGTTATCCTGGCTGAACATGGGTTCGGACATGGCGGCGATGGCCTCCGGCAGTGCCGAGAGCATCTCGCGATCGCCGATATGGTAGCGATGGTGCGCCGTGCCGAAGTGACGCGCCACAATGTCGGAATACTGGAATTCGTTGCCTGCTTCTTCCGGCTGGTCGGCGAAACCAATGGAAAAGGTGGGAATGCCCGTTCGTCCCCGCGCGGCCAGAAGCGCCACCAGCAAGCTGGAATCCAGGCCGCCGGAGAGCAATACGCCCACTGGCACGTCGGCGGCAAGCAAATGGCTGTCGACCGCCGCCTCCATCTGTTCGCGGACGGCTTCCAGATACCCGGCCTCGTCGGGTTCCGGCGCGGGGCGGCAGGCGGACAGACGCCAGTAACGCCCCTCGTCCGTCGCGCCATCGGCGGCAATCGCCTGCCAACTGGCGGGCGGCAATTTCCTGACGTGGCGAAAAAGGGTGTGCGGCGCGGGAACGGAACCATGCAAGGTAAACTGGAATTGCAGGCCGATGGCGTCGAGTTCCGTATCCACGCCGCCGCCCGCCAAAAGCGCGGGCAGGCTGGAAGCAAAGCGCAGACGACGCGCGTCGCGGACGAGGTACAGCGGCTTGATGCCGAAACGGTCGCGAGCGAGAAAGAGGCTTTGCGCGCGCTCATCCCAGATGGCGAAGGCAAACATGCCGTCCAGACGGGTCAGGCAGTCGTGTCCCCAGGCGTGATATGCCTTTAGGATAATTTCGGTGTCGCCCTCGGAAAAGAAGCGGTAGCCGCGCGCGGCAAGTTCGCGGCGCAGTTCGCGGTAGTTGTAGATGACGCCGTTGAAGACCAGCGCCAGATGCAGTTCATCGTCCTGCATCGGCTGGCTGGCCGCCTCCGAGAGATCGATGATGGCCAGCCGCCGGTGTCCGAAGGAGATCGCTCCGTCGCTGAATTGTCCGCCCGCGTCCGGCCCGCGCTGGCGCAGGGCGTGCGTCATCCGCTCCAGCGCCGCGTCGTCCGCCGCTTCTTTATCGAAACGCAATTCTCCGCAAATGCCGCACATTTTTCAGTCTCGCGGCACGGTCACGCCGTCCGTCCCGTTTTTTCCGTCTTCTGTCTTCTGTCCTCTGTCTTCTGCCCCTTGTTTCCTGACCGCCCCATCAGGGTTTGCATGGCCCCGGCGATGGCGTCGAGGGATTTGATTTGTTGTTGCAGGTCGTCCTTCATCGCGCCCAGTTCGTTGATGCGTTCTTCCAGGGTATCGGCGGCTTCGTGGATGCGCTCGATGCTGTCCAGGCGGCGCTTGAGGTGCAATTGGTGTTCGCGCACCTGGGTTTCCACGGGACCCATGATGATTTTGAGCCAGCTTTCCACGTCCCAGTTGGCGCGCGCAAAGATTTTTTGCGACTGCATGGCGATTTCTTCAAAGAACTTGTGCGCGATATTTTTCTTTTCGTGGGTCATGAACTGGATGGCGGTGTTCAGATGGGTGTCGCACCAGGTTTCCAGGCGATGGATTTCCTTTCCGTAGATTGCCAGGGAAAAGTCGACGGGTTTGGCGAGTTTGAGGCCATGTTCGACGTGCAGGCGTTTGTAGACGGCATCCATCATGATGCGGATTTCCTTGATCTCCTCGCTGGATTGTTTCAGATTGGCTTTGACTTCCTGGAAAAAAGCGCGGATGGCGCGGGAAATTTGCCGGGAAAAGGTGGCGTCCAGCATGGTCTGCCGGGTTTTTTCCGTCAGTTGGCGCAGGGGCTTGACGCCCAGATGCGCGAACAGCTTGTTGGTGAGCGTGGAAAATACGCTGCGCACGGCGTAATAGTGTTGCAGGCCGGTGTCGAACTCATCTTTTTCCACCTTGATCTTGCCCATCATGTATTCGACCACGCCCCGGTTCTTGCCGCGCAGGTCGGAGAGTTCGGCAATCTGTTCCTTCAGGTTCGCGCGGCGGACTTCCAGCAGTTCCTGGATGTGCCGGTGAATTTCCCCGAATTCTCCCTGGGTGTCGTCGCGCACGATGTCATGCTTGGCGGGGATGAGTTCGCCGGAAAGGGCGGCTTCGAGTTCCGGCAGACGGCTTTTTCCCAGCAGTTCGGCGTCCTGGTTGACTTTGGCGACCAGTCCCTTTTGCGCCGAAACGGGGAAAATCTGGGCGGCAGAGATGCCGAGGATGTTCGCGCAGGTTTCGGTCTGATGCGCGATTTCCGCTTCGATTTCCGCTTCGCTCTTGAGATCGTCCCACAGGCCGTCAATCTTGTTCAGGACGACCAGACGCCCGCGTTTGCCGTGATTGCTGGCGATATGTTCGCGCCAGACGAGCAGATCCGATTGCGTCACGCCGGTATCGGCGGCGAGGATGAACAGGACGGCGTGGGCATTGGGCAAAAGGGAGAGCGTCAATTCCGGTTCGGTGCCGATGGCGTTCAGCCCCGGCGTATCCAGAATCACCAGCCCCTGTTCGAGCAGGGGATGCGGAAAGTTGATGATGGCATGACGCCAGCGGGGAATTTCCACCAGACCATCTTCACCCGCATGAAAAGCGCCAATCTGCGTTGCATCCACCGTGAATCCCAGCTTATCCGCTTCTTCGGCGGGAACGCGGATAACCTCGCTCACCTGGCGCAGGGCGTCCTGCATGGCCCTGGCGGAATGAACATCCAGCAGGATGCGCTGCCAGGCGTCGGGATTTTGCTTGTATTCACTGACGCTGGTGTTGCCGCCGCGCGTCTGGATGGAAAGCAGATCGATGGCGGGCGGCTTGCCGGTCACGTACAGCAGTTCCGTCGGACACATGGTGGTGCGTCCCGCCGAGGAAGGCAGGACGCGGTTGCCATAGGCGGCAAAAAAGATGCTGTTGATGAGTTCGGATTTGCCACGGGAGAATTCCGCGACGAAGGCCACGTTGAGCTTGTCTTCCCGGATGCGCGCTTCCAGCCGGGAAAGCCGCAATTCCGCCTGCGCGTCACTCAAATCCTGTTCGATCAGCCACTGACGGAAACGCTCCGTCGCCGCGATGATGGCAAGCCGCCATTGGCTGTAGGCGGCAAATTGTTGGGCAAGGGACATGAGCGGCCCGCGAAAGAGTACGAAAACTGCCAATTTAGCATGTTTGCGCATCCAGATGACAGCGCGGCGGCTTTCGGAAGGGCAATTGCAGCAAGAAATCAGCGGCAGCCCTTCAGGGCTGCCGGTCAAACTCCATTGGGAAGGGGTTTCTTTCCCCTCGAGAATGGCTACGGTCGAAACCCCGGCCGTAAGAATGGGGTTCCAACCTTCGCGCCTTTCTTACGGGCGAGGTTTCAAACCGGAGTTGGTTTTACGATGAATCGCCGAAGGCATCGGGGCATTTTTGAGCGGACCGGAAATCACCTCCCGCCCTCACTGCCCGCCGTATCTTCCAGGAGACTGCGGGTC
>JAIRLE010000045.1 GCA_031259605.1 Zoogloeaceae bacterium
CATCCGGCACTCCCGGAGGATCGTCCTTCAGCAACGACGCGTTGGGAGAGGCTCCTTCATAGGCGATGGTTTCCCCATCCGCCCGCGTGGGCGGGGCGGCAAACATCGCGCCGCAAAGCGCGGCAATCAGGCAGGCCAGGCGGCGTTTATGGGACAAGAATTCAGGGGGGCGGAGGGAGGCGGAGGGGGGGCAGGGGCGGGGCAGGACATTTGAATGCGGCCGCCGCGTCTTGCGCGCCGCGTCCGAAAAATCACGCGCTGTATTCATGACCGGCTCTTCCAGTAAATGAATGACAATACGTCATCCTATACGCTACGGAAACGCTGAACCAATCCCCCCGGATAACGAGTGCCTGTTATGTCACGACAGGCAAAGAATAAGAGCCTATTCCAATAAGCGCGGCGCTGGATGAAAAGAAAGGGGAACGCCCATCCACGCCCCGCCGCCAAGAAAACAGCGCCGCTTCGCTCCGGATGGAAGGAACTGGATTGCCACGTCGCTGCGCTCCTCGCAATGACGAGTTCTTCCGATGGATTCCCCTCGCCCCCCGCAGGGGGGAGAGGGTGGCCGAAGGCCGGGAGAGGGGGGCGCCAACCATCCGGCGCGAAGCGCCGCTGATTTTTTTGCGGTGGAGAATGAACAAGCGCCTCATTTCTTCCCCTCCCACTTTAATCAGCGGCGCTGCGCGCCGATTGGTACGACGCCCTCTCCCGGCCTTCGGCCACCCTCTCCCCCCTGCGGGGGGCGAGGGGAATCCATCGGAAGTACTCGTCATTGCGAAAGCCTTCCCCTTCGTCATTGCGAGGAGCGAAGCGACGCGGCAATCCAGTTCATTCCATCCGGCGCGCAGCGCCGCTGATTTCTTGGCGGCGGGGAGTGGACGGGCGTTTCATTCCTCCTTCCCTTTTTATCCATCGGGAGAACTCGTCATTGCGAGGAGCGAAGCGCCGTGGCAATCCAGTTCCTTCCATCCAAACGGCGCACATCGCCGCTGTTCGCCCGGGTCTCTCGCAAGTCACAAGCCATATTCCGGCCAGCCCGCCTTTCATCGCATCACCTCCAAGGCATACACAGGCTGTTTCTTGCGCTCGCGTCTTTGTCAAGGAAGATTTATCAAGGGAAGATAGCCAGCCATTTGTCCTTTCCGTGCCGATTATCACGCGCTTTCGCCCTTTCGTCGAACCCGCTTTCCTTCATACGCCGACCTTCGACTAGCATCCGATGCAATGCTTGGTTGTGTAGTCATCAATTGCGCATGGTTTGTGAAGTCATGCCATGTATACAGTGTTCAGGCGGAAGGGTTGGCGCGTACCGGTATATACCGCGAGCGCTTTTCGGGATGAGCTTCAAGGCCGGTTTCGCAAGTACTCACATTTTCCTGTATTCCGGATTCGACGTTACGGACAAGAAAAGCATGTACGGAAAAAATCATTGTGGTTTCACGCTGTACGAGTTGCTGATAACCCTTGCCATCATTGCAATCCTGACGGCATTGGCGACTCCCGGCTTTGGCGTCCTGATACAAAGAAACCGGGTCGCCAGCGCCGCCAGCGACATCACCGCCTCCATCACATATGCGCGCAGCGAGGCGATCCGGCGCGGCCGGGCGGTGGCGCTATGCCCCGCGGGCGGCCCCGCGGGCGCGGGCGCGAGCTTGCAGAATGGATGGACAATCGAAGCCAGCGCGGATGATGCCTTTCCCGAATGCGGGAAGGCGGACAACACTGTCTTGCTCCAGCATGAAGCATTGAGGCAGATCGCCCCCCCCACTGGAGGATCGCCATTCCCGGCGGTCAAATTGAGCATCAACCGGATGGGGGTCTCCAATGGCGAATGGGCATCCATTACCTTCCAGGCGACCGGTTGCACTCCGGGCGCGGAAGGAATGCGGAGAACCCTCACGATCACGCAATTGCTGGAAGTGGATTCAGCATCGGGTTCATGCACATGACCTTCGATCGTTCGACCGCGTATCCAATCAGAATCCGGAGCATTTCCATGCGCGCCAGCAATCGCATCCAGCAAAAAGGTTTCACCATGATCGAGGTGCTGATCACCCTCGTGATACTGACTCTGGGGCTGCTGGGACTGGCGGGCTTGCAGATCTCGTCGCTCAAGATGGGCCAGTCCGCCGGAGCGCGTTCCGTGGCATCGCAATACGCTTACGCCATGCTCGACAAGATCAGGAGCCGCGGACAAGCGGAAGCCCACCATTACATCTGCGACCCCTTTCCTTGCAGCAGCGGCAACCCTGACGTCAACGAAGATACCACGGTCTTTCTGAATCAGCTCAAGGGAATAGCGCCGGGAGGCGTGGCAACGCCAACGCTGGGTTCGCTGCCGAACCCGACAGTGAAGGTCTATGCCAGGACCGATGCCGCCGTTCCCGCGGACTGCCGTGACGACGCGGGATTCGTACCGTCCAGTCCGGTCCCGGACGGCACGGTATTCGTTGTTTGCATCGCATGGGATCAGGGACGGGATGAACGTCTGGGGATAGGCGACGATCCTTCCATCATAACAACGACAGATATTCGCGGCGACGAGACCGTCTGGGCCGCGGGAAGGTTATGGTAAAGACAATGCGGGTTGAAACCGATGAGCGCTCCCCGGCCATGAGGAAGATCATGTCAGGTAAAAAACCGGCGCTCTTGCATGCGAACGAGCGCGGCATGACCATCATCGAACTCATGGTGGCGACAACGATCGGCCTGTTCGTATTGAGCGTGGTCGGCTATGCCTATATCAGCAACAAGGACTCGTGGAAATTCAACGATCAGGAAGCGCGCCTCCAGGATCGCGGGCGCTACATCATGAGCCTGCTGAACGCGGACTTGCGTCTGGCGGGCTTCAACGGGTGCATAAGAGGAACCGACCCGGACGACTTCTCCATGGCGCCAGCGGCGGGGCTTGCTTCGGGGTTTGGAAAGACCGAATTGGCGGAACGCCTGAGGGATGGCGTCCGCGTGGCGAGCGATGCCGCCACGGGTACGACGACGACCCTCAACATTTTCGCCCCGATCGAAGGCGGGAATTTCATGCAGCACGCCGACTCGGCGGTAGAGGCAACTTCAATCGCCAGCACGCGCCTGACCCCCGAAATGCTTGCCATGGGGCATGTTTCCCCTGCCGGCGCGCCTTCTTCCGTGCAATTCGTATTGATCGACGATTGCCAGAATATGCCGGAATTCGTCAGCGTGGCGGCGCTTGATCCCGCCACCGGATCAATCCACATGGCGGGCGCCACGGCGCCTCACAAAAAAGACTCGGTGATAACCTGGTACGACTGGGGCGGAGCTGCGGGCCTGGACGGCATAGTCTACACATTCGCCGACAATAAATTGCGGCGCAACGGGCATTTGCTGGCCGATAACGTGGAGTCTTTCCGTGTATGCCTGGGCCAGGACGGCAATGGCGCCGATACTATTGATATTGTGAATACCGTCGGTTTCGGAACCGCGGCGTCCAATTTCGCACTGACGCGTTCCGTTCATGTCGATCTGGTGCTGGCCTCCGCATTGCCTGTCCTGGATCAGCCAACCACCGCGGCGTTCAATTTTTGCGACAGTTCCACGCCGGGCTGGACAGCGGCCAGCGCCGATCGCCGTCTGCGCAGGCTGTTCAGCACTTCTGTAACATTACGCAATAAAGCGCGGTAAGCGGGAGCGGAAAATGCGCCGAAAAACGCACCATTACAAAACCGGAATCGCCATGGCCGCACGACGCGAAAAGGGCGCGGTACTGGTCACGGGCCTGATTCTGCTGGTCATGGTCATGATGCTGGGCGTGGCCGCGATGAGGACGATCACGCTGCAAGAACGGCTGGCGGGCGCTTCCGTCGATTACACCCAGGCTTTCCAGGCCGCCGAGGCCGCGCTCAGGGCGGGCGAAAAGGCCATAACCGCCACGCCCCCCGCCGGCGCCGCGGCCGTGGTCATCCATAACCGCAACAATCCTGCCGATCACGCCACCCAGCCCCCCGCGCCGAGCATTGTCGATCTGGCGAAAGGGTACGACTACTGGAAGGCTCTCCCCCTCTGTTCCGCGGGCGGGCCTCCCTGCGCCACGGAATACCCCTTGTATGGCGCCGTCTCCACGGGGGATAATTTCAAAAACCCTCTCTATATCATTGAAATACAAGGCACGGCCCCTACCAGCAGCGGCAATAAAGTCAGTGGTACCAGTCTGGAAGGTGGCAAACCGTCACCCGTATATGGGGGAGGAAGCACCGTTTTCAAAGTGACCGCGATAGGCTTCGGAATGCAAAAGCAAAACAGTGCGGGCGCCGATCCGGTCAGCGATGTCGTCCTGCAAACCACGATTACCCCTCCTCCTGCCGGGGGTTGATTACAACATTCGTTCTTCAGGGAAAAATCATGAAAATCACGATTCGGCGAAAATACCAAACACGGCAATTCTCCGCCCGCATCCGTCCCCTGGCTTACGCCATGGCGCTGAGCTTCTCGGCGGGCAGCGGCGCCGCCTTGGCGGCGGATGCGTTCAGCCTCGCCCAGGAGCCGCTGACATCGGGCAGCGGCGTTTCTCCCAATTTGCTGTATATCCATGATAATTCCGGGTCGATGTATTACTCGTTCATGCCGGATCTGGACAGAATGACACAAGGAGGTTATGACTCAGGCGCTCCTGCTTCCCTTAAAAAAATCCACCACGCCAAGAAGCTCAAGTCGCCACAGGTCAATACAATATACTACGACCCCGCACAAAATTATCCCCCCCCGCCAGCGCCGCCAGGCACCGACATCAAGGATGCCAAGGGCAACCTTGTGACCGACGGCACCCTTGGCAACGCGGATTTCAATGATGCCTGGTACGATGGTTATGACATCGACGGCAGGAACGGTTCCGGGAATTACTATGAGGATTCCTCGCTCGTTGTTGAGCGCAGGGTCGATCTTGGCACTGAGTACAAGGCAACCTTCTCTTATTCGGCTTACTATCACAATGATCCAAAAACTCCCTACAAGGCCGAGTATCTGCCCGCCGACGGAACCAGTAACATGAAAGCGCATTATTACAACTGCGGTTCGGTCGATCTGGACAAGGACGATTGCGGGGCGCCTGTTTATATCGACACCAGCAACGCCGCCGAAAAACAAAATTTTGCCAATTGGTACTCCT
>JAIRLE010000061.1 GCA_031259605.1 Zoogloeaceae bacterium
GTACCCACCGGCATGAAGACCGGCGTTTCCACCACGCCATGCGCCAGCGTCAGGACGCCGCGCCGCGCCAGCGCGTCTGTGTTCTGGAGATAAAACCGCATTGGGGCCGACCAAAAGGACAGGAAGCATACTACATGCCGTCCGTTCTCAGAACCTGTACATCGTAACACCAACTCCGGATTGAAACCCCGCCCGTAAGAAAGGCGCGAAGATTGAGACCCCAGCCGCGGCCGGGGTTTCGACCGCAGCCATTCTCGAGGGGAGAGAAACCCCTTCCCAATGGAGTTGGACCGACAGCCCTGAAGGGCTGTCGCCAATTTTTGCTCGTCTCGGATTGTCGTGGGAAGCGCCTGGTTTTCCTTCTCCCCCTAAAGGGGGAGAAGGCGACCGAAGGGCGGATGAGGGGGCGATTCACCCCGGAAAATACGGTTCAGGGATGAACCGCCGCCCTCTCCCGGCGCTAACGCGCCACTCTGCCCCGACCGCCAAGTCGGCTGCCGCCGCTTGCCCGTCCCGCGCCGGATGGCCTGGGCGCTGCCCTTTGGCCCTGGCGCGAAAACGCGGGAGCGGCATTCGTCCCGCCCGTTCCCTGCCGGTGGAATGTGGCGGACGGCGCGCGCCTGTCCCTTCCGTCGCCCCGATCTCTTCCACCACGCGGCGGACGAACCTCCGGTTTCGACATATGTCCGCCGTTCAGGCGGTGACGCCCCGCGTCACGCGGCACAAAGGGGCGCGACATCGAAGGATGGCGAGACACATGCGGAGCCAGATAGACAACCGGGCGGCGGTACTCGAACCAGTAGCCCGGGTAACGATATTCGGACCAGTAATAACCGGGTACACCCACCACGACGCCGGATTCATGATAGTCCACATACTCCGCGCGGCGCGTCGCGCATCCCGACAACAATGCCAGCGAAACCAACGCAAACAGCATTACTCTCCCATTCATGGCATCACCTCCGCTCGATTGTCGCGCGAACTCGCGCAATACCACTCTAGACCCCTGGGACACGGGTTTACTTTGCCATTTGTTACAGGGTGTAAATACGCGCGCCGCCGCTTTTCAGCGGGCGCAGCAAAAATTAGCGACAGCCCTTCAGGGCTGTCGGTCCAACTCCATTGGGAAGGGATTTCTCTTCCCTCGAGAAGGGCTACGGTCGAAACCCCGGCCTCGGCCGGGGTCTCAACCTTCGCGCCTTTCTTACGGGCGGGGTTTCAAACCGGAGTTGGTTTTACGACGACATGATTGCAATAGACCCATCAGGCGCTGGCAGCTTCGCGAAACGCGGTCTGCCGGTCTCGTCACACCTGATAACTCTCGCCCTCTCCTTGCAGGGCGCTGTCGACCGCCCATTTGTCCAGATGCGGGGCAAAGAGGCGGATGAAGTCGTATTCGAAACGGCGGGGAAAGATGCCGTGACGCAGGGCGATGCGCGTGGTGTTGGATTCAAAGAGATGCTCGGCCACGAGTGCTTCCAGTCCCGTGTCACGCGCCGGGTCAAAGGCCATGGCGGCGATGATCCCCAGCCCCAGTCCCATGTTGACATAGGTTTTGATGACATCGGCGTCCAGGGCGGTCAGGACGATCCTGGGGTTCAGGTTGTGGCGCTCAAAGGCCTGTGTGATGCGCGAGCGGCCAGTGAAATCGGGGTTGTAGGTAATCAGCGGCCAGCGGGCGAGTTCCATCAGCGACAGGGGCTGTGCCCTGGCAATGGGATGCCCGCTGGTGGCGATGACGCAATGCCGCCACTGGCAGACCGGCAGGCTGACCAGTCCCGCGCGGTCGCTCAACGCTTCGGTGGCGATGCCGATGTCGGCGTCGCCTTTTTCCACCCAATCGGCAATCTGCGTGGGCGTCCCCTGACGCAGGATCAATTGCACGGTGGGATGGCGCGCCATGAATTCCCGCACGGCGGACGGCAGGGCGTAACGCGCCTGGGTGTGCGTGGCGGCAACGGTGAGCGTGCCGGTCTCGCCGCCCGCATAATCCTTACCCAAACGCACCAG
The DNA here is from genome assembly GCA_031259605.1 of Zoogloeaceae bacterium. GTDB lineage: Bacteria > Pseudomonadota > Gammaproteobacteria > Burkholderiales > Rhodocyclaceae > Azovibrio. The sequence goes on from JAIRLE010000061.1 coordinate 2,011, forward strand.
GTTTTCCGCCTCGCGCAAAATCTGCCCGGCACGTTCGATAACGGCGCGGCCTGGCTCGGTAATGCCGGTAAACCGCTTGCCGCTACGCTCGAAAATCATCACGCCCAACTCGTCCTCCAGGAGCTTGATTTGCTTGGATACGCCGGGCTGAGAGGTATACAAGGCTTCCGCCGCCTCGGAAACGTTCAGTCCCCGCCGCGTGACCTCGACGATATAGCGCAGTTGCTGCAACTTCATGACCTACCCCCTGGGCGTCTGTTCATAATCTCGGATTGCTGTGTGAAATGTTTGATTTGCCTTCTCCCTCTTCATTCGCAGATGACGTTGGGAGCGGCCATTGTGACCGCCCGCCCTTGCCGCGGGGGAGGGCAACCACAAGGGTTGCCCCTGCCGCAACATTTCCCGGTTGCGGTCATGGAGGCGCCTCTACGGGAATCATGGACAGGTTCTAACAACGGAAAGTTATAACAATGTAACCGCATATTCTTTTTCGTTCAAATCATAAGGCTTTACCATAGTCCGTACTACGACCTTCAAGGCGGATATGTACCGTTACAATCCTGATGATCTGGCGCTGATCCGTGAGCGGGCGGCGCAATTTCGCGCACAGGTGGCGCGTTGGCGTTCCGGCGTGTTGAGCGACAGCGAGTTTCGTCCCCTGCGTCTGCAAAACGGGCTGTATGTGCAGCGTCACGCGCCCATGTTGCGCGTGGCTGTGCCCTACGGCATGATTTCCGCTGCCCAGTTGCGCAAACTGGCGAGCATTTCCCGGCGCTATGACAAGAGTTACGGGCATTTCACCACGCGCCACAATCTGCAACTCAACTGGGTGCGCATCGAGGACGCGCCGGATATTCTCGATGAACTGACCGAAGTGGAGATGCATGCCATCCAGACCTCCGGCAACTGCATCCGCAATGTCACCACCGACCCTTTTGCCGGAATCGCGCCAGACGAGGCCATGGACCCGCGTCCGTTGGCGGAAATCCTGCGCCAGTGGAGCGCCATGCACCCGGAATTCGCCTTCCTGCCGCGCAAGATCAAGATCGCCATTTCCGGCAGCGTGGAAGATCGCACCCTGGGCTGGTATCACGATGTCGGTCTGCGTCTGGACGGCAAGGATAGCGGGCAGGCTACATTTGCCGTCATCGTCGGCGGCGGCTTGGGACGCACTCCCTTGCGCGGCCAGATCATCAGGCAACATCTGCCCTGGCGGCATCTCCTCAGTTACTTGGAAGCCATCGTGCGCGTCTTCAACCTGCATGGTCGCCGCGACAATCCCTACAAGGCGCGACTGAAAATTCTGGTGCAGCGCCTGGGACTGGCGGAATTCTCCCGTCAGGTAGAAACCGAATGGGCGCACCTGAAAGACGGCCCCGCCACACTGACAGAAGCCGGATACCAGCGCATCGCCGCGCATTTTTGTTCTCCGGAATACCGGCAGGGAGCGGCATCGGCGGCGCGACTCGCAGAACAAAAAGCGGCGCACCCCGAATTTGCGCGCTGGCTTTCGCGCGCCGTGCATCCGCACAAGATGCCGGGCTACGCCGCCGTCACCTTGTCGCTGAAAGCGCCGGGACAAGCACCCGGCGACATTACGGCGGCGCAGATGGAAAGTGTCGCGGCCTTGGCGGACGCCTTCAGTTTTGGCGAGGCGCGCATCGCGCACGAACAGAACCTGGTATTGGCCGACGTGGAACAAGGCCGTCTGTTCGAACTCTGGCAGACGGCGCGAAAAGAAGCGCTGGCAACGCCCAATGTGGGGCTGTTGACGGACATGATCTGCTGCCCCGGCGGCGATTTTTGCGACCTGGCCAATGCCCGTTCCGTCGCCGTCGCGCGTGCCATCCAGACGCGTTTTGCCGACTTCGAGACGCTGTTCGATCTGGGGGAAATTTCCCTCAACATTTCCGGCTGCGTCAATGCATGCGGGCATCACCATGTCGGCAACATCGGCATTCTCGGCGTGGATCGGCAGGGCGAGGAGTTCTACCAGATTACCCTGGGCGGACGCCAGGGCAGCGCGGCGCGTGTCGGCAAAGTCATCGGCCCGGCCGTCCCCGCCGCCCATGTCGCGGATGTCGTCGCCAGCATCCTTGCGGTCTACCGCCGCGAACGCCGCCCGGAGGAAAGCTTTCTGCATACTTTCGAGCGCATCGGCAGCGCCCCTTTCAAGCCCTGTCTGCGCGCCGCCAACGCAACCCAACGCACGGAAACCGCCGTATGAATGCCTTGATTCGGGAGTTCGCCACGGATTTCCAGATCGTCCCCGACGACCCCTGGCGCATCGCGCCGGAAGAGAGCGCCGCGCCCCGATCCCTGCCGGAAGGCGCGTGGCTGTATCCGCTTGCCGTCTGGCAAAAGGAAGCGGCAGTCATCCGCGCGCGCGGGGAAACTTTCGGCCTGCGGCTTCTTCCGGATACGCCGCCCATCGCGCTGGAAGCCCTGAAAGCGCGCCTTGCCGATTTTGCCGTCATCGCGCTCGATTTTCCCGTTTTCACCGATGGCCGCGCCTACAGCCTCGCCCGCCTGCTGCGCGAACGCCTGGGCTACACGGGAGAACTGCGCGCCGTTGGCCACGTCCTGCTCGACACCTTGCTATTTACGCGCCGCCTGGGGTTTGACGCCTGGGCAATGAGCGAACGCCAGGATGTCGAAGAGGCGCTCGTCCACTTGCGGAGTTTGCGCCAAAGCCACATGATGCGCCATCCGTACCAGTAGTCCGATAGCGGAAAAAACCCCGCGCGCCGCGCAAGGAAGCTCCAGTCCAAGGGACAAAATCCCCTGAGCAATCGAATGAATGCTGTTATCGTATTTCCGGTTTGCGCCGCCACCTGCCGCCCTCTCCCGCAAGCGGGCGAGGGGGAAGCGGGCATTCATGCGATTGCCCTGGACAAACCCCATGGCGTCAGTTTGTCATCCTGACTTCGGAATAAAATGAGCCGTTTCACGCCCTTGCCGCAAAAGAACCCGCCGCAGAACGCGGCCACGCGTCCGCCGCTCACCCCTGAATTGCTGCAAACGCTGGCGGGAAAGGTTGCCGCCGCCGAAGCCCGTCTGCGCCGTATCGCCCGCGAACACGCGCCCGCCGCCTTCGCCAGCAGCCTGGGCGCGGAAGACATGGCGCTTGCCGACATGATCCTGAAAAACGCGCTGCCCATCCGCGTCTTCACCCTGGATACCGGACGCCTGCACCCGGAAACCTGCGACCTCCTGGCTGCCGCCGAACAGCATTACGGCAGGCATTTTGAAGTCTTCTACCCCGAACACACGGCGCTGGAGCATTTCGTTCATACCTACGGCATCAACGCCTTTTACGCTTCCGTCGCGGCGCGGCGTCAATGCTGCCACATCCGCAAAGTCGAGCCTTTGCGGCGTGCCCTTATCGGCTGCAAGTCCTGGATTACCGGGATGCGCGCCCAGCAATCCGCCACGCGCCAGCATCTTGCCGTACAGGAAGTCGACGCCGGACATGGCCTGGAAAAATTCAACCCGCTGGCGGACTGGAGCGAACAGGAAGTCTGGGCCTACATCCGCAGCAACAATGTTCCCTACAACCCGCTGCATGACCGCTTCTACCCCAGCATCGGCTGCGCTCCCTGCACCCGCGCCCTGGCCGCGGGCGAAGACATCCGCGCCGGTCGCTGGTGGTGGGAAAACCCGGAAACGAAAGAATGCGGGCTGCATTCCAGGGAAGAAAAGGACGAAGGACGGTAATTTTGTGCGCAACCGTCGGCGGGCGCCAGATTCACTCTCTCCCGCTTGCGAGAGAGAATGCCCCGACAGGGGCGAGAGAGAGTCAGGCAGGGCAGGAGCATCGAATCATGCGTAATTGGGGCAGGGAGCGGTAAGTGAGCGCCGGGAGAGGGACGGCGGTTCATCGTAAAACCAACTCCGGTTTGAAACCCCGCCCGTAAGAACGGCGCGAAGGTCGAAACCCCGGCCGCGGCCGGGGTTTCGACCGTAGCCATTCTCGAGGGAAGAGAAACCCCTTCCCAATGGAGTTGGGCCGACAGCCCTGAAGGGCTGTCGCTAATTTTTGCTTTGCATTGGTTCGTCCGGTTTTATATAAAACGAGAAGTTCATCGGTAACCGTGTCCTTGGTTTCGCCAATCCAGACCGTTTCCTGTCCGTACTTCGCCTTTAGAACCGCGTAACTGACGATCTCGAATACGCGCGCGTCAACATTGGGTTTCAACTGTTGGATAACAAAATCGACAGCCTTAACTGGATCGTTTTTGCCAAGCTCGGCAATTTGGCGGCAAGCATCTAGAAACCCTTCGAAAGCGGCTTTTTTTGTGGCAGCGTAAGCATCAATGATGTCAATAACGGCACGCGCAATATTATATGTATATTCTTTCTCGTCTTTGCAGCGAAGAGTGATCTGAAGCAGGTCTTCCCGAATCCAGTATCGCTGCGTTTCCACATCACGAACGATGGGCGGTTTCCCGACGGTCGGATAGAATTTCTTGAATTCATCATTCAGGCGGGAATTAAGAGCATGATTTTGCAGTTTTGCTCCAAAGGGAAGCTCTCTTTGCCGGTTGAACAAATCGGAAAAGCGAGCGCCTTGATACTTGGCGTAAGGAATAGCGGCCTTGCCATCGACAAAGCCGTTCTTTATGTAATCCTCAACGATGACGTACAAGGCATAATGATTGGCAAAAGCCCCTCGTGCCTTTGAACCACGGTTTGCCGCCTTGGTTTTGTTGTTCAGATAGCCGAGAATCAGACTTGTCTGGAAGATTTCCTCAGCGTATTCGTCAAAATAACGTCGAAGTACCTCAATGATAGTTGCCGTAAAAGAATGTTGAGTTATTTCAAACCTGGGCATCGAAGAGTCCAGCCTTTTTTTCGCCTATGGCTCCATCGCGAACACCGTTGCCATTCTTACGAACATAGCTCTTGTCAAGTGCGCGAAGTTGTTCGCCGTTGAAGTGACTGGCTATGCTCAAGCGTCGCAGCCCGACCTTGACGTAATCGGATTGCAGTTCGATACCGATTGACCTGCGGCCAAGTTGTTGCGCGACACGGCATGTCGTAAACGTACCGCCAAACGGATCAAGAACGAGATCATTCGGGTTGCTGCTGGCCCTGATGATCCTATCCAAGAGCGCCTCGGGTTTCTGACTGGGATGAGTTTCGTATTCCGACATCCGGTAGCGAACTCGTGGTATATACCAAGTGTTGCCGGGAATTTTGGTTGTCTCATAGGGCGTCGGGACTTCCTTGCGATAGTCGATCAACCTCCTTGCCGCGCCAGTCTTTGCTTCAATCTCAATATCCGTGGCGTTGAACGTGTATGCCTTTACGTCTTTCACGCAAAACAGAATAGGTTCGTATAGCGATCCGAAATACTTCTTGGCTTGCACGCCTGAACTGTCATAGTGCCAGACAATCCGGGAGAGAATGGTCATGCGCTCACGGAGCCGTAGGTCAAGATATGGCATGGCTTGTGTGCTGGTCATTACGTAAAGACTTCCCGTTGGCTTGAGCTTCTTGATGCAAATGTCAAGCCAGCGGCAGCACCACTCGGCGTAGTCTTTATCGGACGGCCAGGAATCTCTGAATTCGCCAAATTTCTTGCCGATATTGTAGGGGGGATCAGCAAATACCAAATCCACCGATGCGTCAGCTATGTCTTGCAACGCATTCAAGCAATCGCCGTGATAGATAGTGGAGTCTGGTCCTGAGTATTTCTTGAGGTTGTTCATGCTGTGTTGACCGGGAAGCCGGGGCGTCAGTTTACCCGATATGGCCTTATCAAGGCGAGCCATGCATATATTCTGCCGCGCTCATTTTGAACCCGCCGAAAATGGCGGCCACATTGTCGGCTCACTTCGCGGCCTTGCCCAGCGCGGTGAAGAAAGTTTTTTCGCGCGCGGACTGCGCGCGCAACAATACGCCCAGGCGCGCGGGGTCGAGGGGGTCGCGGTCGCGAATCATGCGCGCGGCGGCAAGCGCGAATTCGCGCCAGAGATCGCCGATCTCGACCAGTTCCCCAGCCAATTCAGCCAATGCCGGGCGGACGGCAAGGCGCGCGGCCTCTTCGAGAAAAGCCGCGTACAGGAAGCGGAAACCGCCGCCGCCGGTGCCGATTTCTTCCTGCATCCGAACCAGGTGCCCGATGTAGAGCTTGCTTGCGCGGGGGTCGGCAACCGGCAGGCGCTCGACCGCGCGCGCCATCCATACGATGCCGCGCGCGCCGATGAGTGTAATGGGGGCACCCAGCATTACTCGCGCGGTTTTCCGGATCGCGGCGGGGAGAACGCGCTTCCAGTCCGGCTCGCGCGGCGGGCTGGCCGGGTAGTACAGCAACCCTTTCGGCGCGAGTATGCCACGCGCGAAACGCGCTTTCGTCAGATCGGAGCGCGCGCACCGCACTGGCGCTTCCAGCACGGGATCGGAGAGCAGATAATCGCCGCGCGCGGCGTCGCGTCCATACGCGAGCAGATTATGGGCGTTGAAATGAAAACGAAAATCCGGCGGCATGAAAGGCAGCCAGAATACCGAGGCTTGCAGCCCCACGACCTTGCCCGCATCAAGCAATTCGTCGAGCCGCGCGGCGCCTTTTTCCGGGCTGCGGAACGTCTCGAAGCGCATGGAGAAGCCGAGCGGCTTTTGCAGGCCGCGAAGGATTGCGCGCGGCGGCATCCGGTAAGACACCAGGGGCAATCCGGCAAGTTTGATGCAAGGCAAGTAAGCGAAGGCCAGCGCCGAGGCCAGGCCAAAAGCCATCGGTTCGGAAAGCGGCAGGCCGTAATGGCGGACGATGGCTGCCATGACGCCGCTTTCGCAATGCGATGCCTGCTGATGCACGAAGCCGGTATCGGTCATCTTCAGTCGACCATATCCAATTGGGCAAGCTCAATGCCCAGCACCTCCGCATAACGCGCGCGCAAATCCGGCGGCAGCTTGCCGAACACCGCCGGACGGAGATGGCGGCGTACCCGCCAGCGCCACAGCCCGCTTGCCTGCGCGAGCATGGGCACATCCATGCGGGCGCGGTACATGTGGTATTCGAGCGGCGAACTTTGCCCGGCGCGCGCTCGCTCGCGCGCGGCGGCGGCCAGCGCCTCGAACGCCTCCACCGCCTGCCGGGTGACGATTTCCTCCGCTTCCCAGCCGCGCGAAGGCACGAGACAAAGACGCCCATCAACCCCCCGTGCGTAAATGCCCTTGCGGTGACCGCCATAAACGGCGCTTTCTTCCTGCGGCACTTCGTCGATATTCATGCGTTCATACCGCCGTCAACATCATGAATCCGCTCGAAAACCGCCCACTCTCCGGCACGAAGCAGAGTACGCGCGCTCCCGTCGCGAGACGCCCGTTTTGCCGCAGTTCGTCGAGCATGATGTACATCGACGCCGCGCCGGTATTGCCGCGCGCCGCCAGATTGGTGAACCAGCGTTCATCGGGGATGGGCAAGCCGATACGCGCCAGCGCGTCGGCGATCAGCTGGCGGAAATAATAGGAAGACATGTGCGGCAGGAACCAGCCGATGTCCTCCGCCTTGAGTCCGCGCCGCGCCATGATCTTGCGCAAGGGCGTCTCCAGGGTTGCCTCGACGACGTGACGGTCGAGCAGCTTCACGTCCTGCCGGATCGAGAAAAGCGACTTTTCCGCCCACATCCGGGAGGGAAATCTGGCCCATCCGGTCAGCGTCCCGTCGGGCGCTCGCTCGCCGCCGGCATACATGCACACCGGCAAGCGGTATGCCTCGGAAGAAAGTTCCATCCAGTCGATGCGCAGGTTGACCTGCCCCGCGCGCGGACGAGGCTCAACGAGAAAAGCGCCCGCGCCATCGGAGAGCATCCAGCGCAGGAAATCCTTTTCGAACGCAAGGCGGGGACAAGCCGCGAGCGCCGCGACGCGCGCGGCGTTCTCGGCCTCGAAATGCGCCGCCCGCAAAACCGCGGAAGGAAGCTCGGAGCCGGTAGCCACCGCGTTTTCCGCATCCCCCGTCCGTACCGCGAGCCAGGCGTACTTGAGCGCGGCAAGACCCGATAAACAGATGCCGGCGGTCGTCACCACCTCACAAGCGGGATTGCCCAATTCGCCATGCACCATCGGCCCATGTCCGGGCATCGTTTGATCGGGCATGGATGTGCCGGTGACGAGACAGCGAATGTTTCCGATATCGAACCCGCTTGCGCCGAGCGCGCGCACGGCTTCGGCGGTCAGGCTGGCATTGCTGTGCGTGGGCAGTCCGGTCGCCGGGTCGATGGCGTAATGGCGGCTCTTGATGCCGTTCTTGCGCAGGACGATGCTGCGCGCGCGCGAAGACTGGCCGCCGATCCGGCCCAGCACGGCTTCGATGGCCGCGTTGCCGACCGGCGCATTGGGCAGGGCCGCCGCCGTGGCGGTAATGAAAACATCATTCATGGGCGGTCATGCGCGCATTGCCCGCGCCGGAAGGCTGTTCGTAGTGCCGTACCAGCGCCGCGACGCGGCGGGCCAGCAGGGGGGCGGCAAGACGCTGCAAAACAAGATTGAGCGGCACGACGGTTGCGATCATCACGATGAGATAAAGTACGAACAACATGAGCGCTGGAATCCGCCGCCGCTGTCCCGCGCGTCCGCACCGGCGGACAAAACCCGACCAGAAGCGGAAAGCGCGCCGCCCGGCGCGTTCGGAGAGCACCAGGTGCGGCGCGACCTTCACCGCGCGCAAACCTTCCAGCATGGGCTGGCCGCGCTTTTCCTTGTCACGCGCGAGCGCATCGGCCAGCGCCACGCCAAATCTCGCCGCGCCCTCGATCTGGCGGGCATCCACCCCAGCGGGCGGCAAACCGAGAAAGCGGTCGCGCCGTCCGGTCAACATCCAGCGCGGCGTGGTGATGAAAGTGGCGAACGCGGGCGCTTCGTCGGTCAGGGCAACATGGTCGACGAGCCGCCCGCCCGCTTCCGTCACGAGTTCGCGGAGCACATCGAAAGCGCACAGCCACATGTTGCGGCAAGCGACCACGCTGACCACGGGCTTCCCGGCAAGCAGACACTTGCCTTCGACGCTTTGCAAAAAGGCGGTGACAGGCTGCGCCGGGGAGAGATACCACACCGTCCAGGCCAGGATGACCAGATCGAACGCCGCTTCCGGCGCAAGCGCAAGAGGCCGGTTGGGGCGCGGTTCCAGGCGCGCCGATTCGGGAAAAACATCGAGAAAGGCGAAAAACGGCCACGGAAACGGAAAATCCGGTTCGGGACGCAACGGCTCATGGTGGACACGCACTCCGGCTTCCGCCAACGGGCGCGACAGCGCGCCCACGATGTCGGCGAGTTGGCCGCTTTGCGAATAGGAAACGACGAGGACATTTTTCATGCAATGTTCCGAAGCCTTGTGGGGCCAACGACACAAGATTCAAGGCGTCAGACAGACTGGCTTTGCGGCACCCCCCGGCAGGACAGAACCCGCGACCTTCGATTGACAAAGCTGCGCATCGGGACAATGAATACGTTGGCATTAAATGATTTCCGGGCTTTCCATTATATACGGCTACCGAATCCCGCGATACATCCTTTTGTCCGGGAAGGCTGCGCCGTGCGCTTGATGGGCGGTTTTGCGCGCGGCAATCCATGTGGTCTTTCGGAAAAGCCTCGCCGCGCGCGCGATGACAATCACTGTTGAATCTGTCGCGGAAAACAGGGGGAAACCTGCCGCTTTCCATTACGCCTTCCATGGGCGGTCAGCGGATGCGGACGCCGGAATTCTTGTGACAGCGGGAAGTGCTCACGATAGAATAGGCGCCTGCATGAACGGCCTGCGGCACGGCATCGATTAATTTTTCAATCAGGGAGGATCGCTGAAAGTCTGTACGGGCAACGCATGTGATGGCAAGGACAGGTCAGGCCAGGAATCGCCAGGCATCCGCCACACACAGAAACCCGTGCAAGCGGAAGGCGTTCAATATGGAGGCCACGAAGATCATGAATCGGCTTACCGGCATCAAACTGGGCGCTGCGCTGGCGGTCTTGGCAGTGGCGATCATTGTGGTACTGGGCATTGCGTTGGGACAAAATCTGCGCAGCGGCGACACATCGCGGGCAAAGGAGGCGACCTCACCGGAACTCGAAGCCTTCGAGGAAGCCAGCGCCGGCCCCATCGATCTGGTCGATCTCAATAACCGCGATCTCGACGGTTCGCCCGCCCTGGCGCTCACTTTCACCCAACCTCTGGATGCGCGCGCGAGCTATGATGAATTCATCCAGGTGTTCGAAATGCCCTTGCGCAGCCAGGACAAAAAAACCTCGCGCGGCAACGAATACGAGGATGAGGACGATTCCCGTCCCCGCGTCCAGGCGACCGTTGCCAGCACCGAACCCGCCGACGTGGACATCGAAGGCGGCACGCTCGTCAAGGGTTCCTGGGTGGTGGGCGAAAATCCCCGTCTTTTGTTTTTCCCCCACATCAAGCCGGAAACCCGGTATGTGGTGCGTGTCTCGCCCGGCGTTCCGTCCAGGGGCGGGCAAAAGACGGGAGCCGAATCGCGTTACGGCATCCTGACTGCGGCGGTTTCCCCGGCCTATTATTTCGCCAGCAAGGGCATGGTGCTGCCCGCCCGGCAAAACGGCGGCCTGCCGGTCGTCACCGTCAATGTGCCGGAAGTCGATATTCAATTCCTGAAGGTGAAGCCCGAACAGCTTTCCCGCTTCCTGGATCGCGTGCTGGGCGGAAACAAGGCGGAAGAGGACGAAGAATACTATTACTACGTCAGCACCAGCCTGAAAGGCGCGGTCAACAACTGGGAACTGGATCGTTTCCATCACTTGACGGAGAGCGTCTACACAGGGCGCTTTCTCACCGAACCCAAGGAAAACCGGCGCGGCGTGACCTTCATTCCCGTGGAAGACATCAAGGAACTCTCGGAACCCGGCATCTATATCGCGGTCATGAGCCAACCCAACCGTTTTCGCTACGATTACCAGGTCACATACTTTTATACGAGTAATCTGGGCTTGCATACCCGGCTTTTCGAGAAGGGAGCGGACGCCTATGTCAGCGCCCTGGACAAGGGGACAGCCATTGCCGGAGTGGAAGTCTCCTGGCTCGATCAGCATGGCAAGATCCTCCTGCAAGGCAAGACGGACAAGGACGGTCGCGCGCATTTCGCGGAACGGCCAGAAAATGCCAAGATCATCATGGCGCGCCAGGACAAACAGGTTTCCCTGATTGCCTTGCGGGAACCGGCGCTGGATTTGTCCGAATACGATATCGGCGGTTTCCCGGGACGGGCGGTGAGCCTGTTCGCCTATTCCGGGCGCAA
>JAIRLE010000065.1 GCA_031259605.1 Zoogloeaceae bacterium
CGCCTTTTCGTTGTTCTTTTCCAGCAAGTCCCTGGCTTCCTGCCAAGCAGCCTTCGCTTCCGCAACCTTCTCCTGGGCGAGGAAAACATCGCCCCGCAATTCGGCGTAGCTGGCGGCAAAGGCGGCGGCGGGCGGGCGGGCGAGCCACTTCATGGCTTCATCATACTCATGCTCGTCGAGCAGCAGTCCGGCCAGGCGCAGGCGGGCAATATCGGCAAATTCATCCTTGCCATGTTCGACCACCCAGGCAAACTGCGCCCTGGCGGTCTTGGCGTCGCCCGCGCCAATGGCGTGGCGGGCGGCAAGCAGCACGCCCATCGAGGCATAGCTGGTATTGCCGTATTTGTCCGTAAGTTCGCCGGTTAGCCCGCGCACCTGGACACTGTCATTCTTGCCGATGGCTTGTTGCAGGGCGGCATAGATTTCGCCGGATTGCGCGGCCTGCCGCGCCTGATGCCCGTTCCAGGCCGTCCAGCCCGCGACGGCAAGCGCCAGCGCGCAAACGCAGCCAACCGCCAGATTGCCGTATTGTTTCCACCAGGCTTTCAGGTTTTCGACCTGTTCCTGTTCTTCCAGATCATATGCCGCCATGTCCGTTTTCCTTTTTTGCCGTATCGTTGTTGAAAAAATACTCGCGGATGAAGCCGGGTAGCGCGTCGACGCGCACGCGCCGCTGGCCGGATGCCGCATCACGCAGCGCCTTCAATTGCACCGTGTCGTCGGCCGCTTCGTCGTCGCCAATGATAACGGCGAATGCCGCGCCCGCGCCATCGGCTTTTTTCATCTGCGCCTTGAAACTGCCGCCGCCACAGTGCAACAACACCTTCACGCCGGCGTCGCGCAGCGTCTCCGCCGCATACACGGCAAGGCGACCGGCTGCTCCCCCTTGATGCGCCAGGTAAACATCCGGCGGCGACGGCGCGTCCATGCCGCCGCCATGGGCGGCGCAAAGCGCCATCAGGCGCTCGACGCCCAGCGCAAACCCGCAGGCGGGCGTGGGCTTGCCGCCCAGTTGCGCGACGAGACCGTCGTAGCGTCCGCCCGCGCAGACCGTGCCCTGCGCGCCGAGGCTATCCGTCACCCACTCGAACACGCCGTGATTGTAATAGTCCAGGCCGCGCACCAGACGCGGATTGACGTCGAACTCAATGCCCGCGTCCCACAAAATTCGCTGCAAGCCGACAAAATGGTCCAGCGATTCCGCGCCGAGATAATCCAGAAGACAGGGCGCTCCCGCGCAAATTTCCTGTATCTGCGGATTCTTGCTGTCGAGAATGCGCAGGGGATTGCTGTGCAAGCGGCGTCTGGCGTCTTCATCCAGCCCTGCCGCAAAGCCTTCGAGGTAGGCAATCAGATCGGCGCGATGGCGGGCGCGTTCTTCCGGTTGGCCCAGGCTGTTCAATTGCAGGCGCATGTCGGCAAGCCCCAGATTGCGCCACAAGCGCCGCGTCAGCAGAATCAGTTCGGCGTCCACGTCCGGGCCGGAAAGACCGAAAACTTCGGCGCCAATCTGGTAAAACTGGCGATAACGGCCTTTCTGCGGACGCTCGTGGCGAAACATCGGCCCCAGATAATAAAGACGCTGCGCCGCTTGGTTCGCCAAGCCATGCTGGATGACGGCGCGCGCGCAACCTGCCGTGCCTTCGGGACGCAAGGTGAGTTCCTCGCCGTTCAAACTGTCGACAAAGGAATACATCTCCTTTTCCACGATATCGGTGACTTCCCCGATGGCGCGGGTAAAAAGCGGCGTCGGCTCGACGATGGGCAAGCGGACGGGCTTGTAGCCGTAGCCTTCCAGACAGGCAATGGCAACGGCTTCGAGGCGCGCCCATCTCTCGGCTTCCGGCGGCAGGATATCGTTCATGCCGCGCACCGATTGCAAGCGTTGGGAGGCGGATTGATTCACGGCGTCAATTCCTTCTTGCGCGCGCAGTTGCGGGCAACATAGCGGCTGATGATTTCCAGAAATTCGTCGGCGATATGCTCACCCTTCAGGGTTGCGGTCTTGATTCCATCTTCATAGACCGGCGCGGCCGGAGCTTCGCCCGCGCCAGGAAGCGAAATGCCGACATGCGCGTGGCGCGATTCACCCGGGCCATTGACCACGCAGCCCATGACCGCCACGCGCAGATGCTCGACGCCCGCGTACCGCCCGCGCCACGCAGGCATCTGCGCCTGCAGGAAACCCCGCACCCGCTGCGCGAGTTCCTGGAAAAAGCCGGAAGCGGTACGCCCGCAACCGGGACAGGCCACCACCTGCGGCGTGAATGCGCGCAGACCGAGACTTTGCAGGATATCTTGCGCCACCTCGACCTCCTTCGCGCGCGCTTCTCCGGGTTCCGGCGTGAGCGAGACGCGGATGGTGTCGCCTATGCCCTGTTGCAGCAGCACCGACAACGCCGCCGTGGAAGCGACGATGCCCCTGGAACCCATGCCGGCTTCCGTCAGTCCCAAGTGCAAGGCATACCGGGAACGGGCGGCAAGCTCCCGGTAAATGGCGATCAGATCCGGCGCGGCGGAAACCTTGCAGGAAAGAATGACGCGGCGACCGGGCAACCCCAGCGATTCCGCCTGCCCGGCGGATTCCAGGGCGGAGGCGAGCATGGCTTCGCGCATGACTTCCGGGACGCTTTTGGGCATATGACGCCGGTTGTTCGCGTCCATCAGGCGGGACAGCACAGCCTGATCGAGGCTACCCCAATTGACGCCGATGCGCACCGGCTTTTCATAACGGCAGGCCAGATCGATCATGGCGGCGAATTGCGCGTCCTTTTTCTGCCCGAAGCCGACATTGCCAGGATTGATACGGTATTTGGCCAGCGCGACGGCGCAATCGGGGCAGTCGGCAAGCAGGCGGTGGCCGTTGTAATGAAAATCGCCAATCAGCGGCGCGGGACAATTCCAGTCGTCGAGACGTCGGCGAATCTCCGGCACGGCGGCGGCGGCCTCCGGCGTATTCACCGTAATCCGCACCAACTCGGAACCCGCTTGGTACAGATCAAGACACTGACGCGCCGTGGCCTCGGCATCAGCCGTGTCGGTGTTGGTCATCGACTGCACCACCACCGGCGACTTGCCGCCAAGCGGCACACCGCCGACATGGCAGGAATGGGTATCGGGTTGTTCAGGCAGTTTGCCGCAGAAACGCAAGGGCATGAAACAGGACGCTCAAGGCAGGACGACGCGGGCGACATCGTTCTCCGCATTGGGTTGCAGGGATACCGGCTTTCCCCGGTAGGTGAGCGTCACGCCGGAAGCCTTGCCCACCGTGACCGTCAGGGGCGGCGCGCCGGAAACGACATGGCGCGTCCCTGCCGCGTGTTGCCGCGAACTCAGGACGACATCATTCCTGTCACGCACTTCCACCCAGGATTCCTGGATGAAAGAAAATTGCACACCGTTATCGGCGACCGGACTGGACGGCGGCGCGGCGGACGCGGACGGCGCTTCCGGCTCGGGCGCATCTGCCGCGAGCGTTACCGGCGCGCTGCCCACGCTTTCGGATTCCTCCAGCACGGGCGTCGCATTGTCCGCGTCCGGCTCCGCTTCGGCCTGCCGATCCTCCTCCGTCCACTGACCGCCCCGGACAGGCATCCAGGACTGCTCCGGCAAGAAGAAGTACAGCAGGACGGCAATCAGCAACAAGACGAGACCGGTCACCGCCACCAGCGACGAATCCTTGGCGTCCGCCTCCTGGCGACCGGGCATGACGACATGCGTGGATTCCGGCAGTTCCAGCCGGGGCGCGGACAATTTATCGACGCCGTCGAGAATTTCCAGGAGCGGCGCCGCCTCCAGATTGACGACGCGCGCATAATTGCGGACAAAGCCACGCACAAAGGTTCTCCCCGGCAAGGCGGCGAGATCGCCGCTTTCCAGCGCAAGAACCTGGCGCTCCCCCAGGCGCAGGCGCTGCGCGACATCGGACACCTCCAGCTTTTGCGCCTCGCGCGCCGCTTCCAGTTGCCGCCCAACCCGGACTTCCGCCGCGGGCGGATCTGCTGGCTGCGAACCGGCCAACAGCGCATCCGCCGACGGTATGATCTGCTCCAGTTGTTCCACGAGACTGGACTGCAACGCCTCGCGCACATGCCGCAACCCCGCAGGCGTTTGCGCGATCGCCGCCTCCGGAGCGACTTCCGCTTTCGCCGTCGGCGTCTTGTCTTTCCGGCCCAGCCACGAAGTACGGGTTCCGCTCATTCGTAATTACCCGACAGGTATGCCTGGTATTCCGCCGAAGTGGGATACAGGCGGCGCAATTGCGCCGCCAGGCTTTTTTCTTCCGCCAGATGCCCCAGTTTGCGCTCCACCCGGATACCCAGCCACAGGGCGTCCGGCGGCGGCGTCACGCCCGCCTGCAAGATTTCCTGCAAACGATTGCGCGCCTCCGTCAGGTTGCCTTCCTTGTACGCCAGCGAAATGAGCTGGATCTGCACCAGCGACATGCTTTCCCTATCGCCGGCCATGCGCAGCGCCTGCAACAGGTAGGCGCGCGCATTTTCCAGATCGCCCACCTTGACGGCGCAGGAGCCGGCATTGATGTAGGCGCGCTCCGGCGTGACATACAGGGGATTCTTGATGGCGATCATGAAATGGGGAAAGGATTCCCGCTCCCTGCCGCGCTGGCACAGGAACCAGCCGTAATTGTTGTTGATGTCCGGATCGTTCGGGGCAAGACCCAGGGCCTTTTTGAAATCGGCATCCGCTCCGTCGAATTCGCGCAAGGCGGTATGCACCAGCGCGCGCACGTTGTAGGCCGAAGCGTAGCGCGGGTCGGCGGCAATGGCGATGTTGGTTTCCTCCAGCGCCACCGGCATGCTGCCCGCCTGGAAATACAGCGCCGCCAGTTCCGTGTGAATCTGCGCCTGGTTGCGCACGTTGCTCACGGTTTCATTGCTGTGCATGGATTCCGGCACCACAATCTGGGCGCTGGTCGGCATGGCCGCCAACGCCGCCATGCATGCCGATGCTGCCATGAGCGGCAGACGCCTCACAATGCTTCGAATCATGATCTCTGTTCCTCCAACATGCCGCGCGCCGCCCGCGCGCCGCGCCGTGTCTTGTTCCGGATTTGCCCGGCCAGTTGCCCGCAGGCAGCTTCTATTTCCTCGCCACGAGTCTTGCGCACCGTCGTCACGATACCGGCGCGCGCAAGGACATCGACAAAACGCCGAACGCGCTCGGGACGGGAACGGCGATATCCTGATCCGGGAAAAGGATTGAAAGGAATCATATTAAACTTGCAAGACACCTGTCGCGTCAAGGAAATCAAGGCTCTGGCATCGCGCTCCCGATCATTTACGCCGTCGATCAGCACATATTCAAAGGTGACGAAATCGCGCGGCGCTTTTTCCAGGTAACGCCTGCAAGCCGCCATCAGCGCCGCCAACGGGTATTTTTTGTTGATCGGCACCAGCGTATCGCGCAGCGCGTCATCGGGCGCGTGCAGGGAAATCGCCAGCGCCACCGGGCATTCCTCGCGCAAGCGATCCATGGCCGGAATCAACCCCGCCGTGGAAACCGTCACCCGCCGCCGTGAAAGCCCATAGGCGTTATCGTCCAGCAAGAGCCGGAGCACAGTCACGCTGTTGTCGAAATTCGCCAGCGGTTCGCCCATGCCCATCAACACCACGTTGGAAACGATACGCTCGCCCTTGGGATCGCGCCCCAGCGCCTTGTTCGCCTGCCAAAGCTGGCCGATGATTTCGGAGACTTCCAGATTGCGGCTGAATCCCTGTTTTCCGGTTGCGCAGAACGCGCATTCAAGGGCGCAGCCCGCCTGCGTGGAAACGCACAGCGTGCCGCGCCCCGCCTCGGGGATGAATACGGCCTCCACCGCGTTGCCGCCGCCCACGTCGAAGAGGAATTTGCGGGTGCCGTCATCGGCCATGCGCGCCGCCAGCAGCAGCGGCGGCACGATGCAGGCGCGCGCCGGAAGTTTTTCGCGCAGGGACTTGGCAAGGTCGCTCATGGCCGCGAAATCCGCCTCGCCATAACGATGCATCCAGCGCAAGACCTGGGTGGCGCGAAACGGCTTTTCTCCGGATTCGGCAAACCAGGCGGTCAGCCGGGCGGCATCGAAATCCAGCAGGTTTTGCAGGAGCATCCGGCGAAATTTTACTGGCGGCCGCCGTACAGATGCATGCCGGGAAAGAAAAAGGCGATTTCCGCGGCGGCGGTCTCCGGCGCGTCGGAACCGTGTACGGCGTTGGCGTCGATGGATTCGGCAAAGTCGGCGCGAAGGGTGCCGGGCGCGGCTTTTTTCGGGTCGGTCGCGCCCATCAGTTCGCGATTTCTGGCAATGGCGTTTTCGCCTTCCAGCACCTGAACCATCACCGGGCCGGAAGTCATGAAGGCCACCAGATCCCCGAAGAAAGGCCGCTCCCGATGCACCGCGTAGAATTGCCCGGCTTCCTGCGCGGAAAGCCAGAGCATCCTGGCGGCCACAATCCTGAGGCCGCTTTCTTCAAAACGCGCGTAGATCCTGCCAATCACGTTTTTTTGGACGGCATCGGGCTTGATGATGGAAAGGGTGCGTTCAATCGCCATGAGCTGCTCCTGAAAAAGGGAAAACCGTGAAAGCATAGGAGTCTATCACGCGGCGCAAGACGAAGGGGCATGTCATCGAGAATGGGGTGCAGTTACACGGCAGTCAGTAGTTTTGCGGACAAATCAGTCTTTGAAACCTGCATGGGTCGTATCCTCTTCGTTCTGTAAATTGCGGGCTTCTCAGTAATCGAACGGTTTTGCCATCGACGCGCCCTCGCTCAAGGGCGACGTCGGCATCGGCGAACTCAGCCTGACCCTCAAGCCCTCGGCGACGCATCCCTCTCTTTCGACCTGGGCGTACAGAGCCATACCGGGAAAAGGGAAGGCGTGACCGGGAGCGCGCAGGCGAAGTGGGCGTCTTGATCGACAACCGCCATTCCACTCTGCGCGGCGCGGCGTAGGCGCAACCGCGCTTCAATTCAAGCCGCCATCTGCGCCGTCAGGTTGCTATTGCTACTGCCCGGCAGCGGTCATTTTCTGCCTTGGCGCGCGTCGTGGCTTGTTAGAACCTGTTCAAAGTCTTTTAAGCAAAATGCCCAGGAAGGCCAAATGGATAAATTGCAAGCTGGTGTTGAGCAGGCGCTCGCAGTTCTTCCACAACCTCCTGTTTTTCTCCAGCCAGGCGAAGCTGCGCTCGACGAT
>JAIRLE010000177.1 GCA_031259605.1 Zoogloeaceae bacterium
AACGCAAGGAGCGGCATTCACCAAAAATCAGCGGCATCCCTTCAGGGCTGCCGGTCAAACGCCATTGGGAAGGGGGTTCTTTCCTCTCGAGAATGGCTACGGTCGAAACCCCAACCGCAAGAATGGGGTCCCGACCTTCGCGCCTTTCTTACGGGCGAGATTTCAAACCGGAGTTGGTTTTACGATGAATAAGGATGCTTTCAAGGCCATCGCCGCAGACGGCCTGTGGCGGCAAAACACCGGACTGGTGCAGATTCTCGGCCTGTGTCCGCTATTGGCCATTTCGGTCAATACCGTCAATGCCGTCATGCTGGCGCTGGCTACCCTGATTGTCATGGCCATGTCCAATGTCGCCATCGCCCTGCTGCGCCGCCTGATTCCCCATGAAATCCGCATTCCCGTATTCATCCTCATCGTCGCCAGCCTGGTCACGGTGGTCGACCTGCTGTTCAACGCCTGGTTCAACGAACTGTACGTTATTCTCGGCATTTTCATTCCGCTCATCGTCACCAACTGCATCGTGCTGGCGCGCGTGGAAGCCTTTGCCAGCAAACACTCCCCCTGTGCCGCCGCGCTCGACGGCATTTTCATGGGCCTGGGGCTGCTGTGGACGCTCGCGCTGCTCGGCGCGCTACGCGAACTGATCGGCAATGGCGTGCTGCTTTCCGGAATCGACATGGTGATGCCGGGCGCGCGCGCCTTGCAGATTCTGCCGGAAGACTACCCCGGCTTCCTCCTCGCCGCCCTGCCTCCCGGCGCGTTCATCATGCTCGGCTGCCTGATTGCCGGCAAGAACTGGCTCTCGGAACGTGGAAAACGCAAGGCGAAAGACCGGCAGGCGGTGGCCGTTCCGTGCGGCGACCCCGGCGAAAATGCCGCACCATGAACCGCGCCGCCGCCATTTACGCGCGCCTGAAGGCGGATAATCCCGCGCCAACGACGGAACTCGACTACCAGACGCCGTTTCAGTTGCTGGTGGCGGTGATGCTTTCCGCGCAGGCAACGGATGTGAGCGTAAACAAGGCCACGCGCGCGCTTTTTTCCGTCGCGCCGACGCCGGAATCCCTGTTGTGTCTGGGCGAAACGGGCCTCGCGCCTTACATCAAGAGCATCGGCCTGTATCGCACCAAGGCCAAAAACCTCATCGCCGCCTGTCGCCTGCTGCGAGAACGCCACGCGGGCGAAGTGCCAAAAACGCGCGCGGAACTGGAAGCCCTGCCCGGCGTAGGCCGGAAGACCGCCAATGTGCTATTGAACACCGCCTTTGGACAGCCGGTCATCGCCGTTGATACCCACATCTTCCGCGTCGCCAATCGCACCGGCCTCGCGCCCGGCAAGGACGTGCGCGCGGTGGAGGACAAGCTCACCCGGATCACGCCGCCCGCCTACCGCCAGAACGCCCATCACTGGCTGATCCTGCATGGCCGTTACGTCTGCAAGGCGCGAAAACCGGTTTGCGCCGCCTGCGTAATCGCCGACCTCTGCGCATGGCCGCAAAAACCCGGCTGAGCCTGTCGTTTTCCCTGTCAATCCTGCCCTGCCGCCGGGGGCGATCAAAAGAGCCGGGGTCCCGATAAGCACTACTCGCCGTGTCCTACAGGAGGCTCCGGTTCATTTATCTTCCGGCACGATCTCGCGCGCGCCGCTTCCACGCGCTCGATCGTCCCGTGAAAGGGATGAACGGCCTGGGGCGTACCGGGAAAGCTGTCAAAGCCAGTTTGCGGCTACGCCGCTGGAACGCACTCTCTCCCGCGAAGCGGGAGAGAAAAAGGCAAGCGCCGGTGCCAGGCTTTACCCTCGCCCGCTTTGCGGGAGAGGGCGGCCAAAGGCCGGGAGATGGCAGGAAGAGAGGCTCTGCGCCCTGCCAAGGGCTGCGTTTATCCATACAAGGAGGACGCCTGTCCGAATCCTCGGCTTGCCCTTCTTCGACAATGTGAATGGATCGCGCAATCTCCCTGGAAGGGCAGGAGTGTTTTATCCGGTTTCGCCGCGTGGGCAAGAGAACGCTTGCCAGCGACAGACAGGGAAAAGTTCACGATTGCGCCCTGCGATGATGCGGAGGATGGCGTAATGCGGTCTCATTTGGCGTTTTCTGATTCTTGCGTGGGAATTTTGCGCAGCGTCTGCCAAATGATGAGCAGCGCGCCAAGCCCGCCTAGCACCGCCATGCCGAGAGACAGGTTCAGGCGGCTGCCCCAAAGCATCGGCGCGGCAAAGGCGGCAACCGCGGAGTTGATGATGGTTTGCACGAACGCTTGGCAGGACGCGGCGGTTCCCCGATTCTGCGGAAACATGTCGAGGCCGCGCAGGGTGACGGTGGGGATGGCCATGGCGATTCCCAGGTTGTAGCCGATGATGGGCAGGACGGCGGGAATGCGCCAGGGCGGCAAAAAGCCCGAAACCAGCAGGTTGAGACAGGCTGCCGCGCCCATGATGGCGACGGCGGCGCAAAGTGTGCGACGATCGCTCCAGCGTCCCGACACGCGCCCGGAAATCCAGGAGCCGCTCATCATGCCAATCATGGCGGGGATGAACAGCCAGTGAAAATCGGTCGCGCCCAGACCCAGAAGTTCGCGGATAAAGGCCGTTGCGGACATCACATACACGAAGAAGCCGCCGAAGAACAGCCCCAGGCCAATGGAAAGCAGCATGAACGCCGGATTGCTCATGATGCTTTTGTAATTTTCAAGCAAGGGCCGGATGGCGAAGGGACGGCGTTTTTCCAGCGGCAGGGATTCGGGCAACCGCCGCCAGCAGACGAACAGCAATAGGGCTGAGGCCAGCGCAAGAAAGAAAAATATGGCGCGCCAGCCCGCCAGATGCAGGATCCAGCCGCCAAACATGGGCGCGACGGCGGGCGCGACGGCAAACATGATGGCGATCTGGGCAATCAGCCGCTGGGCTTCCGCGCCGTCGTAAAGGTCGCGCACGATGGCGCGGCCGACCACCATGCCCGCGCCAGCGGCAAGCCCTTGCAGGGCGCGCATCGTCCACAGCACTTCAATGCTGCTCGAGAAGGCGCAGCCGAGCGCGGACAGGGCATAGACGGCAATGCTGGAGAGAACCACCCGGCGACGCCCGAAACTGTCGGAAAGCGCGCCATGCCAGAGCGTCATCAGGCCGAAGGTGACGAGATAAATGGAAAGCGTCTGCTGGATTTGCAGGGAATCGGCGGAAAGCGCCACGCTGATTTCCGGAAAGGCGGGCAGATAGGCGTCAATGGAGAACGGGCCGATGGCGGCCATTGCCGCCAGCAAAATGGCAAGATTCAGCCGGTGATGCGCTATCGCGTTCATGTCGACTCGATGAATGGACGGCGGTATTGCAGGGCTTCCGCCAGATGATTCTTTTCGATGCCGTCGGAGGCCGCCAAATCGGCGACGGTGCGCGCGACTTTCATCACCCGGTGCCAGGAACGGGCGGTCAGGTCGAGACGGGCGGCAGCCTGGGCCAACAGGTTTGCGGCTTCCTGGCGCATACCGGCATGCCGTTCGATGTTTTCCGACCCCAGGCGGGCATTGCTCATGCCTTGCCTTGCCCGCTGTCTTGCCGCCGCCGCCGCCACTCGCGCCCGAATCTGCGCCGAGGACTCGCCGCCGCCCGCCTGCGCCAGCGTTTGCGCGGACAGGGCAGGCACCTCAATGAGCAGATCCATGCGGTCGAGGATAGGGCCGGAAATGCGGCTGCGGTAACGCTGGATTTTGTCCGGAGAACAGCGGCACCGTCCGTTGGGATGTCCCTGCCAGCCGCAGGGACAGGGGTTCATCGCCGCCACCAGTTGAAAATGCGCCGGGAAGGTGGCGTGGCGGGCGGCCCGGGCGATATGAATCTGGCCGCGTTCCAGTGGTTCGCGCAGGCTTTCCAGCACCTTGCGGTCGAATTCCGGGAATTCGTCGAGAAAGAGTACGCCCTGTGTGGCCAGGCTGATTTCTCCGGGGCGCGGCGGACTGCCGCCGCCCACCAGGGCGACGGCGGAGGCGGTGGCGTGCGGCGCGCGATAGGGACGCACACGAAACTGCGCGGGATCGAAACGTCCGGCCAGCGACAGCACGGCGGCGGATTCACGCGCCGCCTCGTCGTCAAGCGGCGGCATGAGACCGGGAAGCCGTGCCGCCAGCATGGATTTGCCGCTGCCCGGCGGGCCGAACATCAGAAGCGAATGCCCGCCCGCCGCCGCGATTTCCAGAACCCGGCGCGCCTGCGCCTGTCCCTTGATGTCGGCCATGTCGGGAAAAACCGGAGATATGCCGACGCTTTTCTTCGCCTCTGCAATGGCAAGCTCGCCTTGTCCGGCAAGCCAGGCGCAGACTTCCAACAGGGATTTCGCGCCCAAGGCCTCACCCGCTTCCGCCAGCGCCGCTTCGTCGGCGCTTTCTTCCGGCAGGATAAAACGCGCCGGCTTTTTTTCGGACGCCGCTTCCTGTTGCGAGAACAACGCCATGGCGAACGCGCCGCGTATTGGCCGCAAGTCGCCGGAAAGCGAAAGTTCGCCCGCAAATTCGTATTCCTGGAACGCGCCCTGCAACACCTGCCCGGGCAACTGGCCGGAAGCGGCGAGAATGCCCAGCGCGATGGGCAGGTCGTAGCGCCCGGATTCCTTGGGCAAATCGGCGGGCGCCAGATTGACGGTAATGCGTCCCAACGGAAATTCAAACCCGGAATTGCGTATCGCGGCGCGCACCCGGTCGCGCGCTTCCTTGACCTCGGTATCGGGCAGTCCTACCAGTGTAAACAGGGGAACACCCGCTTCCAGATGCGCCTCGACCCGCACACGCGGCGCGCGCAGGCCGTCGACGCCCCGGCACCAGAGGCTGGCAAGCGGCATGATGGCGGACGACTATGCCTTGTTCTCGTCTGGCGCCGCCTGCTCCAGCGCCGCCAGACGGACTTCCAGCGCATGCAGTTTTTCGCGGGTGCGGTTCAGGATTTCCGTCTGGATGTCGAATTCCTCGCGCGTGACCAGTTCCATGCGCGAGAAAAACCCGGACATCATGGCGCGCATGTTCTTTTCCATGTCCGCAATCGGACTGGAGGTTATTATCGAATTGATTTTATTGGAAAAATCTTCAAAGTGGCTGGGGGTAAACATTGCCTTTCTCCTTTCCCATTACAGGGCTGCAAGTTTAGCACACGTTGCTGCACTGCACCATATGCTGTTTTGTTCATATGGGCGGCGCGCGTATTTTCAAGTCCTTGCCGCGCAACGGTTCGCCGGATTGGTGCGCAACCATGCAGACGATGCACAAAACTGGTGCGGCCTGTCGGCGCAATTGCGGGAAAAATCTGGCAACCCAATGATTTTAAACATGAAAATTTACTGGCATAAAGGCTGCTAACGGTCTGGCGCAAGATGCCTCATGGCGCTTCAAGTCTTCGCAAATGACCGGAAAGCGGGCTTGGGCGACTCGTCAGCAACCGTACTTTTTTAGCGAGGAACCACTCATGAAATTCATAACTGCCATCATCAAGCCTTTCAAACTTGATGAAGTGCGTGAAGCCCTTTCCGCCATTGGCGTACAGGGCATCACCGTGACCGAGGTGAAAGGCTTTGGCCGTCAGAAAGGGCATACCGAGCTGTATCGCGGCGCGGAATATGTCGTTGATTTCCTGCCCAAGGTCAAAATCGAAGCCGCCATCAACGATACGCTTCTGGACCAGGCGATCGAGGCGATAGAAAAAGCCGCCAGCACGGGAAAGATTGGCGACGGCAAGATTTTTGTCGCGGACCTGGAGCAGGTCATTCGCATCCGTACCGGCGAGACCGGCAACGACGCCCTCTAAGGAGAACACCATCATGAAACGTTTGTTTGCACTCTTGAGCCTGTTGGGCGCCGTCAGTCTGGGAACCCCCGCCTGGGCGCAGGAAGACGCTGCGACGGAGCTTGTCGTCAGCGAAACGGCGGCTGTCGCGGAAACCGCGCCCGCCGCCGAACAAAAAGCCGCCGTCACGCCGCCGGATAGTGGCGACACATCCTGGATGCTCACGTCCACCATGCTGGTCATCCTGATGACCATTCCCGGTCTGGCGCTGTTCTATGGCGGCTTGGCGCGCAGCAAGAACATGCTTTCCGTGCTCATGCATGTATTCATCATTTTCTGCCTGACGACCCTACTGTGGTGTCTCTATGGCTACAGTCTGGTCTTTTCCGGCGAAGGGGCGATCATCGGCAACCTGGAGAAGCTCTTCCTCGATGGCGTCACCATCACCAGCCTGAACGGCGCCATGCCGGAATATGTCTGGGTCGCCTTCCAGGCTACCTTCGCCGCCATTACCACGGCGCTGATCGTCGGCGCGTTTGCCGAGCGCATCCGCTTTTCCGCCGTCGTCATTTTCGCTACTCTCTGGTACACCTTCAGCTATGTGCCGATGGCGCACATCGTCTGGGGCGGCGGTTTCCTGGGCGCGGACGGCGCGCTGGATTTCGCGGGCGGCACGGTAGTGCACATCAATGCGGGTATTGCCGGCTTGGTGGGCGCTTACCTTCTGGGCAAGCGTATCGGCTTCGGGCGTGAAGCCCTGACGCCGCACTCGCTCACCCTGACCATGGTCGGCGCGTCCCTCCTGTGGGTCGGCTGGTTCGGCTTCAATGCCGGATCCGCCGCCGCCGCCAACGGTCAGGCGGGTCTGGCCTTCGTGAATACCATTCTGGCAACCGCCACGGCAACGCTGGCCTGGATTACGGGCGAAGCCATCTTCAAGGGGCATCCTTCCAGTCTTGGCGCGGCTTCCGGCGCGGTGGCCGGTCTGGTGGCCGTGACGCCGGCGGCGGGCTACGTCGGGCCGATGGGTTCCATCATCATCGGTCTCGCCGCGGGCTTTGTCTGCCTGTGGGGCGTGAATGGCCTGAAGAGAATGCTGGGCGCGGATGACGCCTTCGATGTCTTCGGCGTACATGGCGTCGGCGGCATCCTTGGCGCGATTCTTACTGGCGTCTTTGCCGCGCCCGATCTGGGCGGACAGGGCTTTGGCGACGGAAACGCCGACATGGCGGCGCAGGTCTTCGTCCAGGTGAAGAGCGTGGGCGTCACCATACTCTGGTCGGGCGTCGTCGCCTTCATCGCCTACAAGATCGCCGATATCTTCGTGGGTCTCCGGGTTCCCGAAGAAGAAGAACGCCAGGGTCTGGACATCTCCTCCCACGGCGAAACCGCTTATCACTTCTAACGGCGGCAATCTCCTCCCCCCTCTCCTTTGGCGCCCCTTCGGGGCGCTTTTTTTATGTGCGCCGCCGCGCCAGAAGGCATGTTCCCCACAAGGAGATGTTATTCGCAAGGATCGAGGACGACGCAGACCGGCGCGTGGTCGGAGGGACGCTCGCGTTTCCTGGGAGTGCGGTCGATTTCGGCGGCGCGGACACGGGCGGCAAGGGGAGTGGAAAGCAGGATGTGGTCGATGCGCAGGCCATGGTTTTTCACAAAACCCAACTGACGGTAGTCCCACCAGGAAAAACTTTTTTCGGGCTGCGGGAAAAGCCGGAAACTGTCTTGCAGTCCCAAATCCAGCAAGGCGGAAAATGCGGCGCGTTCTGGTTGCGAACAGAGAATCTGTCCGGCCCAGGCGGCTGGGTTATAGACATCCCGATCCTCCGGGGCGATATTGAAATCTCCGCACAGCGCCAGTTCACGGTGCGCCGCCAGTTCTTCCCCGAGCCAGCGGGTGAGCGCGGCGAGCCATTCCAGTTTGTAGGCGTATTTGTCGCTGCCGACCGCCTGACCGTTGGGAAAGTAGGCCGAGACGACGCGTATGCCGTGGATGGTCGCGGCAATCAGGCGTTTTTGCGCATCGGGAAAACAGGGGTTGCCGATCTGGACGTCTTCCAGAGGATAGCGGGAAAGCAGCGCGACGCCGTTATAGGTTTTCTGGCCGCTGCAAGCAGTCTGATAGCCCGCGGCGGCGAGTTCGGCATGGGGGAAATTCGCGTCTTCGAGTTTGGTTTCCTGCAAACAGACGACATCTGTCCCGCTTTGGGCGATCCAGTCCAGCAAATGCGCAAGGCGCACCTTGAGGCTATTGACATTCCAGGTGGCGATTTTCATGGGAAACGCGACCGCGCGCCAACGCAAGAAACACTTCCGGGCGCGTCGGCATCAAGCGCGCGCCCGGATTATCCGGCGGTCGGCTATTGTCCGGCGGCAGGCGGCGCGCTCTCGACTTTGGGATACCCCGCCAAGTCAAGGGCGCTGTGATAGGAGGCCGCGTCAAAGCCGCGTATTTTTTGCCGCCCAATCAGCACGCTCGGTACGTAGGTATCGCCCACCAGTTTGGAGAGTTCGATTTGATCCGCTTCGGATTGCACCACTTTTTCAGTGAAAGGAATGCTGCGCTTGTTCAGCAAATCGCGCGCATCCTTGCAGGGGTCACAGTTCGCGCCGACATAGAGTACCACGGGATATTTCTCCGACGCCATGCGCACATTGTAGGGCAGATCGGGATCATATTCGTCGTCCGCGTATCCGCTGGCATTGATGCGCACCACGTTCCTGGCGTTACCCGGCGGCGCGGTGTCGGTATACATGGTGCGACCGGTTGCCGGATCGGTCCAGCGCCAGGTTTGCGCGGGGAGGGTCGTGGCGAACAACGCGCAACACAGACCCAGCATGGTCGGGACAATATTCTGCAAGCGAAAGGGAATCATGGCCAAGCCTCCGAGAAATTACCCTGTAATCATACCACCATGGCGCAGCAGGGCATCTATTTTTGGCGCTCTGCCGCGAAAGGCCATGAAGGATTCCATCGCCGGACGCGCGCCGCCCTGCGCCAGAATCTCATCGAAAAAGCGTCTGCCCATGGCGGCATCCAGCGGATCGCCAGCCTCCTCGAAAGCGGCGTAGGCGTCGGCGGAAAGCACTTCCGCCCACTTGTAGCTGTAATAACCCGCCGCATAACCGCCACCGAAAATGTGCGAAAACCCATTGGGAAAACGTTGCCACGCGGGCGGGAAAAATACCGAGACTTCCTTGCGCACTGTCTCCAGCAGCGTCTGAGCGCAATCTTTTCGCGGATCGAAGTCGCTGTAGAGCAATATGTCAAAGAGGGCGAATTCGATCTGGCGCACGGTCATCATGCCGCTCTGGAAATTCCTCGCTGCGTGCATCTTGTCGAACAGCGCGCGCGGCAAAGGTTCGCCATGATCGACATGCGCGGTCATTTCTTTCAATACTGCCCATTCCCAGCAAAAATTTTCCATGAACTGCGAAGGCAGTTCCACGGCGTCCCACTCCACGCCGTCGATGCCGGAAACGCCCAGTTCTTCCCGCTGCGTCAAAAGATGGTGGAAGCCGTGTCCCGCTTCGTGGAACAGGGTTTGCACTTCGTCGTGCGTAAAGGTGGCGGGTTTGTCTCCCAAGGGTGGGGAAAAATTGCAGACCAGGCAAGCGACGGGCATTTGCAGCGCGCCGTCGCCTTTGCGATAACGGTTGACAATGGAATCCATCCACGCCCCGCCGCATTTTTCCGCGCGCGCGTACAAATCCAGATAGAACGCGCCGATCAACGCGCCTTGCTCGTTTTCGACACGATAAAAACGCACGCTTTCATGCCAGACCGGAGCAACATCCGCTTTGATGCGCACACCGTAGAGTCGCTTCACAACATGGAACAATCCGGCGATTACCCGGGGTTCGGTGAAATAGGGACGCACCTCCTGTTCGGAAAAGGCATAGCGCGCTTGCAGGAGTTTTTCCGAAGCATAGGCCACATCCCAGGCTTCGAGCCGCTCCAGCCCCAGTTTTTCGGCGGCAAACGTTTGCAATTCCCGCATCTCCCGTTCGGCAAAAGGCTTGGCTTTGGCCGCCATGTCGCGCAAAAAGGCCAGCACTTCGGCGGGTGAATTCGCCATCTTGGGCGCAAGCGATACTTCCGCGAAATTGCGATAGCCCAGCAAGGCCGCTTCCTCCGCCCGCAATGTCAGCATGCGCGCCATCAACGGCGCGTTGTTCCATTCCGGCCTGCTGCCCGAATCGGCAAATTCCGCCGCGCGCGTGGCGTGGGCGCGATAGAGGCGATAGCGCAGGTCGCGGTTATCGGCATATTGCATCACCGGCAAATAGGAGGGCGCGTGCAGCGTGAATTTCCAGCCCGCGAGGCCAGCGGATTGCGCCGCCTCGCGCGCGGCGCGCACCACTTCCGGCGGCAGTCCGCTCAAGTCTTTTTCTTCCGTGATCACTTCGGCAAAGGCGTTGGTCGCATCCAGCAGGTTTTCCGAGAATTTCGCCGCAAGCGTCGAAAGTTCTTCCCTGATGGCGGCAAAACGCGGTTTGTCGGCATCCATCAATTCCGCGCCGGAGAGACGGAAATCACGTATCTCGTTCTCCACGATGCGCCGTTGCGCGGCATTGAGCCGCTCGAATTCGGCGCTGTCGCGCAGGGACCTGTACTTTTCAAACATCGCCAGGTTTTGCCCCAGCGCGCTGTAGAAGCGGGAAATCTCCGGCAACAGGGCGTTGTAGGCGTCGCGCCAGGGCGGAATATCCTGGACGGAATGCAGATGCCCGACCACGCCCCATGCCCAGGCAAGCCGTTCCAGCCCCTCGCTCAAGGGCGCGGCGAAATCCCTCCAGTTTGCGAGCGTCTCCGGTGCGGTCAGGCGCTGGATCAGTGTCCGCCCTTCGGCAAGCAACCGGGTAATGGCGGGCGCGACATGTTCGGGAAGAATGCGGTCGAAAGCGGGAAGGGTATTGGAACTCAAAAGGGGGTTGTCCATATGTCAATCCGGCAGTTTTTCCCCGGTCAGCCGTTCGCAGGCTTCCACGTATTTCTCGCTGGTCTTGGCGATGATTTCGGCGGGAAGGCGAGGGCCGGGCGCTTTCTTGTTCCAGTCCAGGGTTTCCAGGTAATCGCGCACGAACTGCTTGTCGAAGCTCGCGGGATTCTCGCCTTCGCGGTAACTGTCGGCGGGCCAGAAGCGGGAAGAATCCGGCGTCAGCGCCTCGTCGATCAAATGGAGTGTTCCCGCCGCGTCCACACCGAACTCAAACTTGGTGTCCGCGATGATGATGCCGCGCGCCAGGGCATAAGCGGCGGCTTCCCTGTAGAGCGCCAGCGCCGCGTCACGCGCTTCGCCGCATATCGCCGCGCCGTTTTTTCCCGTGCCATCCAGGACGTTCGCCAGACGCGCCGCGCAAAGCTCCTGCGCTGTGGGAAAGGCAATGTTTTCGTCATGTTCACCGATCTCCGCCTTGGTTGCGGGTGTGAAGAGCGGCTCCGGCAGACGCGCCGCCAGCTTGAGTCCGGCGGGCAGCGGCAGGCCGCATACCGCGCCGGTTTGCCGGTAATCCTTCCAGCCCGAACCGATCAGATAACCGCGCACCACCGCCTCGATCGGCAAGGGCTGCAAACGCCGCGCCACCACCGCGCGCCCGATGACCTCCGCGGCTTCTTCCGGCGCGACCACGCTTTGCGGGTCAATGCCGGTGAGTTGATTGGGAATGATATGAGCAAGTTTTGCGAACCAGAAATTTGCCACCTCCGTCAGTACCTGTCCTTTCTTCGGAATCGGGTCGGACAAAATGACGTCGAAGGCCGAAAGCCGATCCGTGGCGACGATCAGGAGTTTATCCGCGCCGACCGCATAAATATCCCGCACCTTGCCCCTTGAGATCAGGGGCAGGCTACGGATGGTGGTTGTAAAAACGGGAGAAAGGGATAAGGGCATGGCAGCCTCATGGCGACAAAAAATGAACAGGGAGGCGATTATATATGTCCAGGGATCGGAAGACAGACAGAGACGCCCATTGATTCACCTGCGCCCCGCGAAGGACTTGCTGCCCCCGCGCACAATGGCCTGAGCGCCTGTTCAGCAAAAATTAGCGAGACCTTCAGGGCTGTCGGTCCAACTCCATTGGGAAGGGGGTTCTCTCCCCTCGAGAATGGCTACGGTCGAAACCCCGGCCGCGGCCGGGGTTTCGACCTTCGCGCCTTTCTTACGGGCGGGGTTTCAAACCGGAGTTGGTTTTACGATGAACAGGTTCTAACTGCAATTTTCCTGGATGTTCCGGCGGGCGCGGCTGATTTCTTCCTCGCGTTGCTGGTCGCTCATGTATTCGCGCTCGCCTTTCTCGTTGCTTTGCGAGATGCGCGCGCCGGATTCCAGCATATTCAGGTTGCGGCGCGAGCGTTCGCAGGCTTCCGACTTCTTGGCGGCGGCTGCGGTCTCCTCGTTTTGTTTCTTCTCGGCGGCTTCCCGTTCTTTCTGGCGTTTCTTGAACTCCAGATCCTGATCGTCCAGCGTTTTTACGCTGCTGTCGTCGACGGGATCGGGCATGGCGGAGGGGATTGCCGTAGCTTTTTTGCCGGGTTGTGGCGTATCCGAGATGATGGTGCGCCCCTGGGCATCCTTCCATTTGTAGACTTCGGCCTGGGCGGCGGAAAACGCGGCGAAGGAAAGCAGAACGGCAAGCGTGAGTCGGATATGCATGGCGGAACCTTTTGAAAAAGATGGGTTGAACGAAATGCCGGAAGCACGGGAAGAAAAAGTGGAAAACAGTATAATAACGTTTTGTTCCCCCGGATTGAAGACAATGCGATTGTTGCAAAAAGCGCTTACCTTCGACGACGTTCTGCTCGTTCCCGCCCACTCCCGGATTTTGCCTCGGGAAGTCAGCCTGGCAACCCGATTCACCCGCAATATCACTCTCAATATGCCGTTGGTTTCCGCCGCCATGGATACGGTGACGGAAGGGCGGCTGGCGATTGCGCTGGCGCAGGAAGGCGGAATCGGCATCATCCACAAGAATCTTCCCGCCCGCGACCAGGCCGCCGAGGTGGCGAAAGTCAAGCGCCATGAATCGGGCATCCTCAAGGACCCGATTACGGTCAATCCGGAAATGAGCGTACGCGATGTGCTGGAGCTTTCTCGCCAGCACCGGATTTCCGGTTTTCCGGTAGTGGATGCGGCGGGGATTGTGGTGGGCATCGTCACCAACCGCGACCTGCGATTCGAGACCAATCTTGCCCAGCCGGTCAAGGCGATCATGACGCCGCGCGCGCGGCTGGTAACGGTGCCGGAGGGCGCAAGCGTCGAGGACGCCAAATCGCTTCTGCGCGAGCATCGGCTGGAGCGGGTGCTGGTGGTGGATACGGCGTTTCATCTCAGTGGTCTGATTACGGTCAAGGACATCACCAAGGCGACCGAGCATCCCGCCGCCAACAAGGATGGCGCCGGCAGACTGCGCGCGGGCGCGGCGGTCGGCGTCGGCAAGGGGACGGAGGAGCGCGTGACGCTCCTGGTGGAAGCTGGCGTGGATGTGATTGTGGTGGATACCGCGCATGGACATTCGCAGGGTGTGCTGGATCGGGTGCGCTGGGTAAAGCGCAATTTCCCGCAGGTGGAAGTGGTCGGCGGCAACATCGCCACGGCGGAAGCGGCATTGGCGCTGGCGGATATGGGCGCGGACGCGGTCAAGGTGGGCATAGGCCCCGGTTCCATCTGCACCACTCGCATTGTGGCGGGTGTGGGCGTGCCGCAGATTACGGCCATCCAGGATGTCGCCGGGGCGTTGCGGGATACGGGGGCACCGATGATTGCCGACGGCGGCATCCGTTATTCCGGCGATATTGCCAAGGCCATTGCGGCGGGCGCGGATACGGTGATGCTGGGCGGCCTGTTCGCCGGCACGGAAGAAGCGCCGGGCGAGGTGGAACTCTATCAGGGGCGATCCTACAAGT
Source organism: Zoogloeaceae bacterium (assembly GCA_031259605.1). Taxonomy (GTDB): domain Bacteria; phylum Pseudomonadota; class Gammaproteobacteria; order Burkholderiales; family Rhodocyclaceae; genus Azovibrio. Next base: position 13,667 of record JAIRLE010000177.1, read on the forward strand.
CGTATCGCGGCATGGGTTCCCTGGGCGCGATGCAGGCGGGGTCTTCCGACCGTTATTTCCAGGAAGGCACGGCCAATGTGGATAAATTCGTGCCGGAAGGCATCGAGGGCAGGGTGCCGTACAAGGGTTCCGTGCTGGCGGTCATCCACCAGTTGATGGGCGGTTTGCGCTCGTCGATGGGCTACCTGGGCTGCGCCTCGATTGCCGAAGTGCACGAAAAAGCCGCCTGCGTGGAAATCACCGCCGCCGGAGTGCGCGAATCGCACGTGCACGATGTGCAGATTACCAAGGAAGCGCCGAATTACCATGTCGAATGAGCAAGAGCGGCAAGGGGCTGCGTGTGCCGTCGTTGCCGTTTCATCCAGGCCATGAGGATGAATTGCCCTCTGAAAATCAAGATTTGCGGCCTCACAAGCGTCGAGGACGTGGATGCGGCGGCGGCGGCGGGCGCGGATGCGGTCGGGTTCGTGTTTTACCGGCAAAGCCCCCGCTATGTCAGTCCGCGGATGGCGGCGGCGCTGGCGCGGCGTTTGCCGCCGCTGGTTTCGGCGGTGGGATTATTCGTAAATGCCGCTGCCGCCGATATCGAGGCGGCACTGGCGGCGGTGCCGCTCAATCTGTTGCAATTTCACGGCGACGAATCGCCGGAAGAGTGCGAACGCTGGCAGCGGCCTTACATTCGGGCGGTACGGGTTACGCCGGGCATGAATTTTCTCCCGTATGCCCGCCGTTTTGCCAGCGCCCGCGCCCTGTTGCTGGATGCCTTTGTGGAAGGTTACGGCGGCGGCGGCAAGACTTTCGACTGGTCGCTGATCCCCTCCGGTTTGCCGCTGCCGTTGATTCTCTCCGGCGGATTGACGCCGGAAAATGTCGGTGAGGCGATCCGCCGGACGCGTCCCGCCGCCGTGGATGTCTCCAGCGGCGTCGAATCGGCAAAAGGCGTCAAGGATCACCGGCGCATGGCCGATTTCGTGGCGGCGGCGCGCGCGGAAGATCGAAGACAGAGGGTAGAGGACAGTCCGTTGCCGGGCGTAAAAACACATCCGCAAATCCAGTCTGATCCCCAATCCCTGACAACTGATCCCTGACCCGCACAAGGAGTCTTTCCCATGCAAGACTACAGCCTGCCCGACGAGCGCGGACATTTCGGCCCCTACGGCGGGGTGTTCGTGGCCGAAACCCTGATCGCAGCGCTTGACGAATTGAAGGAAGCCTATCGGGCGGCAAAAGACGACCCGGAATTCCAGGCGGAATTTGCGCGCGAATTGAAATACTACGTCGGCCGCCCCAGTCCCATCTATCATGCCCAGCGGCTTTCCGAAAAACTGGGCGGGGCGCAGATTCTGTTGAAGCGCGAAGACTTGAACCACACCGGCGCGCACAAGGTGAACAACTGCATCGGCCAGGCGCTGATCGCCAAACGCATGGGAAAACCGCGGGTGATCGCCGAAACCGGCGCGGGCCAGCATGGAGTGGCCACCGCGACCATCGCCGCCCGTTATGGTTTTGAATGCGTGGTGTATATGGGTTCCGAAGACATCCAGCGTCAGGCTGCCAACGTCTATCGCATGAAACTCCTGGGGGCTACCGTCGTGCCGGTCGAATCCGGCTCGAAGACGCTCAAGGACGCGCTCAACGAAGCCATGCGCGATTGGGTGACGAACGTCTCCAACACCTTCTACATCCTCGGCACTGTGGCCGGGCCGCACCCCTACCCGGCGATGGTGCGCGACTTCCAGACGGTGATCGGCAAGGAGTGCCTTGCGCAGATGCCGGAAGCTTTCGGTCGCCAGCCGGACGCGGTGATTGCCTGCGTCGGCGGCGGCTCCAACGCCATGGGGATTTTCCACCCCTATATCCCATATGAAGGCGTGCGCCTGCTCGGCGTCGAGGCGGCGGGAGAGGGCATCGCCAGCGGGCGTCACTGCGCGCCCTTGACGGCCAATGCGAGGCCGGGCGTCCTGCACGGCAACCGCACCCGCCTGATGCAGGACGAGGACGGCCAGGTCATCGAAACCCATTCCATCTCTGCCGGCCTCGATTATCCGGGCGTGGGGCCGGAACACGCCTGGCTGAAGGACAGCGGCCGCGCCGAATACGTGGCGGCGACCGACAGCGAGGCGCTCGACGCCTTCCACGCGCTCTGCCGTTTCGAGGGCATTATCCCGGCGCTGGAATCCGCGCACGCCGTGGCCCATGCCATGAAAGTCGCGCCGCGTCTGGCGAAAGACAAATTACTGCTGGTCAATCTTTCCGGCAGGGGGGACAAGGACATGCACACCGTTGCCGAAAAATCCGGGATTCGATTCTGATCTGTCGGACTCGCCTCCCACGTCAAGTCATGCTATCCGACCATGAGGAAGCAATATCACTTTCGCAATAGCGGCGATGGGCTTTGGGCTTGGGATGTCAATAAGCTGATCCAGCTAACTGCAAACCTGGAACCCGTTGAAATCCCGCTTGGCGCTATAACCGAACTTGATGAGCCGTACTGGCGCGAACATGAAGGTGATATGCAAACCTGCAGATCCATAGCGGAACACATGCGCCTGATTCAAGTCGCAGATCTGTCTTGCCCAATCATCGTATGCCCGGCTGGCAGAATCATGGATGGCATGCACAGAGTAGTCAAGGCTTTCCTGGAAGGACATAGTGTTATACGGGCATTTCGTCTTCCCGTATTGCCGAAGCCAGATTTCATCGGAGTTGATCCAGATGACTTGCCATATTCTGAAAAATAAGCCTGACATTTCGTTTCAGAGGGACGCGCCGCAGGCGCGAATTGCTGTCCGTCAGGACTTCTGGTCATCATGGTTTTCCAGAAAATGTCAAGATGGCGCAAACCCAGGAATACCGGGCTTGCCCGGATATTTCTTTATGGCGCGTTGGCGGCGCTGTTGGGCTGCGCACGCTTGCCGCTCGTAAAACGGCAGGGTGGCAGTGTACCGAAAACTTTGTCTCGCTTCAGTTCCCATGCTCCGAATGGCGGCTTTTCGTCCGTGCGCTTCTCTCGCGCCGTTTCGCTCCTCGCGGACTCAAGCCTTCTTGCCTCGGCATAGGTCATCATCTAACATTGTGTTTCAGAGGAACGCGCCGCCGCGCACGGCGCGCTCCTGAACTCCCGCGTCAGGCCATGCGCATACTACCGATCATGTTCGCTGCTTTTTACCGTCTCGCCAATACTCCATAGGACAGATCAAAATGCGGAAAATTCTCTCCTTCATCGGCATCGCTCTCGCAATCGCCTGCTTGCTGTTCGTGGGGGACATCTTCCTGGAAATCTACAAGGAACATCCCGGATTCTTCAGCGAGAATTCCTGGCTTTTCTGGCTGTATGTGCTCAGCATGCTTACGGCTGTGGGCATGATATTTCACCGCTGGCTACCTCAAGGAAGGCCGCGAAAAACGGTGGTGGAAAGAACCCGAAACGGTCGTACCCTGCTTTTCGATAAAAACGAGGAATTGCAACGGGTTGGGTTCTTCGACAAGATCCAAGGCGAATTCATAGTGATGTTTTGTGTGATCGCGTTATACATGGAAGACGTCATCAAGGGGAAACTCACAGGGGGCCTTCTGTTTGTCGTCATGAGCGGCATCATGTGGTTCATCTCCCGGCCTCCATATGA
>JAIRLE010000003.1 GCA_031259605.1 Zoogloeaceae bacterium
GAGACAGGCGGAAGTCATGGAAGACACGGTTTGACGGCACGGGGCATTGCTGTTCATGAAAAGCTCCTTGACAGGCACAGTACGTTGCGGGAAAAAACCGGGGGCGATTCTAGCGCAATTTATGACAAAAACGCTGCAATTCATGTTGAATTGTTACAATTTGGCCGCTTGCGGGCTGGACAAGGAGCGCGTATGCGCCGAACGGCCAGGTGTTTGAACGGGGGAACCCTCTCCCGCCGCTGAAGCGCCACCCTTTCCCGCGAAGCGGGAGAAGGGAAAACCCGCGCCCGATATGGAATAATGCGGGCGGCGCGGAGCCTGTTCCGGCTTTTTGTACGGGGTTTCGACCTTCGCGCCTTTCTTGCGGGCGGGGTTTCAAACCGGAGTTGATTGTACGATGAATTCGCTTCGCATCATCGGCGGCCAGTGGCGGCGGCAGATCGTTCATTTTCCCGATGGCGCGGGGTTGCGTCCGACGCCGGACCGGGTGCGGGAAACCCTGTTCAACTGGCTGGGACAGGATTTGCGCGGGCGCGTCTGTCTCGACCTGTTCGCGGGCAGCGGCGCCCTGGGCTTCGAGGCGGCTTCCCGCGGCGCGGCGCGAGTGGTGATGGTGGAAAAGGATGCCAGGGTGATGCGGGCATTGAAGGAAAACGCGCGGCGGCTCAAAATGCCGGAAACAGTGGAATTCGTTGCGGCGGATGCGTTAGAATTCGCCGTTTTCCGCAAAACGCCGTTCGATGTGGTGTTTGCCGATCCGCCTTACCGACAGGGCTGGCTCGCCCGCCTTGAACCCGTCCTGGACACGCTGCTCGACGCCGGGGGCAGTCTGTACGCGGAAGCGGAATTCCCCGTCGAAACCCTGGGACGGTGGCGCGTCACGCGCCAGGGACGGGCCGGACAGGTTTATTTTCATTTGCTCAACATGCTGGAGCCTGATACTTGAACAAGCGCACATCGCCGGAAGGCCGCCTCGCTGTGTATCCCGGCACCTTCGACCCCATCACGCGCGGACATGAAGACCTGGCGCGGCGGGCATCGCGGCTTTTCGACAAGGTAACGCTGGCCGTGGCGGAAAGCCCGGCCAAGCAGCCGTTCTTCCCGCTTGCCGAACGGGTGGACATGGCGCGGGAAATGCTCGCCGACCTGCCCAACGTGGAAGTCCGCGGCTTCAATTGCCTGCTCATGCATTTCGTGCAGGAACAGGGCGCGCAAGTAATCATCCGCGGACTGCGGGCAGTTTCCGACTTCGAATACGAATTCCAGATGGCGGGCATGAATCGCCAGCTCTTCCCGGTGGTGGATACCATATTCCTGACCCCGGGCGAGCAGTACATGTTCGTCTCCGCCACCATGGTGCGCGAAATTGCCCGACTGGGCGGCGACGTCAATAAATTTGTGCACCCCGGCGTGGCGCGGCGACTGAATGAACAGCGCAAGGCCAATGGCGGCAATCTTGATTTTTAAAACCGGGAGGAACCCGAAAATGTCTCTGAAAATTACCGACGAGTGCATCAACTGCGACGTGTGCGAACCCGAATGCCCGAATGAGGCCATTTCCCAGGGCGAGGAAATCTACGAAATCGATCCGGAAAAATGCACCGAATGCGTCGGCCACTACGACCAGCCGCAATGCGTCCAGGTCTGCCCCGTCGACTGCATCCCCAAGGATCGCGAAGAAACGCAGGAAGCGCTGATGACGCGCTACCGCAAGCTGACGGCCGCCGCCTGACGGAAACCGGGGATCGCGTATCCGGAAAGCGGCAAAGCCAGCGAAGGCTTCGCTTCCGGCATGAACGGCCTCGCCCAATACCGGATGCCCGAACCTTATGCGCCTCCTTCTTTTGCTTCTGTTGTCCTTCTGCTCGGTCTCCCTGCTGGCGCAGGGAACAGGGGAGATCGCGGGCAAGAAGGAAGATTTGAAGGAATTGCGCGGACGCATCGAAGCCCTGAAAAAGGAGCTTTCCGCCAGCGAGGAATCGAGGGTGGACGCCGCCGACCAGTTGAAGCAATCCGAAGAGCAGATTTCCACCGCCCAGCGACAATTGCTCACCCTGAAGCAGGAACAATCGCGGCTGCAAAACACCTTGCGGGAACTCGCCCAGAGCGCGCGCGAACTGGAAAACACACTGGCAGAACAGCAAAAACAACTGGAAAAGCTCCTCTACCGCCAGTACCTGCAAGCCTCGCCGGACGCCCTGCAACTGGCGCTGAACGGCAACGACCCCAACCAGTTGGCGCGCGACCTCTATTATCTCGTCATCATCGCCCGCGCGCGCGGTGCCTTGCTGACGGAAATGCGCGCCACGCTCGCGCGGCAAAAAAGACTGGCGGCGGACGCCAAATCCAGGGAAACCGAGCTTGCCGAAGTGCGAACACAGCAGGAAACGGAACACGTCAAGCTGATGGCGCAAAAGGCCGAACGCAAAAAAGTCCTCAGCCAGATTGCCGGAAAAATCAAGGCGCAAAAGCAGGAAATCGGCAATCTGCAACGCGATGAAAAACGCCTGACCCAACTCATCGACCGGCTGACCAAACTGCTGGCCGAACAGGCGAAGGCCACCGCAAAAAAGAAGAAGGAAGCCGAAGAACGCGCCAAAAAGAACGCGGGAAAGGATGCCGGGAAAAATACCGCCTCCGGACAACTGGAAAACCGCGCCCTGCCCGCCGCCACCAGCGGCAATTTCGCCCGGCTGAAAGGCAAGCTGCGGCTACCGGCGCGCGGCCAGGTCACGGGACGTTTCGGCGCGCCGCGCGAAGGCGGCACGACCTGGAAGGGACTGTTCATCCGCGCCGCCCAGGGAAGCGAAGTCAAGGCCATCGCCAAGGGACAGGTCGTCTATGCGGAATGGATGCGCGGTTTCGGCAACCTCCTGATCCTCGATCACGATTCCGGCTATCTGAGCGTCTATGGCAACAACGACGCGCTCTACAAGCAGGTGGGCGACCGGGTGGAAGGCGGCGACACAATAGGCGCGGCAGGCAATAGCGGCGGCAACGCCGATTCCGGTTTATACTTCGAACTTCGCCATCAGGGGCGGGCACTCGACCCCATGCAATGGGTTTCTCTCAAATGAACAGAAAAAAATCCTTCAGTCTCGCGCTCGGCGGCTTTGCCGCCGGTGTGCTCATCAGCCTGCAATTCCCCGCCTTCGCCGAAAGGGACGGCAGGGTTGGCTTGCCGGTGGAAGAACTGCGCACCTTCGCCGAAGTGTTCAACGCCATCAAACAGGGCTACGTCGAGCCGATCGAAGATAAAAAAATGATCGCCAACGCCATTTCCGGCATGTTGTCCAATCTCGATCCGCATTCTTCCTATCTCGACGCCGAATCCTTCACCGAATTGCAGGTCGGCACCCAGGGCGAATTCGGCGGACTGGGGATCGAAGTGGGCATGGAAGACGGCCTGGTGCAGGTCATCTCACCCATCGAGGATACGCCCGCCTATCGCTCCGGCATCAAGGCCGGAGATCTGATTTTCAAGCTGGACGATACGCCCATCAAGGGACTGAGCCTGAATGACGCCGTGAAAAAAATGCGCGGCAAACCACAGACCCAGATCCGCCTCTCCATCCTCAGAAAAGGCGAGAACAAACCCATAGAACTCACCCTGACGCGGGAAATCATCAAGGTGCAAAGCGTCAAGTCGAAACTGGTGGAACCCGGTTATGGCTGGGTGCGCATCACCCAGTTTCAGGAAAACACCATTTCATCGCTGGCCAGACATCTGGGCGATCTCTACAAACAGGGTGATCTGAAAGGCCTGGTGCTGGATTTGCGCAATGACCCCGGCGGTCTGCTGAATGGCGCGGTGGGCGTCTCCAGCGCCTTTTTGCCCGTGGGCAGCAAGGTCGTTTCCACCGACGGGCGCATCCCCGACGCCAAGCAGGAATACAAGGCCGTGCCGGAGGACTATTTGCGCGGCACGCAAGTTGACCCGCTGCGCGCGTTGCCGGAAGGCGTCAAGAATGTGCATATGGTGGTGCTGGTCAACAGCGGTTCGGCTTCCGCCTCGGAAATCGTCGCGGGCGCGTTGCAGGATCACCAGCGCGCCGTGATCATGGGGACACAGACTTTCGGCAAAGGCTCGGTGCAAACCATCGTCCCCCTGCCCGACAACGCCGCCATCAAACTGACCACTGCCCGCTATTACACGCCCAATGGCCGTTCCATCCAGGCCAAGGGCATAGAACCGGACATCGAAGTGGAAGAAAGTTCCAACGGCAACCGGGGAATGCGTCTGCGCGAAGCCGATCTCGAAGGCCACTTGATCAATGACCGCGAAGACCGGAAGGCCGCCGCTCCCGACGACAAGCCCGCCAAAGCGCCGGACGACGGCAAGGACAAAAAAGAAGCCGCGGAAAATCTGCCGCAACGCCTGGAATACGCTTCCGCCTCCGATTACCAGTTCCAGCAGGCGATCAATCTGCTCAAAGGCTTGCAGATCATGCAGAAAAACACGCGCAAATAAGCCGCAAGGGCGGGGCGCTCCGCAAACCGCCTTGCGGGAGTCTCTTCGGGAGCGGACAAGGATCGATTCAGCGCGCCTCCGAATCGATTCCTGACGGAAGGCGAAAATCGGCGACGTCATCCGGCCACCGATCCCTGATCCCTGATCCCTGATCCCTGATCCCTGATCCCTGAT
>JAIRLE010000124.1 GCA_031259605.1 Zoogloeaceae bacterium
CCGCTTCTGGAGGTGCGTCAGCTCACGCTTCGCATCGGTACGCGCCTGCTTTGCCGCGATCTGGACATGCGGATTTTTCCCGGCGATTCTCTTGTCATTCTCGGACGCAACGGCGCGGGCAAATCCACCCTGCTTGCCGCTCTGGCCGGATTGCGCGCGCCGGAAGACGGAGAAATCCTGCTTGCCGGAAAACGCTATGCCGAGCACGGCGCGCGCGCGGCGGCGCGGCTGCGGAGCTGGTTGGGACAACGGCGCGACGATCCCTTTGCCGTGCGGGTGCTGGAAACCGCCTTGACCGGACGCCATCCGCATCTGGAGCGCTGGCAGTGGGAAAGCGCGGCGGACGTCGCTCTGGCGCGCGCGGCGCTGGCGGAAGTAGGGCTGGAGGACATGGCGGAGCGCGACGTGCGCACCCTTTCCGGCGGCGAGCGGCAACGTCTGGCCATTGCGACCCTGCTGGTTCAGGACGCGCCGCTGATGCTGGTCGACGAACCGCTTGCCCACCTGGACATAAACCACCAGATCGCCGCCATGGCGTTGTTTTCCGAGCGCGTCCGGCGCGGCGCGGCGCTGGTTGGCATCCTGCACGATCCGGGACTTGCCGCGCGCCGCCACACGCATGCGCTCTTCATGTACGGCAATGGCGAAAGCGAGATCGGCGCGGCGGAGGAACTGCTCATCCCGGAAAAGCTCTCCCGACTTTACGGCCATCCCCTGCTGAAAATCGCCGCCGACGGACACGTCGCCTTCGTGCCCGCGTAGCGGCGAGATGGCTCAGGCGTTGGCGGACGGTCGCATGGTCTTTTGCGCGTCCAGTCCGGCAATGAGGCGTTCCACCTCGGCTTCTTCCAGTTCCAGCGTCCGGCCGCGCTTCAAACGCGGCGGCAGGACGAAAGGGCCGTAGCGGACGCGGATCAGGCGGCTGACCTTGCCGCCAACGGCCTCGAACATGCGGCGTACTTCGCGGTTCTTGCCTTCAAGGAGACTGACGCGATACCAGTGGTTTGCGCCCTGTCCGCCCGCATCTTCCAGGCTGTTGAAACGGGCGGCACCATCTTCCAGCATGACGCCTTTCAGCAGTTGCGCCCGCGCCTCTTCCGCGAGTTCGCCCAGCACCCGCGCGGCATATTCGCGCAACAACCCCGCGCTGGGGTGCATCAGCCGGTTCGCCAGTTCGCCGGAAGTGGTAAACAAAATGAGACCGGAAGTATTCAGATCCAGCCTGCCCACCGCCACCCAGCGGCTGCCGCGCAGACGCGGCAGGGCGGAAAAGACATTGGGACGGCCTTCGGGATCGTCGCGGGAGACAATCTCGCCCTCCGGCTTGTGGTAGAGCAAAACGCGCGGCAGACGTGGGAAAAAACGCAAGGCCACGAGCTTGCCATCCACCTTTACCCGGTCTTTCGGGCTGACGCGCATACCGGTTTTTGCCTGCTGGTGATTGACCTGCACCCGCCCGGCGGCAATCCATTCTTCCATGGCTCGTCGCGATCCCAGTCCCGCCTGCGCCAGAACCTTGTGCAGCCGCTCGCTGGCGACCGGTTCAGGTATACGCGGCGACGCATGGACATGTCGCGCCGCGCCTTCTGGCGTCGTCATGTCGCGGCCAGCGGCGGGGGCGCGAAAAGGAGAGCGGGAAGAGCGAGGAGAACGGGAAGATTTTTTTTCAGGGCGCATCGGCGGACTCCAAGAGGTTAGGGCGGATAACAGCGGGTTCCAGCATGGGCAGTTCGCTCGAGTCCCGCAGACCCAAATCATCGAGAAACTTCCTGGTGGTGGCGTAGAGCGCCGGACGTCCCGGCGTTTCGCGGTGTCCCACCACGTCAATCCAGCCGCGTTCTTCCAGCGCGCGAATGGCGTTGGTATTGACGGTGACGCCGCGGATCTCCTCGATGTCGCCGCGCGTCACCGGATGGTGGTACGCGATGATCGCCAGTGTTTCCAGCACGGCGCGCGAATACTTGGGCGGCCTTTCCGGGCTTAGGCGTTCCAGATGAGGCATGTATTCGGCGCGGGTGCGAAAGCGCCAGCCGGAAGCCAGCCGCACCAGTTCCGCCGGACGATCCCGCCACGCCGCCTGCAATTCTTCCAGACATTTTCGCAGCAGATCGTCGCCCAGTTCGTCGTCGAACATTTTTTTGAAATCCGCCAGCGAAAGCGGCTCCTGCGCCGCCAGCAGCGCCGCTTCCAGTGTCGACCTGAGCTTATGCAAATCCATCATCCCGCCCTTTTCCGTCTCGCGCCGCCAAGCAAATATAAATGGGAGAAAACGCCTCCAACTGGATGATGTCCACCAGTTGTTCGCGCGCCAGTTCCAGCGTGGCGATGAAATATACGACCAGTACCGATACGCCCAGGTTCGGGTCGAACAGGGCATCGAAGGCGACGCGCCCTTCTTGCGTCCGCAAAAAACGCAGGATGATGCTCATGTGTTCGCGCACGGAAAGCGCCTCGCGCGTGATCTGGTGATGCGAATGCAGCCTGGACCGGCGCAGGATATTGTGCCAGGCGGCCTGCAAATCCTCCAGGCTGACGCTCGGATAATGCGTGATCAGGCTTTTCTCGACCCAGGTTTCCACCCAGAGAAAATCCCGCTCGGCCTGTTCCAGCAGATCGATTTTCTGCGCGGCGAGCTTGATGCGTTCGTATTCCATCAGCCGCCGCGCCAGTTCCGCGCGCGGATCCGCCGCGTCCTCGCCGTCCGCCGCACCGGGACGAGGCAGCAACATGCGCGACTTGATCGCTATCAGCATCGCCGCCATCACCAGATATTCGGCAGCCAGTTCAAGATTCCTGGAGCGCATAACCTCGACATAATCCAGATATTGCCGCGTCAGCGCCGCCATGGGAATATCGAGAATATCGACATTGGCCTTGCGGATCAGGTAAAGCAGCAAGTCCAGCGGCCCCTCGAACGCCTCCAGCATGACTTCCAGCGCGTCCGGCGGGATATACAAATCCCGCGGCAGATCGATGAGCGGCTGTCCGTAAATGCGCGCCGACGCTGGCGCGGCATTCGCCTTGATCTTCGCGTCATCCGCCTTCGCCAACACGCTCATCCATCCTTTCAATGCCGTTACGCCACATCACCGAAAACGGCGAATGATAGCCCGAATCGGGGGACAGAGGCAGGGCAATCGCACGCTCTTTCCCTGATTTCAGGCGCGGTTGCGCGGGTTTGGGGTTTTTGCCGCGCATGGAACGCTTCTCCCGGCGCTTCGCGCCGCCCTTTGCAGGGTACAAGCCCGGGAGAGGGGGAAAGCATCCATGCGATTGTCCTGCGGCGTGCGCGAGCATGTAAGCAATGTCGTATCGCTTGTGGCAAAATCCCTGCTGTTTCGGGCGGTCATGAAATCCCCTCGAAATCCTGGCAAAACAAATTCATGCACAAACGGAACGATTGACCCATGATTCTGGTGACTGGCGGCGCGGGGTTCATTGGCGCGAATTTCATTCTTGACTGGCTGGCGGCTTCCGATGAACCGGTGGTCAATCTGGACAAGCTCACCTATGCGGGCAATCTGGAAAACCTGGCGGCGCTGGCCCGCGATGCCCGGCATGTCTTTATCGAAGGCGACATCGTCGACCGCGCCCTGGTCGACACGCTCCTTGCCCGCCACAAACCCAGGGCGTTGGTGCATTTTGCGGCGGAAAGCCATGTCGATCGCTCCATTCGCGGTCCCGGCGAATTCATTCGCACCAATGTCGAAGGCGCGTTTACGCTGCTGGAAGCGACGCGCGCCTATTGGTCGACCTTGCCGCAGACGGAAAAAGCCGCTTTCCGCTTTCATCATGTGAGCACGGATGAAGTCTATGGCAGTCTCGCGCCAGAGGCCGCGCCCTTTGCGGAGGCGCATCCTTACGCGCCCAACAGCCCCTATTCCGCCAGCAAGGCGGCCTCCGACCATCTGGCGCGCGCCTGGTTCCACACTTACGGCCTGCCGGTGACGATCAGCAATTGCTCCAACAACTACGGCCCGTTTCATTTTCCGGAAAAGCTGATTCCGCTTGTCATTTTGAACGCGCTTGCCGGCAAGCCCTTGCCAGTCTATGGCGATGGCCAACAGGTGCGCGACTGGCTCTACGTCAGTGATCATTGCGCCGCCATCCGCCGCATCCTGGCGGCAGGACAGCCGGGAGAAACCTACAACGTGGGCGGAGGCAATGAAATGAGCAACCTCGCGCTGGTCAAGGCAATCTGCGCCTTGCTCGACACGCTCAGGCCGCGCGCCGACGCGCTGCCCTACGCGCGCCAGATTGTCCACGTTGCCGACCGTCCCGGCCATGACCGCCGCTACGCGATTGACGCGCGCAAAATCGAACGGGAACTGGGCTGGAAGCCGCGGGAAACCTTTGCGAGCGGCATTGAAAAAACCGTGCGCTGGTATCTGGAACACGATGATTGGGTGGCGCATGTACAAAGCGGCACGTACCGCGAATGGATGACGCGGCATTACGGCGGCGCCCATGCCTGAACGCCCCATCCTGCTTGCCGGCTGCGGAGGTCAATTGGGATTCGAGTTGCGGCGCGCGCTTGCGCCGCTGGGGAAACTGCTGGCCTTTGATCGTCCGTCTTTTGATCTCGCTGATCCTGAAACCCTGCGCCGCCGGGTTGCCGAATACCGTCCTGGCGTCATCGTCAATGCCGCTGCCTATACCGCGGTTGACAAGGCCGAAACAGAAGCGGACATCGCCCATGCCGTCAATGCCGTCGCGCCTGGCGTCCTGGGCGAAGCCGCCGCCGCCATCGGCGCGCTGGTGGTGCACTATTCGACCGACTATGTGTTTGACGGCACGGCAAAGGACGCATACCAGGAGGAAGACGTGCCGAATCCCCTCAATGTCTACGGCCAAAGCAAGCTGGCGGGCGAGCTGGCCTTGCAGGCCAGCGGCGCGCAATTCCTGATTTTCCGCACTTCCTGGGTTGTCGGCGCGCAGGGCGGCAACTTCGCCAAGACCATCCTGCGCCTGGCGGCGGAACGGGAAACCCTGAATGTCGTCGATGACCAATACGGCGCGCCCACATCCGCAGCCCTGATCGCCCAAACGACGGCGCGGATTTTGCGGCGCTACCGGCAAAGGATGCGGGAAGCGGAGGATTTCCCCTTTGGCCTCTACCATCTGACGGCAGCGGGCGCTACCAGTTGGCACGCCTACGCCGCCTTCATCCTTGCCGAAGCGCAAAAAGCGGGATACGCGCTCAAACTGACGGCGGAAGGCTTGAAGCCCGTTCCTTCGCGCGCTTACCCGCTTCCCGCCCTTCGCCCCGCCAACTCCCGGCTGGACTGCGCCCGCCTGCAACAGGTTTTCGATCTGCGTCTGCCGCCCTGGCAATTGGGTGTGCGGCAAACATTGCGGCGGATTTTTGCGCTATAACGATAGTGTGCATGGCGTTTTCTTGCGCCGCGCGTTTTTTGAATACTGACCAGGCACCACATCATGAACCGGATACTGCTTTTCGCTGCCCTTGCGCTTGCCTCTGGCCTGCATGCGGGCGTCGCGGCGTCGCAAGCCTACAAATGCGTTGAAAATGGCAAAACCACCATTTCCACCGCGCCTTGCCCTGCGGGCGCGATCACCCGCGCGGAAATCGCGGCGGAAGCCCTTCCCGATGCCGACGCCGCACGCGCCGAGGAGGAACGCCTGCAACGCCATGTGGATAACATGGCGCGTGAGCGCCAGGCGCGTGACGCCGCACATGCCGCCGAACAAAAGGCAAAAGCGGAGCAGGCTGCCCTGGAAGCGCGCGTGGAGCGGGAAAAAGCCGAGGCCGAGTCCTTGCGCGCCAACGCCGAACGTCGTGACATCATCTACGACGCGCCGCTGTATGGAGGGATCTATGGTTACGGGAGATACGGCGGCAACTTCCGGGGCTACGGTGTGCGCAGGAGCAATATCCGTCCCGGTCTTTCCGTCCATATCGAGGCCAACACGGGGAACGCGCCTGCGCGCAGGGGTTCCGCTGGCCGGGGTGGAGGCGCG
>JAIRLE010000165.1 GCA_031259605.1 Zoogloeaceae bacterium
GAGGGTGTGCTGGTGCAGCTTTCCGCCGCGCAGGAAAACACGGAAGCCGCGAAGAGCCGCATCATGGACGCGGACTACGCTTCGGAAACGGCCAAGCTGTCGCGGGCACAGATATTGCAGCAAGCGGGCACCGCCATGCTGGCGCAGGCCAATACCTTGCCGCAGACGGTGCTCTCGCTGTTGCGATGACGCCTGAAATCGCGCCTCCTCCTTTTTGCAAGGGGGAGGCTTTAACGCTATAAACAGGAGGCCAGGGCGACATGGAGACGACACACGACAAGGCGCGGGGGGTTTTCGCCAGAGCGGGTCTCGTCTCCGGTTTTTGTTGCCGCGGCACCTGCCATAATGAATCAAGGGGAGGTAATTTATCATGGATATCGCCAGCATCAGCGGCGCGGCACCAGTAGCTCCGCTCGCCAATAGCACGCCGCAAGGCCGCGCGCCTACCGCGCCCGTCAGCCGTGAAACCCTGGCCGAAGGCGCGGGCGGCAATGCCGATAGTGTTCGTCGCCCGCAACTGGCGGAAATGGAGGCCGCGCCCGTCGTCGCCAGGGAAGAAGCCGCTCGCGCCGATTGGGAGCGCGCGGAGCCAGGCAATGTCTTCACCGCGCGCCAGGCGGCAACGCAGGCCGCAACACAGCAGACCGCCGCGCAAGAAGCAGAAGAGGAACTGGACCCCGACCAACAAGAAGCGCTCACACGGCAAAAATTGCAGGAAGGGGTCAAGGAATTACGCGAATTCGTCAAACCCTACAACACTTCGCTTACCTTTTCTATCGATGAAGAAAGCGGCGAGTTGGTGATCAAGGTAACCGACAATGAAACCGGCGACGTGATTCGCCAGATTCCTTCCGAAGACGCATTGAAGCTTGCACAGGCGCTGGACACCCTCAAAGGATTGTTCATCCGGCAACAGGCGTGACATGACCGCTGATTTTTACTGGAACTAAAACTAAAGGAGATTCATCATGGCAACTTTTTCCGCGCTGGGCGTCGGTTCCGGTGCCGATCTGACCACCCTGCTCGAAGGACTCATGGCAGTGGAACGCAGGCCGCTGACCGCGATACAGAGTCAGGTGACGTCCTATAACACCAAGATTTCCGCCCTGGGAACGTTGAGCAGCAAGCTGGGTGCCCTGCAAACGGCGGCGCAGGCGCTGAAGCCCGCCACGCTGCAATCGGCGGCGGAAAAATTCGCCACCTATGCCGGCACACTGGCGGACGACAAGGTCGGCAAGGTAAGCGTGGAGGAAGGTGCCACGGCGGGACGCTATACGCTGGAAGTAATAAAACTGGCGAACGGACAAAAAGATATTTCAAACGTGGTGGCAAACGGCGAGTTGCAGACAGGCACGTTCGAGATCATATTTGGAAGCGGGGACGAACGCAATGTCAGCATCAACACCAGCGCCGGGGAAACCCTGGAAACCTTGCGCGACACCATCAACAACAACGCCGCCAGAAGTGGCGTGACTGCCAGCATCATCAACGGCACGGACGGAAAAAGGCTGGTGCTCAATGGCGCGGAAGGAGACGATAACGACTTCATTGCCGGCGGCGGCGGCGTGGTTTTTGGCGACGATTTTTTGACAGTGGCTGCCAGCAACGCCGAAATCAAGCTGGATGGCGTGATGATTGCCAGCCAGTCCAACAAGATTACCTCGGCCCTGTCGGGCGTGACGCTGGATCTCGCCGCTGACTCCGCGGGAAAAACGACCACGCTGACCATCAGCAGAAATACCGAGGACAAGCTGAAATCCTCGCTGGAAGCCTTTGTCAAAGCCTATAACGACGCGGCCAACAGCATGGCGAGCCTGGGCGCTTACGATGCCGAAACCAAGGTGGCGGGCGACTTGCAGGGCAACAGCATTTTGCGCAATGCGCAAAATACCCTGAGAGAACTGGTGTTCAACACCAGCGAGGGCGATTTGACGCTTTCCGGCATCGGCATTTCCGTCGGCAAGGACGGCGCCTTGACGCTGGACGCGGAGAAACTGGCGGCGGCAGTCGCCAAGGACCCCGAGGCGATCGCCAATTTCGCCGCCAAGATAGGCACGGCCTTTGATAAGGGAATCGATTACTTCACCGGCACAACGGGCAGCATCCAGACCAGCAAGGACGGTCTGAGCGCCAGCATTCGTAATCTCGAAGAGCGTCAGGAAGCATTGGAATTACGGCTGGAAAAAGTGGAGGAACGCTACCGCGCCCAATTTTCCGCGCTGGATGTGTTACTCTCCAACCTGAACACGACGAGTTCCTATCTGACGCAGACGCTGGCCTCGCTGTCGGCTTCCTCCAGTTAAACACGATTCAAAGAGAGCGCACATGTTTGGCAATCGTCAAAACCCGACCGGCGCCTATGCCGCATTGGCGCGTGAATCCGATGTCCGCGCCGCCAGCCCGCACCGGCTGGTGGTGTTGCTTTTCGAGGGCGCGGCAAGCGCGATTTCCGTCGCCCGCGTTCATGCCAGCGAAGGCCGCTTCGCCGAGCGCGGGACGAACATTTCCAAGGCCATCGACATCATCACCAATGGCCTGAAAGCCAGCCTGGACGTGCAGGCGGGCGGCGAACTGGCGGAACGCCTGTCCGCCCTCTACGACTACATGGTGTCGAGACTCCTATGGGCCAACATGAAAAACGACGTGCCAACCCTGGACGAAGTGCAATCCCTGCTGGGAGAAATCCACGACGCTTGGCGGCAAATCGATCCCGACAAACAGCAGGACAGTTGAACGATCCCATGTCCAGCAAGACGCCCTACCAGAACCTGTCTCTGGTGTTGCGCGAAATCGTCCGGCTTGCTGAATCCGGAGAATGGGAAAAAGCCGCCCTGAGCGCCCGGCAGGTGAACACGCAGATCAATTCCGGCTATCTGCCGCCCGCGCGGGAATTCGACCGTGCCGCCATTGAGGAAAGCCTTGCCAATCTGCGCGCCGTCACTGAACGTGCCGAACCCCTGCGCCAGGACATCGCCACCCTGCTCAAGGCCTTTGGCGGGAGCGGGACGAAACCGGCCACATAAGCGCCGGAGCCGGGCATGATTCCTGCCGACGCGATCGCCCGCCTGAAGCTCACCGACGCGCTGCTTACCCAGCCCGCGCAAGCCGGACAGAAACTTTCCGAATCCCTGCGCGAATTCGCGCCCGGTCAACGCCTTGCCGCCATCATCCAGACGCTCCTGCCCAACGGCCTCTACCGCGCCAGCGTCGCCCAGCGCGACCTCACTCTTTCCCTGCCCTTTGCCGCCCGCCCAGGCGACACGCTGGAACTGGAAGTCGTGGAACAAAACGGCAAACTCACCCTGGCCGTGGCAACGGCCAAAGAAGGCGGCGCGCGGGCGGCGGAAGAAGGCGGCGGCAAAAATACTTCCGTCGCCACCCGGCTCACCGTCGCCGGACGGCTGATCGGCGAATTGCTGGGGGCGCTCGACAAGGAAGGCGGCAAACGTCCGCAGCCCGCGCCGCTGAATAACGCCCAGCCTGTCGTGCAACGCTTTCCCGAAAACGCCGCCGATCTCGCGCCCGCCTTGAGGGCCGCGCTTGCCAAAAGCGGCATGTTCTATGAGGCGCATCAGGCGCAATGGGCGGCAGGCAAGGTTCCCCTGACGGCCTTGCTGGCCGAGCCGCAAGGCCGCCTTTCCCCCGGCGGCGCTGGCGCGCAGCACATGAGCGCGGGTACGGCACAGCAAGGCGCTGGTGCGGGAGCCGCCGCCAATGCCGGGGCGGGAGTTGCCGCCAATACCGGAACGGGAGCCGCCGCCAGTGCCGGGGCGGGCGCGTCGCCGCAAGCCGCCGCTTCCGCCGTTGCGCCTGGCGCGGCAACGACCGCGAATGCCGCCGCGCAACAGGCGGCAGCCGTTGCCGCGCGCCTTGATGGCGAGGCCGTCCTGCGCGTCAGCATGGGACAAGGGCAAGTCATCGCCCGCGAACTCGCGCCGTTGGTGCAGCAGCAACTGGAAGCCCTGGCGACCAATGTCTACGTTTGGCAGGGCCAGGTCTGGCCGGGGCAGAAAATGGACTGGGAGATCATCGAAGAAGAAGGCCGTCACGAGCACGGCGAAAATACCGCCGCCAACTGGACGACACGCCTCATCCTTACCCTGCCGCGCCTGGGCGGCGTGGAAGCAACCCTGCGGCTTACCGGCGGCAAGGAAATCGAAATCCGGCTCAAGGTAAAAAACGACGCCGCCCGCGCCCGGCTTGCCGCCGCCAATGGCGTCTTGCAACAGCAGTTCGCTACGGCAGGGCTGAAACTTGCCGCGTTTGCCGTCAGTCATCCGCGCAATACCCATGTCGAAGCCGCGCCCGCCGCATGAAGAACGGCGTGAAGCCGTCGCGCTCGCCTATCGCCAAGCCGACGCCGCCCCCAGGGTCGTCGCCAAGGGGCGCGGACTGATCGCCGAAGAAATCATCTCCCGCGCCAGGGAACACGGCGTCTATGTGCACGAATCCCCGGAACTGCTTTCGCTCCTGATGCAGGTCGATTTGGACGAACACATCCCCAGCCAGCTCTACCTCGCCGTCGCCGAACTCCTCGCCTGGCTGTACCGCATCGAGCACCAGGGAACGGAAACCGGACATCGGGAATCCGCCCTCCTCGAAGGACAAAAGACAAAGGACAGCAGACAGTAAACCTTGTCGGCGGCAGCGTCATGGGCGATGCCTGCGACCACGCCATCTTCCTCGGAACCTGTTCATCGTAAAACTCCGGTTTGAAACCTCGCCCTTCAGGGCGATGCGAAGGTTGAGATCCCGGCCTCGGCCGGGGTTTCGACCGTAGCCATTCTCGAGGGAGAGAAACACCTTCCCAATGGAGTTAGACCGACAGCCCTGAAGGGCTGTCGCTGATTTTTGCTGCTCCGGCACTGTCCTGTCCGCTAATCGCGTAGCTATCGCGTAGAATCCCATCTTTATTTTTTCGGTCGAGAGTTCGTCGCCATGACCATCAAATCGGATAAGTGGATACGTCGCATGTCAAATGAATGCGGCATGATCGAGCCGTTCGAACCGTCGCTCGTGCGCGAGATCGAAGGGCGGAAAATCGTCTCCTACGGCACCTCCAGCTACGGCTACGACATCCGCTGCGCGCCGGAATTCAAGGTGTTTACCAACATCAATTCCACCGTGGTCGACCCGAAAGCCTTCGACCCCAAGTCCTTCGTCGAGATCGACGCCGAGGTCTGCATCATCCCGCCCAATTCCTTCGCGCTGGCGCGCACCGTCGAGTATTTCCGCATTCCCCGGAACGTCCTTACCGTTTGCCTGGGCAAGAGCACCTACGCGCGTTGCGGCATCATTGTGAACGTCACCCCCTTCGAGCCGGAATGGGAGGGGTTCGTCACCCTGGAATTTTCCAACACCACGCCGCTGCCCGCCAAGATTTACGCGGGCGAGGGCTGCGCCCAGGTGCTCTTTTTCGAGTCCGACGAGGTGTGCGAGACTTCCTACAAGGATCGCGGCGGCAAGTACCAGGGGCAGGTGGGCGTCACCTTGCCGAAGATTTGAGAGCGGCGCGGACGGGCGGCGAATCCGGGCGATGGGCGGACAGGTGGAGCGTTTCGGCGCGATCCAGGAAACGCATGACCTGTA